>DENY01000202.1:3768-4003 GCA_002359825.1 Bacteroidales bacterium UBA2632
ATTTTTACAGTCCAATCATCCAGATTGTCATCCGCCAATAGTTGAATCCATTCGGATGATTCATTAATTGGCTTGGTTTTTGTATTACAACTAACAAGACTTACACAAAAGAGAGTGAGGAATGCGATAAAAAAATAAGAAAGTGCTTTCATATCGAAATAAATGTATATTGTTTCAACAAAGATATAAATAATGTGATGGTTTACACAAACAACACTATAATATATCGAGCTTA
>DENY01000203.1:0-1797 GCA_002359825.1 Bacteroidales bacterium UBA2632
AAATATACTTATATGGAGATATTAAAGAGTGGGAAAGTTCATCTTTCATGGGGCTTAACGAAGCCTTACAAGCTATTATAAATGGTGTCATTTATAAGTAATCTTCAAAACACAACTATTTATTATACACATTCTCAAAATGTGTTGCTAGTCTTATAACAATATAAGAGGACTAAACAAAGTGAAGTTCTCTCCTCTTTTATATTGCAATGTTATTTCTTCACCACCAAACCAGTCATTTCCTCCAATGAAACCGTTTGCTGTTCGCCCGTTATCATATTCTTAAGCGTGATTTTGTTATCTACCATCTCGTTCTCCCCAATAATGGCTACAAAATGAGCTTTCACATTATTGGCATACGTCATTTGCTTTTTCATCTTTGCTGTATCAGGATATATTTCACAAGAAACTCCTTTGTTGCGCAACTGTGTGAGGATAGGCAGTATATGCGTTTCTTCTTTTTCTCCGAAATTGACAAACACAACATCCACACCTTGCGATAAATCTTCGGGGAAAAGATTCAATTGATTCAATACATCGTAAATTCTTTCTGCACCAAACGAAATACCTACACCAGACACATCGGGGAGTCCGAATATGCCAGTCAGATTGTCATATCGTCCACCACCCGTAATGCTGCCAATCTCTACATCCAGCGACTCCACCTCAATGATTGCGCCAGTATAATAACTCAAGCCACGCGCCAAGGTGAGGTCAAGTTCAACACTGTTGACAAGATTAAGTAAAGCAACCCTGTTCAGTATAAACTCTAACTCTTCCACACCTTTTAGTCCAACAGGAGAGTCAGCTAAAACTGTTTTCAGAACTCCCAATTTGTAACTCTCGTCACCTNNATTTTATTCAGTACTCCCAATTTGTAACTTTCGTCACCTTCGAGCAATATGATGGGTTGCAGTTTTTCAATTGCACTTTCTGGTATGTTCTTAGAAGCCAACTCTTCATTAACTTTCTCAAGCCCAATTTTGTCCAGTTTGTCAATTGCAACGGTGATGTCGGTTATTTTATCGGCTTCGCCAATTACTTCTGCAATGCCCGAAAGGATTTTTCGGTTGTTGAGTTTGACAGCAACTCGTATTCCGAGTTGTGTAAATACTTTATCAATAATTTGAATTAGCTCAATTTCGTTCAACAACGAATCCGACCCAACTATGTCGGCATCACACTGAAAAAACTCTCGATATCTACCTTTTTGCGGTCTGTCGGCGCGCCATACAGGCTGTATCTGATAACGTTTGAAGGGAAATGTAATTTCGTTGCGATGCATCACCACATAACGTGCAAAAGGAACAGTTAAATCATATCGCAAGCCTTTTTCCGANNTTTGGGGGGGGCGGGGTTTTTAAAAAAAAAAAAAAAAAAAAAAAGGGAAGTATTTAATATTTAAAAAAAAAATTTTACCCCCCTCTTCGCCATATTTCCCCATTAGGGTAGAGAGATTCTCCATGGCAGGCGTTTCTATCTGTTTAAAACCATAGAGTTTATAAACATCTTTGATGATATCGAATATATAGTTGCGTTTCGCCATTTCTTCGGGCGAAAAATCACGGGTTCCTTTGGGAAGAGATGGTTTTTGCATCGTTGTTTTGAGTCTGTATGTTATTTTTGAGGTACAAAGATAATGAATTTATGCAGAGTTGTGAAAAAGAGATTCGTTATAAACAATCGTAGCCGAGGGTCGGCAAGCCAAAACTTGTTAAGGGTAATGCTGTCGCACCCTACGAAAGCCATAACTTGTTAAGGGAAATGGTTGTGTACCCTACGGAAGCCAAAAATTGT
>DENY01000203.1:1908-2121 GCA_002359825.1 Bacteroidales bacterium UBA2632
CTTGTTCAATTTATAGGTTTTGTACCCTACAAAACAATGAAAATTTTTCGATGGAGTGCATTCTATACACCGCAAGAGCAATCTTTTATATTTTGCTCTTGGTGAAATGTAGATGGAGGTAAAATATGTTTGGATCATATGCAAAAGTATATGTTTGCTTTACATTTTACTGTCAGACTTAATCAAACTGTGTTGCTATAAACTATTTACAGG
>DENY01000203.1:2246-6115 GCA_002359825.1 Bacteroidales bacterium UBA2632
TCAAATTGATGTGACCTTTTTCATGAATGAGTTTACATTGAATGTCACTACCCATGTTTTCCTATAACTACTCATGATGCAAAAAAAAGACCGCCTCATTGCAAGGCAGTCTTTTCATTTTAATTCAATTGATAGATCGTTTTGTCTTACAATAAATCACTTGCAATTTCCGAAAGTTCACTTCTTTCGCCTTTTACAAGNNCATTTTATCTATCATATAAGCCAAACCGTTAGACTGTGAGTCAAGATAGGGAGAGTCAATTTGTTGCAAGTCACCCGTGAACACCATTTTCGTTCCTTCGCCAGCACGCGTAATAATGGTTTTTACTTCATGTGGAGTTAAATTTTGCGCTTCGTCAATTATACAATATGTATCATTGAGACTTCTCCCACGAATGTAGGCCAATGCTTCAATCTCCAACTTGCCCGAAGATTGCATTTCTTCAAGCACTTTCGATTCGGGATTATTAGACGAAAGTTGTGCTTTAATCACATTCAAGTTGTCGAAAAGAGGTTGCATATAAGGACCAATCTTTTGTTTTGCATCACCCGGTAAAAACCCTAAGTCTTTGTCTGACAACGAAACTATCGGACGGGCCAACAGAATTTGTGTATATTCATTGTGCTGATTCAGTGCCGCAGCCAATGCCAACAATGTTTTACCCGTTCCTGCTTTACCAGTTATACCAACTAGTTTAATGTCGGGCGCGTTCAAAATTTCAAGGGCAAACGCTTGTTCCGCATTGCGAGCCTGGATACCAAAGTTTGACTTTTTCTCCACTTTCACTATTTGTTGTGTAAATGGATTGTTTCGCACTAATATAGTGTTGCGTTCACTCTTCAAGATGAAGCACTGATTGGGTTCTAAGTGTACATCAAAGTTGAACTCGTCAATGTCGATGCCGTGGGGGGTGCTGTACAACTTATCTATTAAATCGGCATCAACACCTTCTATCACCAATTCTTCTTCAGAAAAAGCATCAACATTAATAACTTTGTCCGTTATATAATCTTCGACAAGAAGCCCAAGCGAGCGCGCTTTCATGCGCAAGTTGATATCTTTTGTAACAAGAATGGTTTTGATATCAGGATATTTCTTGCCTACACCCAGCACAACGGATAGAATTTGGTTGTCAGGTTTGGGATCGGGAAAAGATTTCGCAATCTCTTCACTATATTCGGGCATGTTTAGGATATAGAGTCTTCCTCTTCCAAAGCCCAGTTCTGCTCCATCTTCAAACAAACCATTCTCTGTGAAATCGTCTAATTCGCGCACAAACGCACGAGCATTGTAGTTGATTTGCTCATTGCCTTTTTTAAAATTGTCGAGTTCTTCCAAAACAACGAATGGAATGTAGATGTCGTTTTCTTCGAAGTTGTCTAAGCATTTGTAATCATGAAGGATAACATTGGTGTCGAGGATGAAGTTCTTTTTATTTCCCATAATTGCTAATTTATTAGTTTAAGTAAATTGTTTTTGCTTTCGATGAATTGTAATAAAAAACTTTTTCTCATGTCTTTTATCTCAGTGCACAGGTTAAATAATAATCAAGCATGTACTTTCTAAAAAAACTACTCTGTTTGGATCCTTGCAAATGGGTGTAGCGTTCACTACCATTGTCTTCAGCAAACCAGAGCTGTTATGAAGAGAGTGCATTGTCATGCTATAAACAAAGATAGTGTTCTAATATTTATTTAACAAGTAAAGAGAGCGTTTTTTTAGTGAAAGTTTATTGTATGACTTGTCATCTCCCTTCAAGAAGCTGAAGTTTAAGATGCTATCCATAACCTGCTACAGAGCCTTATTAATGATAGGTTTTTATTTTCATGCATTATTACTTCTCCAATTAGGGTGCATTTTTGTCATAAACGATTGAAGATGATAGATAAAAACATAGTTTTATTGATTGTGTATCAGTTTTACTCTTTTTTACTATTGGCTTCTACAAAAGGTTTACGAAATAATAGAGAAAAAATGATATATTACCACAAAAATATGTCATTTAATTGTTTGATAGTATAATATTATTTATATCTTTGTGCAGCATAAGTTTTTATCCAGCATGGGTATTTGGTTTCTTTACAGCATTGTTAAGTCCTTTTTCACCTTCCTGATCCAAAATTTCTGCGCAACAATAAATTTTTACTTATTTAATTATTATTACATGAACATTTTTGTAGCTGGCTTAAGTTATCAAATTAACGACGCCGATTTAAAAGAACTATTTGAAGAATACGGAGCTATTTCTTCAGCAAAGATTATTACAGACAGAGAAACAGGCCGTTCTAAAGGATTCGGTTTTGTTGAAATGGACGACGAAGCAGAGGGACAACGTGCTATTGAAGAACTTAATGGAGCTGAATATGACGGTCGTACTCTTGCAGTATCCGTAGCTCGTCCACGTACAGAACGCCCACGTGGCGGCGGTGGCTACAACAGAGGTGGTGGCGGCAGAGACAGATACTAAATATCAGTCCTCACGAAAAAATAGAAAAGCTGCATCAATTATGGTGCAGCTTTTTTGTGCAAAAAATTGAATGAAATAGCTGTTTTATTTAAAAATAATGGCTACATTTCTGCTTTATTAAATAACACACAATGAATTCAACAATCAATATCCTACATCTTGAAACAGCCACAAAGGTCTGTTCATGTTCGCTCTCTTCTGATAATAAGTTAGTCTTCAATAAAGAAAGTTATGCAGAGCAATCTCATGCCAAATTGTTGGGCGTTTTTACTGAAGAAGCCATTCATTTTGCGCGCGTCAACAATCTTCGTATTCATGCTATCTCCGTTNNGGCCTTCGTATTGGAGTATCAGAGGCAAAGGGGCTTGCTTACGGACTTGATGCCAAACTTATTGCCATTCCTACCCTCACACTTTTAGCGGCAATGGTTGCAAAAACTGTGGATAACGATATTTTGCTTTGCCCCATGATTGATGCCCGACGAATGGAGGTTTACACGTCTGTTTTCAATCACACATTGGATATAATAGAACCCACTAGTGCAAAAATAATTGATCAGATGAGCTTTATGAATCTGCTACCCCATCACAAAATTGCTTTCTTTGGCGATGGTGCATTCAAATGCAAAGATATTATCACGCACCCCAATGCAATTTTCATTCCTGATATTCACCCATTGGCTTCGAGTATGATCGATCTAAGTTTGACTGCCTACAAAGCAGAAGATTTTGAGAATGTTGCCTATTTCGAACCTTTCTATTTAAAGGATTTTGTGGCAACTACACCAAAGAATAAAGTGTTTTGATTAATTACGAATTGCAAATTTGTGATAGCGGAGAAGAGGGTGTGAACAGGTCGCGGCCTGTCCTTTTGCACCCATTAATTTACCCAGCTTTCCATCTATAAAATAAAAATCAGCCTCTATCTTTCCCTTAATCTATCCTACATTTAACAAACATATTTGAATTGATTTTTTATCTTTGTGAATAAGATATATTTCTCTGCTGCTCAAAAAACGCATAAAAATTAAGAGGTGAGAGAGTTACCTTCTGAAAGAGATAATTCAAACGAGAAGCTAATTAAAAAATCAATTATCAATTATATTTAAACTTGTTTTCCAATGAAAAAGTCCTTCCTCAGTGTTCTCACACTTTTATTTCTGTTGCCTGCTTTGCATAACGAAGTAGGAATATTTGCACAAGTATCTACCTCTGTAAAAGGCGTAGTGTTTCACGATAAAAATATAAATGGAGAGTTCGATTCCTTCGAGAAACCAATTAAAGGAATCGCAGTTTCCAACGGACGAGATGTGGTAATTACCAATCGCAAAGGCGAATATGAATTGCCCATGAAGGATAACTCATTCGTTTTTGTGATAAAACCACGCAATTGGACTGTCAT
>DENY01000203.1:6187-10297 GCA_002359825.1 Bacteroidales bacterium UBA2632
GCTGCTTTGCCCAATATGGTCAACTTTCCACTTTATCCTTCTAAGGAACCCAATGAAATAAAAGGATTGATATTTGGTGACACACAACCGCGCAATGACAAAGAGATATTTTATATGTCTCAAGATATCTTGCCCGACTTGATTGGCACTGATGCACAGTTTGGTGTTACGCTGGGAGATGTTGTTTTCAATGATCTCAATCTTTTTGGCCATGTAGCAAGTAGTTTGTCCACTATTGGTATCCCAATGTGGTATGTTCCCGGAAATCACGATGCCGATTATACAGGAAAAAACAGCATCGAGGGTAGGGGAGCATGGTTCAATAAATTTGGGCCCAATTACTACTCATTTACTTATGGTCCAGCACATTTCATTGTTCTCGATAATATAAGATGGAATGCTGAGGATAAAAAACCATACAGTAATTACCGAACGGGATTGGGAGAAGACCAAATGAAGTTTTTGGAAAATGAAATTAAGCGATTGGATAAAAAACAATGGTTGGTAGTGTTGTCGCACATCCCTTTTGAAATGTCAACCAAATGGGTGAACAACACAGAAAAAGAGACATTTTACAACCTCCTAGCACGCCATGAAAAAACGATATCATTAGCCGCTCATACACACCGACATTATCATCACTTTGTCGATGATTCACAAGGCTTTATGGGTAAAAAGCCCTTGCATACAGTGAGNNGGCACCTCTTGTGGTGCATGGTGGTCGGGTGCTCCCAACGAGTACGGTATACCCCATGCCATGATGACGGATGGAACTCCCAACGGATATGCATTTTTGAACATCAGTGAGAAAGATTGGAACTTAGAATGGAGGTCTGCCGGTAAGCCTGCCGACTATCAAATGCACATTGATATGCCTGAGGTAGTGCCTATTGACAGTAAAGATGCAATAAAAGTAACCGCCAACATCTTTAATGCATTGCCCGATGCTGAAGTGAAAATGAAGATGGGCGAAAATGGTGAGTGGATAGAAATGAAGAGTGTTCCACAAAAAGACCCCATCAGATTGGCCGAAAAAGAACGAGAAAATGAAATAGAGAAAGCCCCTTGGCGTAAGATGGGTGCAGCTGCCATTTCTAAACATATTTGGGAAGCCGAATTGAATCCTACTTTTACACAACCAGGCGTATATTATATACATATCAAATCAAAAGATAAATGGTATGAACACGAGGGTAAAAGATTGATTCATGTAAAATAGATCGTAATTAGTTTATAATCAGAATAAAACCTCCATTCCTTATCACAATCCTAAAAATTATGAACTTAGCAGTAGCACAGTTTCAACCCAAAGACGGAGACAAGTCATACAACCTGTCCGTAATCAGAAATCTCACTAAGAAGGCAAAATCAAAGGGAGCGGATGTAATCAGTTTTCACGAAATGTCGATTACAGCCTATACATTTACAAAAGATTTGACGCTTCAAGAGATAGCAGATTTGGCAGAGGAAGTGCCCAATGGACACAGCACACAAGCCTTGATTGCCATTGCCACAGAGTTTGATATGCCTGTTTTGGCAGGTTTGGTAGAGAAAGAAAACGGGAAAATCTACAATACCTATATATGTGTTACAAGAGATGGGATGATTGCCAAGCACAGAAAACTGCATACTTTCATTAGCCCCTATATGACTCCAGGAGATGACTATTGTGTATTCGACTTATTGGGTTGGCGGTGTGGCATTTTGATATGCTATGACAACAATGTTGTGGAAAATGTAAGAGCAACCGCTATTTTAGGAGCAGAGTTGATTTTCGCACCTCATGTTACGTGTTGCACTCCTTCTGCCATGCCACATCGCGGTTATGTAGACCACAAATATTGGGAAAACCGAGAAAACGATCCCGTTTCATTGAGGTTGGAGTTTGACGGACCAAAAGGCCGACGTTGGCTCATGCGATGGTTGCCTGCAAGGGCTTATGACAATGGAGTCTATTATGCTTATACCAACCCTATTGGCTACGACGGAGACCAATTGAAAAATGGAAATTCGATGATTCTTGATCCTTACGGAGAAGTTCTTTCAGAAATCAAATCTTTTGAAGACGACATTACAATTTCGAAGCTTACCAAAGACAAAATTCAGCTTTCAGGAGGTTGGCGATACAAAAATGCGAGAAGACCCGAATTATACAAAGATATTATTGGTCGCGATCATCAGTCAGACACCACACCTATATGGATGAAAAAAGAGACTTCCGACGAGTAAGAATAGACATCTTTTTTCACAGAATCCAATAGAGAGGTCTACAAACAGTTTTTACTAATTATTACCGCTACATTCTTTGTTTACACGAACATAAAGGCGGTGAGTTTGTTTTTAATGCAGTATAACACAAGCCATATTCTTGAATGTAGTACTGAAAAACAGAATAATTATGGAAAACGAAAAGAAAAAAGAAGACCAAAAAAGGTTAGGGACAATTCAAAAAAAAGAGTCTAAAAGGTTGGAGACAGACAAGAAAGAACAACCCAAAAGATTGAAAGAAAGTGAATATGATACCGATCCTCCCGTAGAATTTATAGAAAGCGATGGTTCACGACCTCAAACTACTCCTGATGTAGATGGTAGAGCTGCTGATATTGAAAAATTTAAGACGGGAGAAAAGGGCGCGGAGCATTTCAGATACAATGATGATGGGCCTCCTTATGGTCCGAGCCGAAAGTTGGATATAGACACAGAGACTAACCCCAANNGGAGAGATAGAAATTCTTGATTTAAAAATGAAAGAGAGATGTTTCGTAATGGAGACATCTCTCTTTCATTTGTGTGTTAGTGGTTGGTAGTATTTACTTCTGCATTGTTATGTCATACCCCTTTACTGTTTTTGTAGAATTGGTAATTAATATTTTACCTCCTGTATTATTGGTTTGAAAGTTAATATTGTAGGACTCATCTATAAATTTGCTACTTTCAAAAGTATCGCTATATTTGTGAAAGATGGTTTTCAAAAACAAATTTAATTAGATATCTTCAAGTTACAATTAAATTACACATTCATTCAATTTGCGGGGTTAATATATAACAAGCCAGTTATGAGAAAAATAATTATTGTTTTATTTCTATCAGTATCCACTTTCCTATTTAGCATTTTTTGTCATGAAAAGAATAATATAAAGGTTTTATACCCTGATAATGAGAAGCCGAACCCGCCCTCTGACTCTATAAGTAAAGTAAACTCTAAACCAGAAAATTTAATTTTAGTTTGTGGTGGTACTCAGGTTTTACTTGTCGATTATTATAATAGCACAGACTCTAAAGCAGATATTGTTTGGTCTTGGGATGCACGATTAGCAAAAGATCTACCCGATGTGTATAAGAATAAAAAGTTTAATCATTTAGATGATTGTAAAGCTATTAGCAATGGAAATAAAATTTTGATTTCATCATCATCGGGAGCTATTGCAATTATAAACATAGAAAATAAAGCAGTGGAATTTTATGCCGACGTTGAAATGGCCCATTCAATTGAAATGTTGCCGGATAATAAGATAGTAGCAGCGGCTTCTACTCATGTTAATGGAAATAAGCTAATGGTGTTTGATATAGACGTTTCTAATGAAGTGCTGTTTACAGATAGTTTATATTCTGCTCATGGAGTTGTTTGGGATGAAAAACGAAATTCACTTTTTGCAATTGGATACGATGTCTTGAGAGAATATAAAATTGAAAATAAAATAAAGCTTGTACAGAAACAAGAATGGAAAATTCCAGGAAAAGGTGGACATGATCTACTGATGGCTCCAAATGGTGATAACTTATACCTTACCGAAACAACCAGTGCATGGGTGTTTGATATTGAAAAAAAACAATTTAAAGCTATACCTCAATTCCCTAATGCTAAAAACATTAAAAGTATTGGGGAAAATAGAATAGGGCAATTTATTTACACATTACCTGAAGAGAGTTGGTGGACGTTTAATGTAAGCTTTCACAATCCAAAAAGTAAGATTCCATTTCCTGACATACGTGTATATAAGGCGCGATGGTTTAAATTTTAATATTCCATATGAACTATTTTTTTTAAGTTTCGTGTATGTGTTTATCTGTAAAGTAGCGACCATATTATAATGTTTATTTTTTTAGCTA
>DENY01000009.1:0-456 GCA_002359825.1 Bacteroidales bacterium UBA2632
TTTTGTAATGGTAAATGTCCTTGCTTATAAACCCATACATTTGAGTTAATTGTGATGTGATTGTGTGTTGTATTTGTTCTGTTATTAAAAAAAAATAAAAAGTACGATGATATTTATATCATATTTGAGTTTTTTATCACGGTGCAAAGATGTGAAATATTACAAAATAAGAATCCTCATATAACGCAAAGGTGTACTCATATAACGTAGCTAATATTTAATATTCTTATTTGCACTGGCTTTGAGCATCAATAACTTGGTTACTTATTGTATACTTGAGTTTTTTGGAAATAATGATAAATGATTCATAATGAGCAAGGACTAATTAACATTTTAGGTTATGAAATGAGGTTTTTTAATTATAACTGAAAATATGCAAGGCAGAAGTGTTGTTCTTTAAATCATTAGCGTAACTTTTACAATATTTAAAATATGATAAAAATTTAAATGAATCAA
>DENY01000009.1:544-4632 GCA_002359825.1 Bacteroidales bacterium UBA2632
TTCATAATGAAAATGCATTTAGGATTTAGTAAATCACTATGTGATAAAATTGAAATTATAAAAAGTTCTTTGTGAACTCATTTAATTCTGCTACATTGCATTTTTTTACAGTAGACAACTATTAATAACAGAAAGGTTGTTTCCATTATGCAACACAATCATAGGTAATACAATTACTTACATAACATCTAAGTAACAATAGTCCCAAAACAGAGAACATCAATTGATGAAATGAATAAATGCCAAAAGCGATAATTGATTTAGACTATTAAAATGGTATAATCAATTTTATGTTAAAACAAAAAAATCAAAATTGTAAAACCCTTAATTTCCAAGTTATACATTCATATGAAACAGATTATTTTATTACTATCAATTTTTGCAATTTCATGTTCTTCTGCAAATCAAGCACAAGAGCTTGTTCCCATTATACCATATCCCAATAATATGGAAGTTGAAAAGGGCAACCTTATTTTAAATGGTGAGGTCAAGTTATCGGTCAATTCAGAAACTTTACTCCCTCTTGTCGAAAACTTTAAATCTAATGTTGTTGAAATCATTGCATTAACTAATGGAAGCAATAAGGATGCAAAAATTAGAATTGAATTGACTCCAAATGCTGGTAACGACGAATCGTATTTTCTTGAAACTTCTAAGAGTGGTGTTCTTATCAAAGCGGGAACCGAAAAAGGGGTTTATTATGGTTTGCAAACACTGAAGCAATTGATGCTCTTCTCTAATTCCAAATCGGGTAAGATGGTTCTGCCAATTCTTACAATAAATGATGAACCTCGCTTTGGATGGCGTGGGGTTATGTTGGACGAATCGCGCAGCTTTTTTGGGATGGAAAAGGTGAAGCAACTTTTAGAGTTGATGTCTCTGCATAAGTTGAACGTTTTTCATTGGCATTTGACAGATGATCCAGGCTGGAGAATCGAAATAAAGAAGTATCCCAACCTAACAACTATTGGCGGTTTGGGAAATGAATTAAATCCTGATGCTCCAGCACAATTTTACACCCAATGTGAAATAAAAGAGATTGTAGAGTTTGCTGCCGAGCGTTACATTGAAATCATTCCAGAAATAGATATGCCTGGTCATGCCAGAGCAGCCAATCGAGCCTATCCTGAATACTCGGGTGGAGGTTCAAAATCACATCCTGAGTTTACTTTCAATCCAGGAAAAGAAGAAACTTACTCATATTTGACTGATATACTTAGAGAAATTACTACACTATTCCCATCAAAATACATACACATGGGTGGAGATGAAGTGCATTTTGGTAACGAAAAATGGAATACAGATACCAACGTTAAACAATTGATGAAAAGAGTAAAGCTGGATGATTTAAAGGCAGTAGAAAACTATTTTGTTCATCGGATGGCTGACTCTATTAAGTCTCTCAACAAAACAGTGGTTGGGTGGGATGAGATTGTTGATCTTCAACTTGATCCTGACAACTCTTTGGTTATGTGGTGGAGACATGACAAAACGAATAAGTTGCAGGCTGCTTTAGATGGCGGTTACAATGTTGTTTTGTGTCCAAGAATTCCTTTTTATTTTGATTTCGATCAAGATAAGTCACATCAATATGGTAGAAAATGGGGAGACGCTTATAGCCCACTTGAAATGGCTTACGCATTTCCACCAGACACGTTGCAAGGCATGGCAGAAAATTTAAACCTAATAAAAGGACTACAAGCAAACATTTGGACAGAGCGTATTGATGACTTGAAACGATTGGACTTCATGACACATCCACGTTTATCAGCCTTAGCTGAAGCTGCTTGGACTAATAAAGAAAATAAGAACTACGAAGTCTTCAAGCAACGATTGAAACCAATGCTTTCTTATTTTGATGATTTGAATATTTTCTATTACAACCCTTTTGAACCCGAACTTACACCGGAACCCTCAAGTGAATACAAAAAATAAATAGACAGATATATTAAATACAATTGAGAAAATGAATAAATTTATCCGTTTTTCTTTAATCCTGTCTTTTTTGTTTTTCATATTCACTTCTTGTGAAAATGAAACTCCGCTTGAAATAGATCCACCAGAAGTTCCAATAGAAAAACCCAAAGAAGAAGAGCCAGAACCAGAAGCTCCTGATACAGAATATTCTGGACATCCTTTTTTAATTGTAACGAAAGAGATGTATCCAGCTTTGCGAGAGAAAGCCTCTCAGGAACCATGGAAATCGATGAAGGCCGATGCAATTTTACGTTCAAAACAGGAAAAAGCAAACCCTCAAACATGGGAATTAAATGAATATATGGGAGCTGCTGCGCTTGCATACATTTTAGATGAAGACAATGCAAAAACTCATGCTAGAAATGTGCGTGACGCTATTGGACTTCATATCCCGCAACTAAGAATAGGAAATACCTGGGATGGTGTACTACCTCGGATGGGGGCGCTATTTACGGCTATTTTGGCCCTTGATATAGTGTATGATGATTTAACACCGTATGAAATTGCAGGATGTGAAGCGATGATATCAGTACAAATTACTGATGTTTCAATCAGTGGTTCGTGGGCTGATGCTCAACGCTGAGGACATGGTACATGGGATATCTACAAAGGAAAGCGAACAACTCCCGATAATGATTACTATGAGGGCATAATGATTCAAGTTACTCCAGATGGTGTTTCTCCTGTTACTACTACTTATGGTTGGGCACGTGTAGGTGGATCAGATAATGAGGTTGCTAAATCTGGCTACATGGATGTATTAGAGTTTACGGGAGTTGATAAACGTTATTACAATAATGAACGATTGCAGAAGTTTCAGCGTTGGCTCTATGGATCAAGTGTTAATTGTGCGAAAGACTATATCATTATTGGCGATATGTTACCTACATCCAAAGTTTATCCCGCCTTGTTGCACTGGCGTGTTGGAAATTATGACAGTACAGCAGCAGGTTATGCAGCTTGGCTTCATGAAGGTAAGTCACCTATTGGTCATATACTTACATACATTGTTCCAAAATCTGCACTTCCAGCTCCTATAGTTCCCAGTAGTCAACTCTATGAAAATGGTGGTGCTTTTCTACGCGATAAAGAGGATGATTCTAAAGGTTTGCAATTAACATTATACAATATCAAATCGCAAGACGAATGGCATACACACAATGAGGTAAATGGGCTTTCTCTTTAAGGTCTTGGCAATCGCTTACTCGTAAATGGTGGACGACTGGGAGCGCCTGTACGTCCTGCATATTTAAACAACACATTAACCATAAATGGCGACAATCATTCTTCACGACTAGGAGATGGTATTTTAGAAGGTTTCACCTCAGATGACGTGGATTTTGCAGTTGGGTCTTCAGGTCCTGCATTACGAACTGCTACGCATTTGCGTAATTCTATTTTGGTTCACACTACTAATGCTCCAGGCTATTTCATTGTATTTGACGAAGTGAAAGCTAAGAAAGGTAATGTAGTGAAAAACTACCTGCATCCTGCCAATGAATCACGTGTCGATGTAATATCTTCTTTAAATGAATACAGTGCAAAGATTGACCATTATCCTACAGTTCAAAATGTTTCTGCAAGCTTTTATTATCTTACTCCACCCAAAGAAGTTAACGTTAAAAAAGTGCTTTCTTCTGATCCTGCATCATACCCAAGTTATCCACAACATAATCGATTAGAATCGGTTTATAATACTGATGAAAATGGGAATAAAAATTTAGCAACAATTATATATCCATTTAGCACAAGTCTTGCAAAAGCCAATTTTACAAGATTAGAGGGAGCGAATATGCATGGATGCACGGTATCTCATGGAAATACTACAGATTATATTTTTGAAACCATGTCAGGGAAAGAAATTAATTCGTCGGGAACGAATATGAAAGCAGATTTCGGTTTAGTTAGAAAAATTGGTAATGACACACCTTTTTATTTAGTTAGAAATGGTACTGCTCTAACTTCAGATAAAATTGGATTCCAGTCTGATAAAGCAATAACTATTTATGCAAATGGAACTTCTGGTAAAATTATAAGCACAGGAGCAAATGTGAAACTAATTGGACCAGGTGTGGGTGGCATTAATTTTACGCCTTCCGCAGAAGAAATTA
>DENY01000009.1:4746-5289 GCA_002359825.1 Bacteroidales bacterium UBA2632
CCCACAATGTCTGAATGGGATATTGTGTTCTTTTCAATTTATGTGTGATGGTAATGACTGTCTTAGCGATTTATAGCCTATTCAAGAAAACAGGCAATTCACAGTTAATTATTCATTCTTAAATGGTTCTACTTCTTTTTTATAATACTTGCACCATTCTTTCAATCCACATATATCACACTTCGGTTTGCGAGCCACACAAATATACCTACCGTGAAGAATGAGCCAATGATGTGCTTTTAATAATATTGAACGAGGTATGTGTTTAACTAACTCTTTTTCGCTTTGCAATGGGTTTTTGGAGTTGTTGGTGAGTCCAATTCTATTGGCAACTCTGAATACATGAGTATCCACTGCCATGGCGGGAGTATCAAATGCTACTGACAACATCACATTGGCAGTTTTTCGGCCTACTCCAGGAAGAGTTATTAGAGATTCAAAATCTGTTGGAACTTCGCCATTATAATCACTCATAAGTTTCTTGGCCATTCCCACCAAACTCTTTGCTTTATTATTAGGGTAGGAACATGATTTGATGTATTC
>DENY01000013.1 GCA_002359825.1 Bacteroidales bacterium UBA2632
TAACGAACTATTGTTTATTGGGAGCTATATCTATAAGTCTAACATTCGGTAGAAATGATATTGGACTTTTGAATATCAATAAAGACTCTATAGAGACACCTGTGGCACATTCAGTTGGCAAAAAACTAGTGAAAGGGACCTGGTTATTGGGTGGAACTTTATCTGCAAAATCTAATAATCTTTCCGATATCGACCTCTTGGTTGTTGATGTGAAAAATTTTAATCAACGAGCTTTCAATGTTCGTTTAGAAGGTTCTTATTTCTATAAAGAAAATGTGAGTGTTGGTTTAGGCCTTCAATATGGCGAAAATAAAGCTGAATTAATAGCTAATTTATTAGACAACTCATATACGCGTAACATTCGCAACTTCAATAGAAGCTATGGGGCATTGGGTTTTATCAAAAATCATATACCCATTTCATCCAACAATGTTTTTTATGCAACCAACCAAACGGAGTTGTATTACGGATACAAAAGCGGCCCATCAGAAACATATATTGGTGAAATTTTGGAGCGCAATTATGCTGTGAAACATAGTATTGGGGTGAGTATAAGACCAGGAATTCTTATTTTCCTTACAGATGATTTTGCTTTTGATTTGAATATGGGTATTCTTGGATTTTCACACTCCAAAGAAGACGTAAGTTATACGTATCCTGAAAACAATCCTCCATCGGAGAGTAACCGCAAAGAAAATTCAACTAATAAATCGACAGATCTAAACCTGAAGTTCGACCTTCTGAAATTAGGTTTTGGTTTCTCATATTATTTCTAAAAACAGACAACGATGAATAAAAAAATAATAAGCTTCTTATTTCTAATAGGATTGATAATAGCTGGTTGCTCTACAAGGGATTATTTTGGAGAGTTTTCTGATAAAGAGATGCTCATATTCCAACTGGAAGGGCAGTCTGCTTCTACTTTAATAAAAGGCGACACTATTTATGTAAAAGTTTCGGACAATGCTTTAATAACGAGCCTTAGCGCAACGAGCATAAAGATTTCTGATTATGCAACAGTTTCTCCTGCTGTTGGCGAAAAACAAGATTTCTCCCATCCTGTAGCCTACACGGTAAAAGCGGAGGATGGAAGCACGAGAGTGTATTATGTAGTGGTAGAAAGTGGAGATGGAAGTGGTGGCGCAAATAAACCGCAAATTCCCAATAGCAATTTCGACTTGTGGCACACAGCAACACACTCTAACTATGAGTATGAAGAAATAGGTGAAAACAATGACGACACTACATGGGGAACCGGAAATCAAGGTGCGATAATAGCATTGAGTGGTGATAAGTCTAAATTGCCTTCGCAACCACAAATAGTAGATGCTGATAATTTTGCTGCAGAACTAACAACAACAAATATGGGCTTTTTTGGTTCTATTGCAGGTAAAGGAGTTGCTGCAGGCAATATTTTTACTGGAAGATTTGATATTGGCAATACAGTGAATGCTCGTCCAGTGTTTGGTATTCCATATACCGAAATGCCAAAAGCATTTAAAGTAGATTATAAATACAGCCCAGCTAAAGGATTGATAGATGGAAAACGCAAACCTGTGGCTGGCGAAGACGCTATGGATATGTATCTCATTCTTGAGAAAAGAGAGGGTGACGAAGTGAAACGATTGGGTGTTGCATGGTTTAGAAGTGGCGCTACACAAGAAAATTGGAAGACACAGGAAGTAGAAATTAAATATGCCAGCAACGGAAAAGCTCCAAATGGCGTGGAAGAGTATGCCAAGCAAGTATTGAAATATGGTCATGATGATGATACATCGGCCACTAACCCAAGCAATATGCCAGAAACTACATGGGGAGATGCTGCAACGGACACGCCAACACATATTATTGTGGTGTTCACATCGAGCTATTTGGGCGACTACTTTATAGGTGCTCCAGGCAGTAAATTAATAGTAGATAATTTTGAACTGATTTATTGAGAGTAAATTAGAAAAAACCAAAACTGGTTTAGCTAAAACAATCATCGTAAAAGAGTGTGTCCATCATTGGTCATCCTCTTTTTTGTGCTAAATTTTAACTAAAACACGTAAGAAGAATCTGATGACAGCTTACAAAAAAAGTTATAATCTAATGGCTATTTACAACACAACAGATAAAAATTAAAATAAACTATATATTCTATTAGGAAAAGATTTGTTTTTATTTATTTTTTGNNTATTTTTTGTA
The DNA here is from genome assembly GCA_002359825.1 of Bacteroidales bacterium UBA2632. Taxonomy (GTDB): domain Bacteria; phylum Bacteroidota; class Bacteroidia; order Bacteroidales; family Dysgonomonadaceae; genus UBA2632. Next base: position 2,188 of record DENY01000013.1, read on the forward strand.
TATTAGCGTTTTCATGTAAAAATAAACTCAATCCTTAGAAAACACTAATCTAAAACAAAAATAAAGGATGAATCGAAGAAAATTTCTTAAAAACACAGGATTAGGATTAATGGGTTTCCCATTTATAACCAAAGCTTACACTACAGCAAGCCTAAAAAGAGTGGCTGCGAGTGACAAAATCAGAGTTGCCCATATTGGCACTGGCAATATGGGCGCGGGACATATACGCTGGTTTGCTGGACTTCCCGATGCTGAAATTGTAGCATTGTGCGATGTGGACGAACTCCATTTGGCTAAAGGTCGAAAGACCCTTAACGCAATAAATCCAAGCGCTAAGCCTGACATGTACAGTGACCTTCGTCATATAATGGATCGAAAAGATATTGACGTAGTCACATGTGCTACTCCCGATCATTGGCATGCTTTGGTTGCTATAATGGCATTTCAAACTGGTAAAGATGTATATGGACTNNGTGAGGGAAATGTTATGCTCGAATCCCTTCAAAAGCATAATCGAATATTTCAATTAGGAAATTACATACATGCTGGTGATAACTACCACCGTGTAGCCGAAATAATTCAATCGGGTGTACTTGGAAAAATCAAGACAGTGCGTTTGTGGAAAACAGGAGGTACATCAGGTTTAGGTTTCCCCGCATATGAAACACCTCCCAAAACCCTTGATTGGGATATGTGGTTAGGCCCTGCTCCTTATGTTGAATATACCCCCGCTCGATGTCATGGATCATTCAGAAGTTTCTTTGATTATTCTGGAGGAGTCTTTGGAGATTTTTGGTGTCATATTGCTGATATTATGTATATGTCGTTAGCTCCCAAAGGGCTTTATAGCATAGATGCTCGTGGAGAAAGTCCCCAAGATGGAATTGCTGACACACCCAAATGGATTGATGTTGACTTCAAATTTAAAGATCTTGACGTATTTTGGACCACCACTCCCCCCAATGTAGAGGGTGCCGACAAAATGCATATTGGAGCTCACTTCGAAGGAGAAAATGGAACATTAACGTGTGATTATGAAACAAGAAGAATCAAAATCGGCAATGAAGTTATGAGTGATGTGAAGGAAGTACCAAAAACGTTGACTCGTTCGCCTGGCCATCAAAGAGCTTTTTTGGACTCAGTAAAATCGAGGATTCAACCCGAAAGCAATTTAGAATATTCACGCGAAATGGCACTACCCATGCATTTGGCCTTAATTTCGTTTCGCTTGAAGCGTAAATTGAAATGGGATAGTACAAATGAACATTTTATAGACGACCCTGCAGCTAATTTCTTATTATCAAGAGAGTATCGAAAACCTTGGTCTCTTAGAGCTATTTAATCTCCAAATAAAATAATAAAATGAATAAAACAGTTATATTATTCGCTTTTCTGACAATTTCATTGTTATCATTTTCTCAAGACAAAACCGTTTCTTTATTTAATGGTAAAGATCTCACCAATTGGCACATGTTGCCAGATAAAGAGCCTGGATTTGAAGTTAAGGACGGTATCTTGATCACTACAAATCAAAATGGTAGTGACTTATTCACTGACAAATGGTTTGGCAATTATACACTCAAATTTGAATATCTGTTATCAAAAGTAGGTAACAGTGGCGTTTTAATCCGCAGCAATCCAGAAAACCCTTGGGGGACAGGTTACGAGATACAATTACTTGCTCCATGGACACCCTATCGTGATGATTTGCACTGTACAGGTTCCATTTACGGATATGTGGCCGTTCACAACCGACCCGATGAAACAACAGATATATGGCATGATATGGAAATTACGTGTGATCGAAAAATGATTACAATATCAGTGGATGGAGAGGTTACCACAATGGCCAATACAGATACAGTGGAAGCCATGAAGGACAAAAACTTGATAGGAGCTATTGGTTTTCAAACTAACCACAGTCATGTAGGTGAATATGCAAAGTTTAGAAATATTACTATACGTGATTTTGATATCGAACCCGACTATGTTGCAAAAGGGTTTTATGATGAGGATGTTCGTTTGCGCGAACTGGCTTATAAGTCCGCAATTTCCATTGGAGCACCCATGGTTGAACATTTGGCTGGAATGATGTCTGAAGAAAATGTGATGGCAAAAGCTGGTGCGAAGCAAGTTCTTTTTGATATCGCAGCTCATTCAACTGCAGCTGAAGCACCAAAGGCTATGAAAAGAGATGTGGAAAAAGTTTTGAAAAACAGTTTGAAAAAAAACCAATCTAAAACTACTGCAGATTATCTAAAGTGGTTGTTGGCAATGGTGACAAGTAAATAAAAACAAAAATGATATAGATTAAGCGTCTCTGATGCAATATAGAACCCATATAAGTTGTATAAAAGTATCAACGGTGAAAATATGTATTTATCAAAAAACTCTCACTCTTTGGTGTGAGTTTTTTGATAAATACCTGTAGATGTAAAATTCGAATTTAATTGTGTAGATCATACCTCAATTAGGCAAGAACAAAGTAGTAAAAATAGAAGAAAACAATGTTAATTTTTAGTAATATTGCAGTCGTTTACCAAGGGCAATCATTAGCTATCTTACGGTTATAGAATGCTTCTTCATCCCAAATCTATTTATAAAAATTGTAAGTTTGTTTCAAAAGAGAAGATTCTTTTAAAACTCTCATTTTCTTTAGATTTAAAGAAAATCAATTTGTAAATAATAGACTGCTATTTTTTACAATTCATCAGAAAATACTGAATAAATCAGGTGGAAATCAAATCCATGGCGATGGATTGGGTTTCCATCTGATGAAAATGCAATCCACGGCGGTAGAAATGTTTTGAATCGAAAAAACGGTGCTTTTTTGACCAAATATGGGAGAAAAATCCTGTGCAAAAAGAAAAAATCAACTAATATTGAAGAATCAACTGATGAAAATAAAATTCTACTTCGAAAATGCATTTTTTATGGCATGAATGGAGCAAATTACATCAATAATTTGAACATATTGTGTTTTCAAACATATTCACAACGATGGATTCAAATTTCATCTGTTTGAAACATTTTCACTGCATCGGAAATGTTTTGAAGAAATATGTAAATAGACTACCATATACAAGCCCTGCCAATTAAACAATTATTTAGATTTAGAAACGAAATATATTATTCACTTTTGCGTAATAGACACGACAGAATAATAGAAGATCTTCGGTTGCCTTGTATATACTGATAAAAATGATACGTAGAAAACCATGAATAATAAAGGTGTCCAATTTATAATCGGACACCTTTATATTTACCATTTTTGAATCAATCTTTTTTTATTTCAATCCAGGATAGCCAGGATTCTGAGTCAGTTGATTGTTAGCCTCCATAGCCTGAACGGGGATAGGCATCAACATTCTATAAACAGGAGTTGTTTCGGGCTTTAAGAAACGAGGTTTCAAAAAATTGCCAAATCGAATATTGTCTTGTCTTGAATAACACTCCCATGCCATTTCAAATCTGCGTTCCTTATATACATCATCAAGAGTAACCGTTGTCAGCAATTTGTCATCGCTATCGAATGCTCTTTTTCGGATTGCATTTATAAGTGGCAGTGCTTCTGCATTTCGGTTCAATCTTACCAACGCTTCAGCTTTCATTAAATATACATCGGCCAAACGGAAGAAAGCAAAATCATTTTCTGCATCAGAAGATAAGCCGGGTTCAATAACCCATTTGAAACAGCGTGCTCCCACTTCTTGTTGAACCTCTCCCCAAATACCATCATATTTTGCAGTACTTCCTGCTATCATGGGGATATCTATTGTATGTATCAGTTCTCTACCGTGTTGAGTGATAAGAATTTCACCTGTCTTTGCATCTCGCATTTCGCCAATTAAGAATGAACCGGCTTTTCGTTTGTCATTATTGTCAAATTGGTTTACATAGTCAGGATTTGCACTTATGCCATTCCAAGGAGAAATACTAATCCCCAAAGCAAGAGGGTCTTTGTAGTGCAATGTGCGGAAGAATAGGTGATTTCCACCATCATTACTACTAAACACACAAGGGAAAATAATTTCTTTTGAAGCTTCGTTCTTTACCTCAAAACTCAATTTCCAATTAGGCTCTAATATATAAGGTAGTTTTAAAACTTCATCACAAGCATCTATACATTTTTGCCACTCTGGACTACCTTTTGTAAAAGCAGTTTGAGATACAGTACCATTAAATATTTCCGCATTTAAGTACATCTTGGCTAAAAGAAAATAGGCGGCTCCTTTAGTAAACTTACCGTATGTAGCGGCAGACACTTCCGAAGGGAGCAGATCCTTGATATCATTCAATTCTTGAATGATAAAACTATATACATCTTTTCTTGCGGTAGTTTTAGGTAGTTCCTGATCTTCGAAATTGGTTACCAAAGGAACATTTCCGAAATAATCGACTAACATGTAAAACCAAAAAGCTCTAACACCTCTAATTTCGGCATACACTTGTTCGCGTCGTGACTCTTCAATAGCTTGGTTGGCTTCTATAAGCGCTAAAACTTTGTTGCAAGTAGAACCTCCCGAATTGGCATTATTCCACATTCCATTGATAACCGAATTGCGTGGTTGCCATGTATGTCGGGCAAACTCTTGGTGCACACCACCATCATACCAGTCACCACCAATCCGAGTTGGTGTAATAGCCATGTCGCCTGTTTGTTCTGATAGTACTAAGCCATCACCGGGCCATACACCCTTCAAGGTTCTATATATTGGAGCAATAATAGAGTTGATCTGCGCTTGGTTATTTCCAAATTCATCTGCCGGTATTTTATCATAAATTGTCTCGCTCAAATCTGTACATGAAAACGAAAAACCAATTATGAGAATACTTATCAAGTAATATTTATATAATAATTTCATAATTTCAAATTTTAAGATATTAAAAACTTAAGCTTACTCCAACAGTAAAAGTACGTGCTTTTGGATAAAACTCACGTTCCTCTTTTCCTGGGTCGACTCCATCCATTTTCACTTCAGGATCTAATCCGGTGTAGTTTGTCAAAACAAAAAGATTTTGTCCTGTCACATACAATCTGGCGCTATTTAACCAATCATACCTATTTGTATTGAAGGTATATCCCAGCGATAAGTTATCTAACCTTATGTTAGAGCCATCTTCAATATAGTAGCTACATAATTTGGGAGCCTCTTTCAGTCCAATCGTTACTGCCTCTTTTCTTACATTTGCTCCTGGTAAACTTTGTAGATTTGAATAAGCTATTTTACCAATATTCAACACATCATTGCCCACCATTCCTCTGAAGAAGAAAGACAAATCCCATTGTTTATAAGCGAAAGAATTTTGCCATCCAAATATAAAGTCGGGTTGTGGACTTCCAACATACGTGCGGTCTGCATCCGATATCGATCCATCTCCATCTATATCTTCTATAATGTATTTACCGTCAGCATCTATCCCGTTACATTTCAACATATAAAATTGTCCTACAGGGTAACCCTCCTCAATAATTGAAGATGAAGTAGCAGACATACCTCTGATTCCCCCAACATCACCCACATAGATTCTATTAGTAGAATAGAGTTCATCTGATAACTTTGTCACTTCGTTGTGGTTGAATGCTCCATTAACAGAACTGGTCCAACTGAAATCATTGTTATTGAGAATGTTGGCGCTTACAGAGAATTCAAAACCTCTGTTCAGCATTCCACATTGGCCATAATGCGATTGTGTAAAAAAGGAGGGGTTGGTACAGTGTACTCATATAGCATGTCCGATGTGTTTTTCTTGTACCATTCTACTGTTCCAGTTATTCTATTTTTCGTAAGCATCCCAATTTTGCCGTCTTGTCAATAGAATCAGATTAGCTGATCTTTGCCGTCAAAAAGATATGTTTAGTTTGAATGAGAATAAT
>DENY01000264.1 GCA_002359825.1 Bacteroidales bacterium UBA2632
GTAGTAGCTGCTGAAATGGGAGCAGAATACACCTATTTACTTAAGAAGCATGAAGAGGTAATTGGTCAGTGTGTGGAAGAAAATATTTATGAAAGGCATTTAAAGAGGATTTTCCTTTTCTAATTATAAGCACAAAGATTTAAATTGCACATATTTAATCCAAGCGAAACTGTTCTTCTTTGCGAATCGTTTCGCTTGTTTTTATGTTTATCAAGATTACCTATAAAAACACGGATATCTATTCCCAAACCTATATCCAATTCCCAGCATCAGATAATTGGGTGTTTTAAAATTCTNNAGTCCTTTCAAGTCGCCACCTCCATGCAGTGCATTGATACCTATACCCAGGCCGACAGTGAAGTAGGGCATCACATATTCTCCGCGCGCAGAAACACCAAGTGCCAATTGTTTCTTCAATGAGGGTTTATAGAAAGTAAATCCCGGGTCTAGTTGTCCCATCCCTATAATGTAATGTTCTGTATAAATATTGGCGCTACTATCATATACACCATCAAGCGATAGTCCAAATCTCAAATTGTAGTTCATGTTGTACATTGGATTGATATTGAAACCAAACACATGGTAAGGGTCGGGCGAGGCTAATGGTATTTCATCAAATATAAATCCTTTGCTCCTCCACGAACCAAACAATACAACATCAGTACTTATGTGTCGAGGAAATTTCCTGATAGGTAGAGCACGTGCAACTAATGCTTTTGAGAGATTGTTTTTATCTCTATTGAAGTTATACGTTAACCCAATCTTCACATCTGAGGCATTCAGCCCTGCGTTGGGGAACTTGGTGTTGCCATTGGAGAAGTGAGTGAGTGTAGCACCATAAATTAAATCAAATTGTGGAGATAATTGCTGTTTGAAATAGAAGTTTGCATTCATGTAAGCATTAAACTTCGACCCNNTGATGTAGGCATTAAACTTCGAGCCCATCATTCCGTTGTATGAATTGAATTCCTCATGGTAAGGTTTCCAACCTCCCGATATTCCGAAGTTCCATTCATAGTTCAATGATATCCGTCGAGAGATTGGAGCAATAGTTGCCCCTTGAAATAGATAGATGGCAAGGGGGTTTCCAACTTCTTCTTTGTTACCAAATCCGTAGTGCGCAAAGCCAATTCCTTGGTAAACTCCTCTGTAAATCTTGTTTACATAAGAGTCGGGACGAAACTGAAAAGAGTATCTAAAATGAGTCGAATAAACTTCCTCAATTCGTTTGTTTTTATTGTTCTCTCCTTTCAGAAATCTATTCGTTGGGAATATATAACCCGGTCGTGCTTCAAAGCCAAGTTGATAAATGTGGGGACGTGAATATTGAGCGGAGTCTACGGGGCTTTGGCCAAAAACATCTTTGGAGCACACAAATAGCAAACACAGGAAGAATATAATCTTCTTGTGTTTAGTCATATTTATTTCTGTAATGCTCATCCGATTGTGTTAAAACCTTATGTTAGAATCACCCGTCTTTAGTGTTAGAAAGATAAGTTACATTCTTTCTGGGACATCAATTCCTAACAGCGACATCCCTTTCTTAATGGTTAGTGCCACATTTTTTGAAAGCATCAGACGGAAAACCTTTAGCGATTCGTTTTCTTCTCTCAACATCGAGAAGTCGTGATAAAACTGATTGTATTCTTTCACCAAATCATACACATAGTTGGCAACCAGCGATACGTTATACTCTTCGGCCGCTTGTTGAATGATGGTTGGGAATTCAAGCAACATTTGCACCAATCCTTCTTCTTTTTCAGATATCTCAACTTCTCCAATATGTGTTGGGATTTCGATATCTTGCTCTGCTGCTTTACGTAACACGGATTGAATGCGAGCATGTGTATATTGAATAAAAGGTCCCGTGTTTCCGTTGAAATCAATCGATTCTTGTGGATTGAAAGTCATGTTCTTTCGTGGGTCAACTTTAAGGATAAAGTATTTGAGAGCACCCAATCCCACCATGCGCACAATTTCTTCAGCTTCTTGCGGTGTACAATTGTCCAGTTTGCCCAATTCTTTGGATGTTTCGCGTGCAGTGTCAATCATCTCTGCCATCAATTCGTCGGCATCCACCACAGTTCCTTCGCGCGATTTCATTTTTCCTTCGGGCAGTTCCACCATACCATACGAGAAATGCACCAATCCTTTACCAAATTCATAACCCAACTTATCGAGCAATGTAGAAAGTACGGTGAAATGGTGATTTTGTTCGTTACCCACTACATAAATCATAGTGTCGATAGGGTAATCGTCAAAACGAAGTTTGGCTGTTCCAATATCTTGGGTCATATACACCGATGTGCCATCGGCGCGCAACAATAGTTTGTGATCCAAGTTCTCTTCCGAAAGATCAGCCCAAACTGAATTGTCTTCTTTTCTATAAAATACACCATCATCCAATGCCTTCAACACTCTTTCTCTTCCCACCAAATAGGTATCCGATTCATAATATATTTTATCGAACGTCACACCCATTTCTTTGTAAGTTTCATCGAATCCTTTGTACACCCAATTGTTCATCATCTTCCATAGGTTGACAGTTTCAGCATCATTGTCTTCCCATTTCAACAACATTTCGCGCGCTTCGGTCATCAGTGTAGATTGTGCTTCTGCTTCATCTTTGGTCAAACCTTTGGCTTGCAACTCTGCCAATTCAGCTTTATACTTCTGATCGAACATCACATAATAATCGCCAATCAAATGGTCACCTTTTTTGCCCGAAGACTCAGGAGTTTCGCCATTGCCCCATTTCTTCCAAGCCAACATCGATTTGCAAATATGAATACCCCTATCGTTTACAATATTGGTTTTCACAACACGCTTGCCGTTTGCTTTCAGTATTTCGCAGAGCGCATGTCCCAACAGATTGTTGCGCACATGCCCTAAGTGCAGAGGTTTGTTGGTATTGGGCGATGAGTATTCCACCATGTAAAGCGGTGCATCGGGGGTAGCTTCTTTTATTCCGAAAGCAGGATTGGCGTTCATCTTTTCCAATATATCAATCCAAAGAGCAGAGGGCAAAGATAGGTTCAAGAATCCTTTGATTACATTGAAAGATTCAATAATGGTAGAATCCTTTATCAACGCCTCACCAATTTCTTGCGCTGTTTTCTCAGGGCTTTTCTTCGATATTTTCAACAAAGGAAAGGTCACGAGTGTGTAATGTCCTGT
>DENY01000280.1:0-218 GCA_002359825.1 Bacteroidales bacterium UBA2632
TGGCTACCTTAGATTCGCTCTCTTTTAATTTCTTTATGGCATCTACTTTTTGTTCGGGTAGAAGGCTACCCCAAGCATCTGTGATTCCTATTTCAAGGGCAACCGCATCTGCTACTTTCTGGTTGTCACCTGTTAGCATAATCATCCTTTTGATGCCTACTTTCTTTAGTTGCTCCAAGGTGCTGCGGGCTTCTTTTCGGGGCGTATCCATCAAGGCA
>DENY01000280.1:348-784 GCA_002359825.1 Bacteroidales bacterium UBA2632
CTTCACTGAAGGTGTCTCCCTTCAAACGTTTAGTGCCATCTCTAACAATAGCTTTTGCTAAAGGATGATCGCTCAAACTTTCAACAGCTACAGCTATTTTCAACAATTCATTCTCATCAAAACCTTCTAATGCTACCACCTTTGTTAACTTAGGCATACCTTCGGTGAGGGTACCCGTTTTATCAAATGCCAAAGCTGTTAAAACTCCTAAGTCTTCCAACGGTCTGCCTCCCTTTATGAGCACTCCTCCTTTGGCTGCTCGGGCAACACCGCTGAGTACTGCGCTAGGGGTGGATATTGCCAAGGCGCATGGACTTGATGCTACAAGCACTGTCATGGCTCGGTAAAAACTGTCATTGAAGGTCTCGTCAATGACTAGAAAGGCTCCCAATAGCAAAACAACTAATCCCAAAACTATGGGAACGAAATATCGTTA
>DENY01000280.1:789-5687 GCA_002359825.1 Bacteroidales bacterium UBA2632
TATCTGTGAATCTTTGACTGGGTGATTTCTGTGTTTGTGCTTCATTTACTAAGGTGATAAGGCGCGAAAGAGTAGTGTCTTTGCTTTCCTTGATTACTTTTACCTCTAGCGAACCGTTACCATTAATCGTTCCTGAGTAAACTCTATTCTCGCTATTAATATCTTTTTCTTTTGAATAATCAATCTCGACATCTGCAACGGCGATTTTATCCACAGGGATGCTTTCCCCAGTAATAGCTGATTGGTCCACGCTACTTTGTCCTTGAATCACAACAGCATCAACAGGTATTTTACTGTCGGGTCTCACCACTATCACATCATTTACCCTCACCTGATCTATATCTACCTCTTCGGTTTTCCCGTTTCTTTTTCTTAATGCTGTTTTAGGAGCAAGTTCTGCTAGTGCTTCGATAGATTTCTTTGCTTTATTCATAGCATGGTGTTCCAATGCATGGCCCAGACTAAAAAGAAATAATAGCAATGCTCCCTCTACCCATTTGCCTAATATAGCAGCACCAATGGCGGCGACCATCATTAGAAAATCAACTTCAAAGCCACCTTTCATCACTCTTTCCATTGCTTCTCTTGTGGTGAAGAAGCCTCCAAAGAAATAGGAGGCAATGAAGAAAGCAATGCTAATCCATGAAGGAATGTTTGCAATAAAAGAAATAGTAAAGCCTATGGCTACNNAAGAAATGATAGAGAATATCAACTCTGTGTTTTGACCCAATACACCTCCATGAGTATGTTCGTGTTGATGACCTAGATCTTTTTCGGTATGCTTTGCAGGACCTTTTTTTATGGTGCGTAGGTATCTTTCTACATCAACCGATGAGTCAGGAATGGAGAGACCCTCTTTTCGTAAAGTGTCTATAACATCTGATTCGTTCAGTTTTGTTTTTTCAAACTCAACCCTCACCATTCCCGATGCTGAAACAGATGTTTCAAGCATACCTGTCAAGCTTTTCAGTGTAAGTTCTATATTGCGTGCATGGCGTGTATGACGAATCCCTTCAACTTCTATCAGTTTATGTCCAATTTTTTCGCTAATTGAAGATCCTATTTGTTTTGCAAGTAAACGAATTCGGCTAATGGAGATCTCGGAGGAATTGTAGTGAAAGCAGAGTTGTGGCACAGTGCTCTCATTTGTTGTAGATACGTGTACCTTTTCAATTCCTTTTTGGTCCTCAAGTAGGCTGATAAAGTTCTTTACACATGGATCTTTATCATCTGGAACTTGAGGGAGAACTAATGGAATCTCTATTTGAAACTTTTTCATATTTATATTAGTAATAAGTTGCTATTGTTTCCAAATCAGTACTTTAATATCTTATCGACAAATATACAAATTATAACGAGAACTAATTTATTGAGAGTGAAGAAACATCGAATATGTATTGATTCTAGATAGCTTAAAACTCTGTATGTCTTTTCAGATCAATGGACATGAAGTAAATTCAAGGTCGTTCGAGAAAATAATTCTGGTTGCAATAGTTCAATCTAGTTAAAAATGGAAAACTCTCTATACATTCAATTTGTAACTCTAATTCAATATTTAAATTTCTCGACTATTTTTTGTAAGTTTGTAGATTGTTTTTATGAAACCGAGAGCTATATAATTCAATATACAAATGAGTAATCCCAAAATAATAGATATAAAAGGTGCGAGAGTAAATAACCTTAAGAACGTTGATGTGAAAATACCTCGCAGCACATTCACCGTAATAACTGGTTTGTCTGGGTCGGGCAAATCTTCACTTGCTTTCGACACATTGTATGCTGAAGGCCAAAGGCGCTATGTGGAAAGTTTGTCTTCCTATGCACGTCAATTCTTGGGTAGGATGCACAAGCCAGAGTGTGACTATATAAAAGGAATACCCCCAGCAATTGCCATTGAACAGAAAGTAAATACACGCAATCCACGCTCTACAGTGGGTACTTCTACAGAGATCTATGATTATCTTCGTTTACTATTTGCTCGAATTGGGAAAACTATTTCACCTGTTTCTGGTGTTGAAATTAAAAAACATTCTGTGGGTGATGTAGTTGCTCGCATGAAATCTTATGCCGAAGGTACACGCATGGCAGTCCTTACAAATATTGAACTGCGTAGTGAGCGAACTTTGCGTGAACAATTGGAGGTACTACAGTTGGAAGGATATACACGTGTTGAGTTTGAGGATGAGTTATATAGAATTGATGATTTTTTGACCCGCGAAATATTGCCTGCCGATGATGATGTGCTGTTAGTAATTGACCGTCTATCATCAGGTTCAGATAAAAGCATCGTTANNCGAAACTGCATTTTTGGAAGGGAATGGAGATTGTGTTATTAAGTTTTGGACTGATAAGGGGATAGAGAGAGCTTTATTCTCCAATCGTTTTGAGGCCGATGGAATTGTTTTCCAAGAGCCTACCGATTTAATGTTCAGCTTTAACAGTCCCGTCGGGGCTTGTCCCAAGTGTGAAGGATTTGGCAAGGTGATGGGAATCGACGAGAATCTTGTTGTTCCCGACAAAAGTCTTTCTGTTTATGAGGGAGCCATTGCATGTTGGCGAGGTGAGAAAATGGGTGAGTGGCAAAAAGAGTTTATAGACAAAGTTTGGAAATACGATTTCCCCGTTCACCGTGCCTACTATGATCTCTCTGATTCAGAGAAAGATTTGTTGTGGAATGGCAATGATAAGGTGTATGGCATCAATAGCTTTATCAAGATGCTTGAAGAGAATCTTTATAAGATTCAATATAGGGTGATGTTGGCTCGTTATCGCGGAAAGACTGTTTGCCCATTGTGTAAAGGAGCACGCCTCAAAGAAGAAGCACTGTATGTAAAAGTGGGAGGTAAATCGATTGCCGATTTGGTATTGATGCCTATTTACAAACTGAAAGAGTTTTTTGATGGGCTTGTGTTGGATGAAACCGATACTGCCATTGCAAAGCGATTGTTGATTGAGATAGAAAACCGAGTACAGTTTCTGATGAATGTGGGGTTGTCATATCTTACGTTGAATAGATTGTCCAACACATTGTCGGGTGGAGAGAGTCAGCGTATCAATATTGCTTCATCATTGGGGAGTAGTCTGGTGGGGTCGCTGTATATTTTAGATGAACCGAGTATTGGACTTCACTCTCGCGATACAGAGCTGCTTATCAATGTTCTTAAAGATTTGAGAGATATTGGGAACACTGTGGTAGTGGTTGAGCACGATGAAGAAATAATTCGTGCAGCTGATTATATCATAGACATTGGACCGTTGGCAGGCCGATTGGGTGGTGAAATCATTTATCAGGGTGATGTTGATAAACTCGTTTCATCATCCGATAGCTATACAGTGAAGTATTTAATTGGAGAAGAAAAGATAGAAGTGCCTGAGAAGCGGAGAAAGTGGAACAATTATATAGAGATAAAAGGAGCGCGCCATAACAATCTAAAAAATATAGACGTGAAAATACCTTTGGGTGTAATGTCTGTGGTAACGGGTGTGAGTGGATCGGGTAAGTCTTCGTTGATTAACAATGTTTTTTATCATGCTTTGCAACAAAAGATAAATGATGCAACAACTGAGAAAATTGAGTACAACGAAATAACAGGTGATTACAGCTTGATTAATAGAGTAGAGCTGGTTGATCAGAATCCAATTGGGCGCTCTTCTCGTTCAAATCCGGTAACCTATATCAAAGCATATGATGAGATAAGGAAATTATTCTCGTCTCAACCATTGGCCAAACAACTGAACTTTACGCCTGCATTCTTCTCATTCAACGTAGAAGGTGGAAGATGTGAGGAGTGTAAAGGTGATGGCGAAATTGTTGTAGAGATGCAATTTATGGCCGACTTGAAACTGACTTGTGAGTCGTGCCATGGCAAACGGTTCAATTCGGATGTTTTAGAAGTTGAGTACAATGGCAATAATATATACGATGTGTTGAACATGACCATCGATCAGGCAATGGAGTTCTTCGGATCTAAAAAAGGAGCTACAGAAAAGAAAATAGTTAAGCGTATGAAGCCTCTTCAAGATGTGGGGCTGGGCTATGTGAAATTGGGCCAATCATCTTCAACTCTCTCTGGTGGTGAAAGCCAGCGTGTGAAGTTGGCTTTTTTCCTAGGAGAAGAGAAAACAGACTCCACTCTGTTTATTTTTGATGAACCTACTACGGGTCTTCATTTTCATGACATTAAAACTTTGCTGAAAGCATTTTATGCACTACTCGATAGGGGACACACCATTGTGATAATTGAGCACAACATGGATGTGATAAAATGTGCAGACTATATCGTAGACTTGGGTCCTGGTGGTGGAGACAAAGGTGGCTATGTAGTGAGTAGCGGTACTCCTGAAGAGGTGGTGAAGTCTAAAGAGTCTTACACTGCGGAGTATTTGAAGGAGAAGTTACAAGTATCTTAACAGATATAGAGTTACAAAAAAAACAACAGACTTTCAGATCATAGATCAAGCATTAAAGCAAAAAATAGTATTATAACATAAACAATTAATAGCAAAAAATCATTATGAGTAAAAAACCAGTATCGTTAATTATATTAGATGGTTGGGGAATAGGGAAAGATTACCCAGGAAATGCAGTTATACGTGGAAACACACCAGTATTTGATAAACTAATGCAAGAGAACCCAAGCACGACCTTAGACGCAAGTGGAGAAGAAGTAGGTCTTCCAGCGGGACAGATGGGAAACTCAGAAGTAGGTCATATTAATATTGGAGCAGGAAGAGTGATTTATCAAGAACTTCCGCGTATTTCTAAAGCTATTGAGGATGGAAGTTTCTTTGAGAAAAAAGAGTTTTTATCTGCCATAGAAAATGCAAAAAAGAACAACGGAAAGGTTCATCTTGTGGGATTAGTTTCCAATGGCGGAGTTCATAGTCATGTAGAACAT
>DENY01000280.1:5836-6891 GCA_002359825.1 Bacteroidales bacterium UBA2632
GCAGTAGGAGCTGTTGAGAATTCATATAAAGAGGGGGTTCAAGATGAGTTTTTAATGCCAGCTGTCATCAAACAAGATAATAAACCAGTTGCCCAAATAGAGGACGGAGATAGTGTTATATTCTTTAACTACAGACCTGACCGAGCCAGACAAATAACTCGAGCAATTGTAGATGATAAGTTTGATGGCTTTGATAGAGGTGAGAAAATAGATACGCTCTTCGTAACTATGACTGAGTATGACAAATCTATAGAAAATGTATTGGTTGCTTACACAAAAGATGCACCAGTTAATACACTTTCTCAACATGTAAGTGCAAAGAATTTAAATCAGCTTAAGATAGCCGAAACTGAAAAGTATCCACATGTTACATTCTTTATGAGTGGTGGTCGTGAGGAGAAATTCGCTGGTGAAGAACGTATTTTAATTGCTTCTCCAAAGGTCGCAACTNNGGAGGAATTGAAGAACCATATATGAACGAAGACAGAGTCTTGATTCCTTCACCAAAAGTTGCAACTTATGATCTTCAGCCTGAAATGAGTGCTGAGGGTATAAAAGATGCCTTGATAAAGAGAATAAATATGGATAAGTATGATTTAATAGTCGCAAACTTTGCCAACCCTGATATGGTAGGCCACACTGGAGTGATTCCTGCAGTTATTAAAGGAGTAGAAACTGTTGATACATATCTTGGAGAGATATTAGAAGTGTTAAAGACAAAAGGGGGACATACGCTGATAACAGCAGACCACGGAAACGCAGAACAACTTTTAGATGACGAAGGAAACCCATTTACAGCTCACACAACTAATAAAGTTCCACTTATATATGTAGGAGAAGATAAAATAGAACTTCAAGAAGGTAAACTTTCAGACCTTGCACCTACTATATTAGAGCTTATGCAAATTGAACAGCCAAAAGAAATGACAGGAAAGAGTCTTTTAATAAAAGCATAATATAATAGGGAGTATAATTTATACGAGATTCCTATTAGACAGATAAAAAAGGAGTTGTTCTTTAAATAGGACAGCTCCTTTTTTTGTTATTACAGTTTG
>DENY01000081.1 GCA_002359825.1 Bacteroidales bacterium UBA2632
TGGGGGAAACTATTGTGGTGATTGGACTGGGTTTGATTGGTCTCTTGACAGCTGAATTGTTAGTTGCCAATGGTTGCAGAGTGATAGGAGTGGACTTAGGCGCCAGAAAGATAGAACTGGCAAAAGAGAAAGGCATCATCGGCATCAATCCAAGAGAAGGTGACGATGTGGTGAAACCTGTAATGGGATTGACTAACGATGTGGGTGCAGACGGTGTAATAATAACTGCATCAGCCAAAGGGAACGATATTATATCGCAAGCTGCACAGATGAGTCGCAAGCGAGGACGAATTGTGTTGGTGGGCGTGGTAGGTCTAGATATCAGTCGCGCAGAGTTTTACGAAAAAGAGTTGACCTTCCAGGTATCTTGCTCATATGGTCCTGGCCGATACGACGAAGAGTATGAACAGCGAGGAAATGATTACCCCATAGGGTTTGTACGATGGACAGAGAAACGAAACTTTGAAGCTGTGTTGCAAGCTATTTCATATGGTAAATTGGAAGTGAAAAGTTTGATAACTGAACGAGTTACATTAGATAACTACAAAGAGATATATGATAATATGGGTGGCAACTCCATAGCATCTATATTGGAATACTCCTCAGACAGCAATGCAGAAAGTACAGTTGTAATTAATTCAAATAAATTTGAATCGGGTAAGGGTAATATAGGTATTATTGGTGCGGGCAACTTCACCAAGATGACAATGCTACCTGCTTTGAAGTCGGCATCGGCAAATATCACTACTATAGCAAGTGCAGGTGGACTAAGCGGCACAACAATGGCGCAAAAATATGGCATTGCTAAGAGTACTACAGACTACAAAGAGATGCTGAAAGATGAAGCCATCGACTTGGTAATGATTACCACCAAACACAATATGCATGCACAGATGGTGTTGGAATCGTTGGAAGCAAACAAATATGTGTTTGTAGAAAAACCATTGGCACTCAACAACGCAGAGCTTGATGCTATTGTAGCTGCACATACCCAAGGCAAAACTTTAACGGTAGGTTTCAACAGACGCTTCTCTCCACATATTCAAAAAATAAAACAATTGGTAGGCAATGCACCTATGAATGTTATTGCCACAATGAATGCAGGTCACATCCCTGCTAATGTGTGGGTACACGATATGAAAGTGGGCGGTGGTCGCATCATTGGTGAGGCGTGTCACTTTATCGATTTAATTACTTTCCTTACAGGTAGTAAAGTGAAATCTGTGTGCATGAATGCTATGGGAGTTAATCCACAAGAAAATACCGACAATGCAACCATACTATTGCAATACGAAAATGGAAGCATGGGTGTAATCAATTACTTTGCCAATGGATCAAAAGCCTACTCAAAAGAACGAGTAGAAGTTTATTCGCAAGAGCGCACTGCTGTGATGGATAACTTTAGAGTTACCAAAGGATATGGCTTCAAAGGTTTCTCAAAACTAAAAACCAAAATGGACAAAGGGCACAATGAGCAGTTCCGACTATTGGTAGAACGCACTAAGAGCGGTGGAGAAGCATTGATTCCTTTTGATGAAATTGTGAATACGACGAGGGCGAGCTTTGCGGCTATTGAAAGTTTGAAGACACGTAGCTGGATTGAAATTGATTAAACACATAGAAGATTTAAACACAGAGGTCACGGAGAAAAAACAAACACAGAGGACACAAAGAAATATTAACTCTGTGTTCTCTGTGTTAAATTAAATATTATGAACGAAGAAGCATACAATCAATTATCAAGTATGATTATACACTCTGCCATTGAAGTGCACAAAGCTCTAGGCCATGGTCTTCTTGAGAGTGTATATGAGAAAGCACTTGTGTATGAATTGAAAGAAAATGGACTATATGTACAGCAACAAGTGCCAGTTAATATAAAGTATAAAGAATTATATATTGAGAATGGATACTTTGCTGATATTATTGTAGAAGAAAAAATAATTTTGGAACTTAAAGCAGTTGAAAATGTAATACCTCTTTATAAAACTCAGTTACTTTCTTACCTGAAGTTGACAAATTTAAAACTTGGTTTGCTTATAAACTTCCACGAAGAAAGATTGATAAAGGGTTTAACAAGAGTTATCAACGGATATTTATAACTAAGTTCTTAACACAGAGAACACGGAGGAATATTCAACACAGAGAGATATTCAACACAGAGAAACAGAGGGAAAATAACACAGAGTTCACAGAGAAAAGAACTCCGTGTGCTCTGTGATAAAATCTGTGCTTCTCTGTGTTTAATTTAAAAAACAAAAAACATATTATGCAAGTAACAATCATCGCCGGCGCACGGCCCAACTTCATGAAAATTGCCCCCATCATTCACGCAATTGAAAAATCCAAGAAAGAAGGAAACAACATAGATTTCCGATTAATTCACACAGGACAACACTACGACAAAAAAATGTCGGGAGATTTCTTCGACCAATTGGAGATACCCGAACCAGATAATAACCTTGGTGCAGGTGGAGGAACACAAGCAGAACAAACTGCTGCCATCATGATTCGCTTTGAGATAGAGTTGATGGAGAATCCTGCTGATTTGGTGTTGGTGGTGGGTGATGTTACTTCTACAATGGCTTGTGCCATTACAGCTCAAAAGTTACACACAAAGGTAGCACATGTGGAGGGAGGTATTCGTTCGGGTGATTGGACAATGCCAGAAGAGATCAATAGATTGGTAACAGACAGTATTACCAATTATTTCTTTACAACATCGGAGTTAGCGAATGAAAACCTTAGAAAGAGTGGAGTAAGGGAAGAACAGATATTCTTTGTGGGCAATACCATGATTGATACACTGTTCAAACAACGTCCTAACTTCAAGAAACCTCCTGTGTGGGATGAGTTGGGATTGAAAGAAAAGGAATATATTGTAATGACATTGCACCGTCCTGCCAATGTAGATGAAGGAGCAAAGCTGCAAGAGCTGATGAGCGAAATTGTGAATCATTCACACGATGTGCCATTGGTATTCCCAGTGCATCCACGTACTGCAAAAATATTAGAAGGATTGGGTGTTTCACATCCTCGTCTGCATATGATTGAGCCATTGAGTTATTTGGAATTCAACTATTTGGTGGAAAAAGCTAAAGCAGTAGTTACAGACTCGGGTGGTATCACCGAAGAGGCATCGATGATGAATGTGCCCTGCATGACATTGCGTGATAATACGGAACGACCAGAAACAATTACACTGGGAACAAATGAATTGTTAGGAACTGACCCTAAAGCAATACAACCAGCAATGGAGAAATTGTTTGCGGGGGAATGGAAGCAGGGGCAAGTGATACCGATGTGGGATGGGAAGTGTGCTGAGAGGATTGTGGAGATTTTAGTGAAACTAAAATAAGGGTTTTAACACAGAGAAGCACGGAGGTGATTCAACACAGAGGACACGGAGAGAAAATAAACACAGAGTGCACAGAGAAACTCTGTGTTCTCTGTGTTTAAAATTTAAAAGAATAATGATTAAAAAAGCAAACTTACTATTCAATACCGTAAAGCACTTGAAACCTATTCAAGTGTTTTATCAGTTGAAGTATAGAATACNNTAGAATAAAGAAAGCAGGTGCTTTGAATGATTATGATAATACTTTTTCATCAGATAAGGTTTGCTTATTATCGTTTGCTAAACAACCTCCTGTGTATTTGTCCTATTTAGGAGAGAATCAGTTTGTTTTTCTTAATCAAAAAGTGCAGTTCGATTCAGAGATAGATTGGAACTACCAGGAGAATGGAAAGTTGTGGAATTATAATTTGCAGTATGCCAATTGGTTATTGCAAGAGGATGTAAATTACAATGAAAAGATTAGACTGCTAGAGTCATTGTATAAATGGTTGGATAACGGAAAGCTAACAGTTGAGCCTTACCCTGTTTCATTACGAGCAGTCAATGTGATGCGTTTGTTCTCCCACGAGAACAAACAAGATGTCACTATACTTGCTAAAATTCACGCTGAGTTTGATTTTTTATCTAAGCGACCCGAATATCATTTATTGGGTAATCATTTGTTAGAAAATGCATTTGCATTGATTATGGGCGGAGCATTCTTTTCAAATGAACAGTGGACAAAACAAGGAAAGTCTATATTAGAAAAAGAGTTAGAAGAACAAATTCTCTCAGATGGTGCTCACTTTGAATTGAGTCCGATGTATCATCAAATTATTTTCTTCAGATTGTTAGAGTTGATTGATTGGTATTCAAGCTGGACGCTAAAAGAGACTTCTTTTGAAACTTATTTGAAAGATAAAGCAACTTTGATGCTAGCATGGTTGAAAAACATATCTTTCGAAAATGGAGATATACCACATTTTAATGATAGTGCAAAGGGTATTGCTTATTCTACTAATTGGTTGAGTAGCTACGCTATGAAACTTGGTATACAAGTTATAGAGATACCATTATCTGATTCAGGG
>DENY01000051.1:0-2761 GCA_002359825.1 Bacteroidales bacterium UBA2632
ACCATCTAAGTTGATGTTGATGTCATATTTTTCAACTACGTCCAATGTTGTTAGTGGTTGTTTTACTATGTACTGAAGGATTGAAGAAGGAAAATAATTTTCGAGCTCGCGTTTGTTGATAACAATTTTACCGGAACCTTCGCGAACGAACACACGTGCTACAGCAGCTTTGCGTCTTCCTAATGCATTTATTACTTCCATTGTTATTATTTAAGTGTATTAATATCTATTTTTGTTGGCTTTTGAGCTTCATGCGGATGGTTTTCACCTGCATAAACATACATGTTATTTATGATGGCATCACCCAATTTGTTTTTAGGTAGCATCCCTTTCATTGTTTTTCTAAAAAGTCTTTCGGGTCCTTTTGCAAATAACTCAGCAGCTGTAGTTTCTCGTTGTCCACTTGGGTAACCTGTGTAGCGCAAATAAATGCGATCTGTCCATTTGTTACCAGTTAGCTCAACTTTGTCAGCATTAATGATGATTACATTATCGCCACAATCTACGTGAGGAGTAAAGCTGGGTTTGTACTTACCTCTTAGTAGTTTTGCTACTTTAGAAGCCATGCGACCAAGAGTTTGTCCCGTTGCATCAACTACAACCCATTCTTTTTGAGCGGTTTCTTTGTTAACCGATACGGTTTTATAACTTAAAGTGTTCACTTTCTATTGTTTTTAAATTTGTTGAGATTGTTTGAATATAGGCTTTATTGAACTTGTCTTGCTAAGGGACAAATAGCTAAATAAAAAGCTCACAATCAAACTTTTAAGTGATTTGTTGTAATAATCGGAATGCAAAGTTACAATATTCAAGTTAATTAGCAAAGAATGAGCACTTTTTATTTTCTATTGAATGGCATTTTTTTATTTTGCGATGTGTAAATGGTATGATTAATAGATTTTAATCTCATCATAAAATGGAGAACGGCCAATTAGTATGTGAAAACCAAAATAGAATCCTTTGAAATCAGAGTTGTCTATAGGAAAACTGTATCCAAATTGAAAACGTGTAAGATTAAAAAGAGAAAGACCTACACTTGGTTTAATGTTTTTGGTGGATGCTGATAGTTCAGTAATCAAAAAGTGCTTCCATGTTTTGTTTAAATGTACTTCGGGTGCAATAGCAAACTTATTGTCATCGCTGTACATATATGCGCCCACACCTACATTCAATGGCCCGTGATCGTTTTTCAAATCATTGTTGTTGAAACGATACTCAGCCCCTAAATACCCACTGTTTTTGTGCATGTACTCGTAACCTACATTCAGTGCAAGTTTGTTCAATTGAGCTTGAGCAAGTGTGTTCATCAAAAGAACCAAAATTATTGATATAAATAATCGCTTCATCTTTTTGCAATTTACTTTCTTTTATGTATTCGGAATGGAATATTGTAAGACTTTTTAGATATTCAAATATTTCTCATCTTTATCTACAATATCTTTTATGTATTGTGTTATAACTTCCCACGGTAATAGTTTTCCTTTTCCCTCATCACCACATGCAAGTAGGCCTTCTTTTGTTTCTAAAACATGATATCCATTTTCTTCAAGCTTCTTTAAGTTTGCTTGCACAAAAGGATTTTCGTACATCGCTGTGTTCATTGCCGGAGCAATCACCTTAGGACATGTAGCCACCATAACTGTTGTTGAGAGCATATCATCGGCAATGCCAGATGCAATTTTACCAATTATATTCGCAGTAGCAGGCACTATTACAAAAACATCTGCATTTTTTCCTAAATCGATGTGTGTCGTGTCCCAATGATCAACGGGATCATACATATCTGTCACAACAAGATTTCCCGACATGACTTGAAAAGTAAGAGGTTTCACAAACTCTTGTGCCGACTTTGTCATTATCACATTCACATTGTAACCATCCTTTTTTAATTGGTTCACAATTTCAACCGCTTTGTAACAAGCTATACCACCACTTACTCCTACAACTATATTTTTCATATCTTCTCCTATTTCAATTTCTCGTTCACTGCTAAGTTAACAATAGCTTCCGCAATTTGTTTTTTACCCACTGGGCGTGCCACAATTTCTCCTTTGTGCAACAATAGACCCGCATGGCCCTCTTCGGACAGTTGTGAAACTTCGTTTGCAAAAACAGCATCACAATCATTAGTGAGTCTTAGTTTCTCAGCTTGTTTTATGAGGTTGTTTTCTTTGTTATGCTTCACCAGTTTAAAACCAACCAGAAAAGTATTGGGGTTTTTCTTTTTAATTAAAGAAATCACTTTTGGTGTAGTTTCAAAGCCCATCATTATCTCTTCGTTCGAAGATATTTTCTCATCGGCCTCATGTCTGTACTTCGGTTTTGATAGTGCTTCTTCAATCATCTCTTTTGAGATATTTTCATTCTCAAAGACGAGTAGATATAGCTCTTCAGCTAAGCTTTTTCTCGATATTGAATAGGAGTAAGCAAAGTCAGATAANNGTGAATAAACACATCAACCTTCACTTCATCCATCAATGTGTTGATGAGATCGTATACACTTTGCGTATCTGTGACATTCATAAATCTCACAAAAGGTTTTTCTTTATCAGTCAGCTCTTTAGTGACAGCTTTAGGGGCTTTTATGTAGTGCACAACATAGTCGCTGTTGTTATGTTCACGCATAAAACGCAACACCGCCTCTAAACAATGCCAACCCAAAGATCCGGAACTCATGTTTGTTATTTTCCGAACCCAATCTATAGGCTCTTCTGTCCCTCCCGCCGTAATGGCAGGATGAATCATAATCGCTGTCCTATTT
>DENY01000051.1:2801-9292 GCA_002359825.1 Bacteroidales bacterium UBA2632
TCTTCTTGTGAGCAAAGTCCATAAGCCATAATAATCACCTTGTCTCCTGGAAGCACAAGGCGTGCTGCGGCACCATTGAGGCAAATCACACCACTGTGCTCTTCACCCTCGATAACGTAGGTTTCAAAACGTTCTCCGTTATTTATATTCACAACTTGCACTTTTTCCATTGGCAATATTCCTGACTCTTTCAATAAATATGAGTCAATGGTTATGCTTCCCGTATAATTTATATTCGTCTCTGTAACTGTGCCTCTATGTAACTTTGCTTTCAGCATGTGTAGCAACAAATTCTACTTTATTTTTTTTAATATAACGTTATCAATCAATCTTGTTTTCCCGAACTTCACCGCTATAGCTATTATAGCTGTATCCACTACTTTATCTATCGGAGCAAGCGAAGGGTAGGAGTATATACTTACATAGTCTATTTCTGCCAAAGGCATTGTAGCTAGTTTATTTCTAATTAGTAGGGTGAGAGTTTCAACATCTTTTTCACCTTCTTTGAAGGCTTCGTGAGCAAGTTGCAATGCTTTGTTTAATATCACAGCTTGACTTCGCTCTTCTTCACTCAAGTAAGTGTTGCGCGAACTTAAAGCCAAGCCATCTTCTTCTCTCACGATTGGGCAAATAACCAAATCGATATTTATATGCAAATCATGCACCATTTTAGTGAGCACTGCCACTTGTTGTGCATCTTTCTGCCCAAAGTAGGCTTTGTCAGGCTGCACAATATTGAACAACATATTCACCACAGTAGTTACTCCCTTGAAGTGGGTTGGACGAGAAGCTCCACACAATACCGAGGTAATATCACCCTCCACGTTCACCCAAGTAGCACTTCCTTCTGGATACATTTCGCGTACCAATGGGTTGAAAATAATATCAGCACCTGCTTCATAGGCAAGCGTTGTGTCACGCAATATATCTCTTGGGTATGTTTCAAAGTCTTCGTTAGGACCAAATTGAGTAGGGTTTACAAAAATGCTCACCACCACCAACTCGTTTTCCTGTTTGGCTCTTTCAATAAGAGACAAATGCCCCTTGTGCAAGAACCCCATGGTTGGCACAAGTCCTATCGTCTTGTTTTCTTTCTTTGCAGTAACAAGAAAACGTTTCATCAATTCTGTAGTAGTTATCACCATATTGGTCTTCGTAAAAACACGATTATTTACTTAAATTCTTTAGCACATCTTCATCAATGGTAAAGGTGTGTTTTTTCTCAGGAAAACTGCTTTCGTTCATCTCTTTGATGTATGTTTTCACTGCACGCTCGATATCTGAAGAAATATGAGCATATTGTTTTACAAATTTAGGCACAAAATCGCTAAACATCCCCAACATATCGTTGCTTACAAGCACTTGTCCATCGCAGTATTTACCAGCACCTATACCAATAGTGGGAACATTCACAGTTTCAGTTATTATTTTGCTCAACTCCTCGGGCACACATTCCAGCGTGATTGCAAAAACACCCGCCTCTTCAAGTGCTTTAGCATCATCAATAATTTTTTGTGCTTGCACCAAGCTCTTGCCTTGCACCTTGAATCCACCAAACATGTGAACCGATTGCGGTGTCATTCCTATATGTCCCATTACTGGGATTTGTACACGCACAATTTGACGAATGGTTTCAGCAAATTCAACACCACCTTCCAATTTGATAGCATGAGCTCCACCTTCTTTCATCAACCGACCAGCGTTTCTTACAGCTTCTTCCATTGATACATGATACGACATAAATGGCATATCAACAATAACCAAAGCTCGCTTAGCCGCACGATTAACTGCTTTGGCATGATAGATCATGTCATCTATAGTGACAGAGATCGTAGAATCGTGTCCTTGCACCACCATGCCCAGAGAGTCCCCCACTAACAATGCATCTGCTCCTGCACCGTCAAGTATCTTGGCCATCGAATAGTCATAAGCAGTAAGCATGCTTATAGGGCGTTTTTCATCTTTCGCTTTCTGAAAAGACTTTATTGTAAATTTTTTATCCATTTTATTTTCTCCTTTATGTATTCAGCTCCCAGTAGTTCGATTCTGATTTTTTCTATTTCAATATTAAAAACGTTATCATGCAAATGTAATAGTGAGAGTCAATTATAAGTTGCAAAAATACAACATATATTTAATCAATGAAAATAAATTGATTCCCACATACTTAAATGCAGTTATTTTAAGAATCTATTTTGAGGAATAAGTGCTAGTCTTCATTCCATACAATAAAATAAGGCAGAGAAGAATAGTAATCGAGGCTGCGGAAGTCAAAACTTGTTAAGGGGGATGCTTGTGTACCCTACGGAAGCCATAACTTGTTAAAGGANNAGGGAAATGGTTCTGTACCCTCCGAAAGTGCAAACTTGTTCAATTTATAGGTTTCGTATCCTACGAGACAACAAGTTTGTTCAGATCAAATGCATTTGTATGGTAGGATATCACATTATTGATTCGATTATAACTGAATTACTGTAGAATATCCTTTAATCTATCATCCTGTAACATCACCATGGTCTCCTTGCCCAACTCTTTGTAAAGAGTCAGTTTGCTGGGCATATTCTTTTCCAATGTTGTCAGATGTTTTTCTATTGTAGTTTTGTCACCTCTTTTTATGGGTCCAGTTAATGCATCGCTCATACTTTTGTTTTCAGCAATGTTTTTCAGTGTGCTTCTGAGCAATGGATCTGTTGCTTTTTTTATCTCACTTTTTGTCATGCCCGATTTGGCAAACATTTCGTAAGACATATTCAGCAACGTTACCATATAATTTGATAATACAGCTGCCGCGCAGTGATACAATTCTTTTTTATCATCATCAATCTGTAAAGTAGGGTTACCCGTCTTTTCAAAGAAATGGGTCAAGTATTCATCATTGTTCGATTTTAAATTATCCATCCTTCTATCCAGGCAAAAATAAACAGCTTTCAGTTGCTCTAAACTTTCTCCAGGATCACCAAATGCCATGAGTGGATGAGCACAATAGGTTGAGAAACCCAAATCTTTAATTGGTTGCAAAACCTCGGAAGAGTGTACGCCGCTTGTATGAACAAATGATTTAATGTTTTGAGGGATTTGTAGGAGCGCTATCTCGTTTGCTATTAATTGCAATGCATCGTCAGAGACTGTTAACCACGCCATTGAGCTATCACTCATCAACTCTGTGATGCTCGAGTAAGCTCTCGATTCTGTCAGTTTGCTTGCATCAACGGCATGTTGATAGGTTCTGCTGTAATAGCCCCCAACCTGCAACCCTTTTTGTTTAAAATATAAGCCCAAAGCAGTCCCTACTTTACCTGCACCAATAAAAGAAATCATAATTATCATCTTTATATTACAGTTAGCAAAGATAAGAAATCTATTTAGCAGAACATACTCAATACACTTTGAACAAAAAAAATCGGAACAAGCCTTCACAGGTCTCTTCCGATTATAGGAAAATCAAAAAGTCATATAGGAAATAATGATTTCGTTGTGGTTTAATCAAAAAATCGTTTGTTCAAATCATCATCAGAAAATTTCTATTCATATTCGTTTGTCGATATATTGGGTATAGTTGCTTGCGTTCTTGGTTTATTCAGCTCGTTGTACTTATACGTCAACTTATATTCTTTATCACCATCCCAATCTTTCACCTTGATGATCACAGGAATAGAGTCTTCTCCCTCTTTGCGGAATGGTTTCAAATCAAAAGATGCAAATCCGTCAAACAATCTATTGTTCGCGCTATTATATGAATTATGTCTCAACTCCAATTCAAGAACTTCATCATCCTTTTCATCCGAATCTTGCATGTTTTGCACCATATTTATTGCGTGTGGTTTCACGCCACCGTAGTTGAATGAGAAGCTGGCATTTAAAAAGTCATTACCAATCCAAAATTCATTTGCTCTCACTGGATCGTTCCCAATGCTATCAGCATTTGTTTCGGTCAGCTCAATCACAGGTTTAGTGAGGACATCCCATATATCATTTACTCTAATTAGGTGGTCATAATTCCCTTCCTTATCAGCGAGAAGTGTATAGTTTACGAAAACGCGTTGATTGTCAATAGGGCTGTATTGAACAGCACTATGTGTGGGCAACAGTTTATCACCATTGTCCAAAAGAAGCGAGTAAGTCATATTTGCTTCTGGAATAACGGTAGCAATACTAATTCTAAAATCGCCCAACGAATAACCATCGTTATCGTTACATGCAAAAGCTCCACTGAGAATTATTATTAGTAATGTTGCGTATGGTAATAGTTTATTTGCTTTCATCCCTCAAGATACTTATAAAGAGTTATTAGAGTTTCACGTTTATATATACTAGATGCATGGATATTAAAAACGTTGCATGGGAATGGAAAGATTAAAGTTAAAAGTTTAAAGTTAAAAATTAAAAGATGCTAGATGCATTAGAAGTTTCAAGCTAAGAAGAAGAATGTGCGGAGCAGGAGCTTCACCCTTCCCAGGGAGGTCATGTATCTATCTTGCAACCCCCTCTCCCTTTACTCCTCACTTCTTACCCCTTCGGGTAAAGTTTTTTTATCAAATCTTCTCTTTTTAATTTCTTCAGTGAAGCAATAATAGACTTTTTGACCTTACTCTCATACCAGAAGAAGAATTGTCGTTGGTTTGTTTTTTCATCAGTCGTTTTTGCAGTGAACACTCGTTCCATTGTATAGGGATGATAACCCGTATAATACATTTCTGTTGCCAATGTCATGGGCGAAGGTGTGAAGTCTTGTATTTGCTCCAATTTGAAATCGAGGTCTTTAGTAATTACTGCCAACTCCGCCATATCCTCCTCTGTGCATCCCGGATGAGAAGAGATGAAGTAGGGTATTAGTTGCTGTTTCATTCCGTGCTCTTTATTGAGTTTCTCAAAAATGGCTTTAAACTGGTTGAAATCTTTGAATGGGGGTTTTCGCATCATCTTGAGGGTTTTGTCGGAAGTGTGCTCTGGTGCTACCTTCAGTCGCCCCGAGCCGTGATTCACGATCAATTCACGAGTATATTCCTTGGCTGCTTTATTCGTTGCTGCGTCTTTGCTTTTATGCAAAAGCATATCATATCGCACACCGCTACCAATAAATGATTTCTTTATGCCTTTTTTTGCATCCACCGATTTGTAGATGTCGAGCAATGGCCCATGATCGGTATCCAAATTAGGACAAATGGCAGGATGTATGCAAGATGGGCGTTTACACTTTTCGCAAATGGATATTTTTTTGCCCTGCATCTTATACATATTGGCCGATGGACCACCCAAGTCGCTGATATATCCCTTGAAGTCGGGCATTTTAATCACATTGTCCACCTCTTTTAGTATCGATTCTTTCGACCTGGAAGCAATAAATTTGCCCTGATGAGCTGAAATAGTACAAAATGCACAACCACCAAAACAACCCCTGTGTAAGTTTACCGAAAATTTAATCATCTCATAAGCCGGTATCAACTTACCTTTGTACTTTGGATGAGGCAGACGAGTGTAGGGCAAATCGAACGAATCATCTATTTCGGGTTCTGTCATAGGCAGATAAGGAGGGTTTACAATCAACGTTTTGTTGTCAACATCTTGCACAATACGTGCTGCATGCATCCTATTTGATTGTTCTTCCACCACTCTGAAATTGGTGGCTTGTTTCAATTTATCTGCCAAACACTCCTCGTGTGAGAATAATCGTTCTTCCTCTTTAAAAGGGTTGACAGGGAGATTCTCTTTTTTTGTCAAAAAAGCAGTTTGTGGTATATCATGTAGTTCTTCAATCCTCTTGCCTTGGCGCATTTCGCTCACCAATCGAAGCAAAGGCTTCTCGCCCATGCCGTAGATTAATAAATCGGCTTTGCTATCACACAATATACTTTTATGTAGCTTGTCATCCCAATAGTCATAGTGCGTAACTCTGCGCAGCGAAGCCTCAATGCCTCCCAACACCACAGGAACATCAGGATAAAGTTCTTTCAGAATATTGCTATACACAATGGTGGTTCTGTCGGGTCGCATATCTGCCCTGCCATCGGGTGTGTAAGCATCATTAGAACGGAGTCGTTTGTTGGCAGTATAATGATTTATCATCGAATCCATTGCACCAGCCGATACACTGAAAAAATAGCGAGGTTTGCCCAATTTCTTGAAGTCGCGTAAATCATCTCGCCAATTGGGTTGTGGCACAATGGCTACTCTTAATCCATCACGCTCCAGCAGTCTACCAATAACAGCGGCACCAAACGAGGGATNNAGTAGTCTGCCAATAACAGCAGCACCAAACGAGGGATGATCTATATAGGCATCGCCTGTGAAAAAGATTACATCCACATAGTCCCAGCCACGAATTCTCATCTCTTTTTTCGTAGTGGGTAGCCAATCTGAAAGTTGCAATGTGTCGTAATCAATCATTTCACTATATCTTATTTGTTCAATCAATAATATTATAAGCTCTTTAGCTTTCTTCTTTTTTTCTCGCTAATTTCTTTATTTACTATCACTGCACGTTCTACAGCTAA
>DENY01000051.1:9313-10836 GCA_002359825.1 Bacteroidales bacterium UBA2632
CGTGCACCGAATCGATCACTCCCGAAAGAATAATTTGTATTTTCTCTTTATTGGCACTTTTGCAAAGCGTTTCTAAGTTATACAATCCTGTTGAATCGATAAATGGAACTTTTCTCATACGAATTATACGCACATTGGCATCACCACCAATTTCACGCATTATTTCATCAAATTTATTGGCTACGCCAAAAAAGAACGGTCCATCAATTTCGTACACTTCAATGCCACGTGGCAAAGCCAACACCTCATCGTCCAAATTTCCAGAGTGTGATTCTATCTCTTTGGACAGATTGAGTTCATCTGTTGTAAGTGATACATGAGTAGTTTCATTCATTCGTTTGATAAATATAAATACTGCAAGCAACAATCCAACTTGTATCGCCACTGTCAAACCAAAAACTATGGTTAGCCCAAAGGTGGTAAGCAATATAGCCATCGTTGATTTGGATTGTTTGGAAATAGAGAGAAATGTACGCCACTCACTCATATTGTAGGATACGATTACCAATATCCCCGCTAAGCAGGCCATAGGGATATGTTTGGTAAGTCCTCCAAGAAACAGCAAGATGAGAAGCAATACAACTGAGTGAATCATGCCTGCTATTGGTGTTCGTCCTCCATTGTTAATGTTGGTCATTGTGCGTGCCACAGCACCTGTTGCAGGCAAGCCGCCAAAGAAAGGAACTACCAGGTTGGCTACCCCTTGTCCTATCAACTCCATGTTTGAGTTGTGCTTGCGTCCCGTCATACCATCTGCTACAGCTGCCGAGAGGAGCGATTCGATAGATCCCAAAATGGCGAGTGTAAATGCTGAGGGGAATAATAATCCTACTGACTCTAAATTAAAACCTATCTTTTGAAATACAGGTAACGAACTTTTTATTTCAAATCTATCGCCAATTGTTTCTATAGCATTTATACCAGCAAACTTGTCCAATAGATAGGTGGCAAGCGTCATAAAGATAATTGCTATCAATGATCCCGGTATCTTTTTGAATATCCGTGGTGTCACCACTATAATTAAGATGCTTGATACAGCAATGGCAGTTGTCCATAGATTGATACTAGAAAAGTTTTCAAAGTAAATACTCCATTTTTCAAAGAAGCCACCCGGTAGTGTAGGGGTAGTGAGTCCAAAGAAATCTTTTATTTGAGTAGAANNGAGAAAAAATGGTTATGGCTATTCCACTAGTGAAGCCTACTACAATGGGGTAGGGTATAAATTTTATAACACTTCCCAATTTCAACACGCCCATTAAGATTTGCATTATTCCTGCTAAAGCGGTAGCCAGAGCCAATCCTTCAATACCAAACTGCTCAATGATACCATAAATAATAACAATAAATGCACCCGTGGGACCACCAATTTGAACTGTCGTACCTCCAAGAAATGAAATGATAAACCCGGCAATTATTGCCGTATATAGACCTTTCTCTGGACTCACACCCGATGCAATCCCAAACGCAATTGCAAGGGGCAATGCAACCACAATAGCAACAACGATACCTGCCATCAAATCAGC
>DENY01000051.1:10875-11141 GCA_002359825.1 Bacteroidales bacterium UBA2632
GAACTTTAGCTTCATAATAATAACCTACTTAAATTTTTGCTTGCAAAATTAAGGATAAAAAATGAACAATACGAAAAAAAATGATTGTATCCATGAAGTGGGAGGGTGGAAAGAGACAAGAGACAAGAGTAGCTGATGTCACGTTGGTTGAATATTAATTAATTGAAAAGTGAAAATTAAAAATGAAGGCAGACACTTCCCATCGTTAGCAAAACGTGTGCAAACTACCCTGTCATTCCGTCCCAATAACTATCGGGAGAGGAATC
>DENY01000051.1:11426-11685 GCA_002359825.1 Bacteroidales bacterium UBA2632
GAAGTACCTGTCATTCTGAACGGAGTGAGGAATCTGTTAGAAGAGCGAGCAAATATTAAACGGATATTTCACTACGTTCAATATGACAGTATATTGAAACACTATGTTGCTTTTTAAAATTTAACCCACTTCGTGGTTGGTTGATTAGCTTATATGCGAAGTGCAGGATTTCCTGGGGCTTGTGTAGCTCCAGCTACACATATTTTATTGTTTTATGCGAGGAGCTGGAGCTCCACGCCCCCAGAGACAACAACCCTTC
>DENY01000051.1:11720-12586 GCA_002359825.1 Bacteroidales bacterium UBA2632
CTTACTCCTCACTCCTCACCCTTCACCCTAACTATATAGCTCCTTGCTCTACCAACACAGCAATTCTCTCAATCATTTGGTCTTCACCGTACGGGTTGTATCTTTTCTTAAGACTATTGCCGAAAACACCCGCAAACGCATTATAAGTAAAAGCTTTGAAAGAACCCATAAATGATTCCACAATATGATAGGAAGACGAATTGGTCTCTCTGTCTATTAGCTTCATCAATAATTGACCTTGACTTCGCGTCAACTTCTTCATTTTAGGAGTATAAACTTCTTTCAGGTGCTTTTCCATTTTCTCCAAATGCTTTTGTTTGGCTTTATGGTCAGGCAAAGTTTCCATATATTCGTACGTCTCAATAATTATTTGGGATACCTCTTTTGCAAATGGTAATGTCTTTTTCACATCACGAACCAATCTGTTGTATAGAATTACTTCATGAGCAGAAGCATGTCGTATGGGTGAGTATTTTATGAAGTCGGTCAAATACATGCATGCAACCGTATCATTGCCAATTATCACAGCTGTGTATACATTGGGTGTTAAGTATATAATGGGCTTTGAAGTTTGCTCAGGTTTCTTACCCATTTGCTGCGACTGTACAGAAATGGATGTGGAAAGGAACAGCAAAATAAGAGCGAGCCAAATTTTCATTATAGCAATTGACATAGATTAATGCTACACAAAGATAACTGCTAGTTTTACTTTGATAATATAAAAGCACGTTAAGTCTCGTTAATAATCAATCTGCTTTACAGAATGTTAAGTAAACAGTGCCATTCTATCAATAAGTTACCCATATATTTTTCTCGAAAAGATAGTCATATCTTTCTTAGCAAACAAAATATGTGTAACTTTGCTT
>DENY01000051.1:12680-12977 GCA_002359825.1 Bacteroidales bacterium UBA2632
ATAAATGACATATTATCACCTAGGAGAACTCGTTCACCGAAGAGCGGAAGAGTTCGGGAAAAAGACAGCACTCAAGTATCAGACCAAAATGATGAAAGGGAAATGGAAAGAGCTTTCTTGGCGTAAGTTTTCCGAATTAGTTTTGCAAGCTGCTCATGCGTTGGCCGAAATGGGGGTCGAACCGGGAGACCGGATTGGTATCTATTCGGAAAATATGGCTGAGTATCTTGTAACTGACTTCGGAGCTTATGCCAATCGAGCTGTCATGGTTCCCATGTATGCAACAGCCTCTCCCTC
>DENY01000052.1:0-6752 GCA_002359825.1 Bacteroidales bacterium UBA2632
GTAGATGAATGTGGTGCTCCCACCAGATTTACAGGTTGCGCACTGAAAGAAATACCCACTAAAGATGGAAAACTAACTCCCGAGTTAGTTACAACAGAACTAAATGGTTTTGGCGAAGCGCACCACTCACAGCCAAAGGTAATTGCCATATCGCAAACAACAGAATTGGGAACGCTCTACACAAAAGAAGAGATAAAAGCTTTGGCTGATTTGGCTCACAAAAACAATATGTACCTATTTATGGATGGTACACGCTTGTCTAATGCCTGCGTTACTGCCAACTGCACATTAAAAGAGATGACTTCAGACTGTGGTGTAGATATCTTTACATTGGGCGGAACTAAAAACGGACTCATGATGGGCGAAGTATTGATTGCTTTGTGTCCTGAACTAGAAAAGAATTTACAATACTATCGCAAGCAAACATGCCAACTCTATTCAAAAATGCGATATCTTTCGGCCCAATTCATTCCGTACTTGAATGAGAACATTTGGTTAGAGAATGCGCAGAAATCAAATACAGCTACTAAACGATTAGCTAACGAGATGAAGAAGATATCATGCATTGAAATTACCCAAAAGGTAGAGTCGAATGCAATCTTCTTCATTTTACCCAAAGATATCTCTGACAAACTACGTGAGCACTATTTTTTTTATGACTGGGACGCTTCGCGTAACGAAATGAGACTCGTTTGCTCGTGGGACACCACAGAGAAAGACATTACAGATTTCATCAATTATCTAAAGTCATTAACAAACTAATAATAAATAAACATGTTCGATTTTTTAGACACTTACCCCCATCTACTTCCTTTCTTAATTTTCTTTGGAAGAATATTTGATGTTACGTTAGGTACGTTACGAATAATATTTGTTTCAAAAGGAGAAAAACTAAAAGCTCCCATCATAGGATTTTTCGAGGTTTTTATTTGGGTAGTTATTATCTCCCAAATTCTTTCACGTGCCAATGATATGGTAGCTTATCTTTCGTATGCAGGTGGTTATGCAGCAGGCAACTATGTTGGCATATTGATTGAAAAGAGAATTGCCTTTGGCATAATTCTATGTAGAGTTTACACAAATAAACCTGGCCTTAAACTAGTAAACTTGCTGAGTTTAAAAGGATTTGGCGCAACAATGATGCATGGAACGGGATCGGTAAATGAAGTGGATATAATAGAAACTGTTTTCGATAGAAAGAAACTTAAACATGTTTCTGGTATTATTTTAGATTTCGATAAAGATGCTTTCTATGTTATAGAAGATGTACGCACCAGATCAAGAGGCATTTTTCCAAAAACAAACAATCTATTACGGCGTTGGCGCCCGGCGAAATAAAAAGATAAAGGATATAAAGTAACTTATTAACCTTTTTACAAATAACAAATCGCTTCTCATAATGTATGAGAAGCGATTTGTTGTTTATTTGCATGTCTTATTTAAAAAGTTGCTCTTTTGCCCATTTTATATACTGATCCCAATCATAGTTCGTAACATCATGCTTACCAGTACGAATGTGATACGCAACAGTGTTCTGGATGGGCTCATTAACTGTTGGCATCTCAGTACTATTGACACCTCTTTTATTATATAATTGGTAAACAGGAGTAGCATAGAGTGTTGCAAGAAATTCACCGTATGGATCAGCCCACTCGTCTTCCGCTGCACTTGCCACATATAATGGACGCGGTGCAATTAAAGCAAGCAATTCGTGTTGATCCACTGGCAGCTGTTCTTCATTATTATTGTAACTATTAAAATTATTGCAAAACCAATGAGGAAAAGCAGTGTTGATGCGCCAAACAGTTTCACCAAACTTACGTTTTGAGAGTGCTGCACCGCCACAACCCGAGTTATTGGAGATAACAGCTGCAAAGCGCTGATCTGTTGCCCCCGCCCATAAAGAAGTTTTGCCCAATCTTGAATGTCCAAACACTATCACTCTTGATGCATCTACATCTATATCTTCTTCCAGATAATCCATGGCTCGGCTCAGCCCCCAACTCCATGCTGCAATACTCCCCCATTCATTATCAGCAGGAACCTGTTGATAATTCGTGTAAAAAAGAGATTGAATCCCATCAGACATATCATCTTTATCAGGGTCAACCTCTCCGTAGTAAATAGTTGCCAATCCAAAACCAGCGTCAATCATTTTTTCAATAGCCCAGCGACTTGTCCTTACTCCACGTGATTTCTCGTCGAGATGATTATCAACAATCCCAAGTGAGTCGTTATTTCTCGCCCACGCTTCCGAAATAAGAATGTGCGGGTCGTTAACTACAGTATGATTCCCATAAAAGTTATATCCCATAAAAAGAGGTGCTTTTTCTACACCTTTTGGCAAATACAACAGCACATTGAAAGAAAGTGTTTTTCCGTTTTTATTAAATGAAAGTTCAATTTGTTTTCGTGACNNGGTACTTTGCCAAACATATTGTGGGTGAAGAAGTCGAGCAATTCAGGACGACGCTCATCCTCCCATAATTTAATCGTTTTCACCTCTCTCCCATTGAAAGTCTCTAGAGGGTTTGGTAGCACAAAGTTGGGTACTTTATTTTCATCATAATTTGGTTCAAACACAAACTGTGCAGAAGTAGGAAGAGTAAAGACAGTTAACATACACAAAACAAATATCTTTTTCACAATCCTATTATTTATAACTTACGACAATAATTTCCTTACAGTATCAGCAATCATACGTCCTTCAGCTTTACCTCCAAGATATTTGGTAGCTGCGCCCATCACTTTACCCATATCTTTGAGTGAAGAAGATCCAGTTCGCACAATGATTTCACCAATAGCTCTTTCTAATTCATCTTGCGTATATGGTTTGGGCAAATAAGATTGCAGTACCTCTATCTCATCCAATTCTTTTTGAGCCAACTCAATACGATTTTGCTCTTCATAAATTGTTGCACTATCTTTTCGCTGTTTCACCATGCGCTGTAATATGGTCAAAGTTTGCTCCTCCGACAATGTATGAGCTGCACCTTTTGCAGTTGTTTCTTGCATGAAAGCAGTTTTAGCACTTCGCAGTGTTTCCAAACGCACTTTGTCTTTTGCCAACATGGCAGATTTTATTTCCTGATCAATTATTTCGTATAAGTTCATTGCTTGTAAAAGTTTTCTGTTGTTATAAAATCAATTATCGAAAAGTGAAGATGAAGGCATTGACTTAGTCGATTCGCTACGGTAATCGCGCGGATCAAAATCTCGCTTTCTTTTAAAAACAGGGTTCTTCTCTAATGCTTCAATAATCTTATCATCATTCAATTCTTCAAGTGTCAAAAGGAATGAGTCGGGCTGATAGTTGGTGTTAGTAATTGAGCGTAGGCCTTCTTTTCCATAGTATTTTTCAATCAACTGTTTGTTCTCTTCCTCTTGCTGCTTGGCTGCATCTTCATTTATCTTACGTTCCAACTCTTCGGCCTTAGATTCTTTCAATCGTTGCTCTTTTATACCAGGCACACTGTTAATATTGAAGCCAGTTGCAAGCAAAGTCACTTTCACCTCTTCC
This sequence comes from Bacteroidales bacterium UBA2632, assembly GCA_002359825.1. GTDB lineage: Bacteria > Bacteroidota > Bacteroidia > Bacteroidales > Dysgonomonadaceae > UBA2632. Next base: position 3,521 of record DENY01000052.1, read on the forward strand.
TCTAGTTCTTCTTCTACGGCTGCTCCCCAAATAACCTCAATCTCTGTTCCAAATTTAGACATGAATTCATGAAATGCATTCATCTCTTCCATCATCAAGGGAGAACTTTCTCCATAAGAGATGTTCACCAATATTTTTTTCGCACTAAATACATCATTGTTATTAAGCAGTGGTGAATGCAAAGCATCCTTTATGGCTTCGTTTATTCGATCTTCTCCTTTACCCATTCCACGACTCATGATAGCTACACCACCATCTTTCAGCGTAGTGTTTACATCGGCAAAGTCGAGGTTTACATGTCCGTGTATGGTTATAATTTCCGCAATACTTTTAGCGGCAGTTGCCAAAGTATCATCCGCTTTAGCAAAAGCGTTCATCATTGTTAGATCTTTGTATATGTCTCTTAATCTCTCGTTGTTTATCACCAAAAGTGCATCCACATTGTTTGCTATTTGCTCCACACCTTTCAGTGCTTGCACAATCTTGCGAGGACCCTCAAACATAAACGGTATAGTAACAATACCAATAGTGAGTATGCCCAAATCTTTTGCTACACGAGCAATAACTGGTGCTGCTCCGGTACCGGTGCCACCTCCCATTCCGGCAGTGATAAACACCATGCGTGTGCCATCGCTCAATAAACTTTGTATTAAGTCGATACTTTCTTCGGCAGCTTTGCGTGCAANNAGCACCCAACCCTCCAGTTGTCTCTTCACCCAACTGTACTTTCACAGGAACAGGTGAGCGAGACAATGCTTGATTGTCTGTATTGCACAATGCAAAAGAGACATCGTGAATACCCTCATGAAACATATGGTTAACAGCATTACTACCACCACCTCCTACCCCAATAACCTTTATAATAGCTTGTGTATGGTTTTTTAATTCAAATTTTAAAATATCTTCGTCCATTGTCATTCACTTAATAATAAACTACACTCAGTTTTTGTACAAACATTAATTGGTATCATCCTCATCATCAAAAATTCTACCAAACATACTCTCAACTTTACTAAAGAATTCTCCACTTTTCTTTCTTCCCGAATTTTTTGGCTTCTTTGCAGGTTTTGGTTTAACTTCCTCTTTTACGGCTTCTTCCTCTTGTAGTAGCGGTTCTACAATTTGCTCCTCGCAATTCTCCCAACCAGACAATAATAAGCCCAGAGCTTGTGTAAGCGAGGGGTCGTTTGCCAATTCTGGATAGTTATTGATAAATGTTTTCTTAGCCGATGCTTTTCTCACCGGCATATTTAGGTTTTCTTTTAGGAACATATCAATGTTTTTCAGTTGAGATGCTCCACCTGAAATAACCATTCCTGCACCCAATTGATCCATATAGCCCGACAGCTTTATTTGCTCTGCAATATTATCAACAATCTCTTGCAATCGCAATTCAATAACATGGTTGAGAGTAGGCAAATCAATATCGGGTTTTGTAGCAAATGGATTGAAGAAACCTGAATCAGTAGTTTCGTAAGTCTTGCCAAATTTCACTTTGTATAGTTCGGCATCGCTCTCTATAAAATTGAGATCACAAATGTCGCTTGTAATAGTAGCTCCTCCAAACGGTATTACCACCATGTATCGGAGTTTTCCACCCTTATAAATAGAGAGAGAAGATGTGCCAGCACCAAAATCGATGAATGCACACCCCAATTCCTTTTCATTATCGTTCAAAGATATTTCAGCAGACGCTAATGGACCCACTACATAACCTGCAATCTGAAGTTTTGCCCTATCAATTATACTTTTCTCAATGTTAGTTATGATGTTTGGTCTGCCCACAATCATTTGATAGTTGGCAACTATCTGCGTGGTGGCAACCCCAACAGGTTGTGGTTCCGGTTTTTCATTGATGATGTATTCCACGTCCGCAATTTCGTAACATTTACTCATATCTGGCATAAACTTCTCGGCCTCCTTGCGCATTTGGTCAATCACATTCTCGGTAACTATGCCCGAAGATGAGAGTTGTTTGCTCACAGAATGCGAAACTGCATGGAGAGATTGACCTGCCACAGAAACATACACCTTGGCAATCTTTCTATTTAGTTTGTTTTCGAGTAAGCTAATGAGTTTTCTAACTTTTGCACCAGTCTCTTCTATATTGTAAACCAGTCCACGCCTAATGCATCGGTTGGATGGTATGGTTTCGCATGCAAGTACTGAGATTACATTGTCTTCGTTTTTGCGTGCAACAACACCTGTTATTTTAGAAGTTCCTAAATCAATGGCGGCGATAAATCCTGATTGTATCATTGTATATATATTGTGTTTGAGCTGTTCTTACTTGTTGAAACAATTATTAGCAGTTTCTGTTTACTACTCTTTAAAAGAAAGGAGAATTAGTGCACCTTTAGGGTCTTTCACTTCAATGTGCATACTACTTGATTGCTATACTCAAGATTTACTTCTGTATACCGATTCCACCCTACGGTATTTAATCCTTTGTTGATAAAGATTTTCAATTTATCCAACTTTTCTTCGTAATTTTCTAGCGTTCCCAATGTAACCATAAAATCGCCAGCACGTGGCACTATCTGCACTTTTTGATTTTGATTGACAACTATCTGCTCAATCCAAGCATCCCATGAGGGGTTGTGAGAAATGAACATCACAAAGTCGTACAATTCATTCTTTGCAAACTCCTCGGTGATAAATCCGGTAGCCACAGGCAAATATACTGTATAATTTGGCGAAAGAGGCATTCTCTCCCTTTCCGAATCTATGTAATAGCTACCGTCGCGATGTGATATAACCCTCAACACTGGGTTGCGTTGACCAATTCTGGCAATAATGGCACCATCTTGTGTGGTGAAGACCTCCACAGACTTCACCAATTTGTTGGTGCTTATGGCCTTTTCCAATTCCATGGTGTTGATATCAGAGAGAGGCTTGCCAACTGGGTGCAGTTTGGCTTTTCGCAGAAGTTGCTCAATGTCTTTTGCTTGAATGAACTGCTTATCGATGCTATCTTTCACTAAAACCTTGAAAGAATGGCACACTTTGTCCTGCGTATTGTCATCGAGGTATATAGCAATGAATGCTAAATACCCCAATAAAGCCAGAATAGTAAACACAAGCAGAAACTTCTTCATTTTAAGCGGATAAATTCATACAAATATACTTGTTCTAATTCGAAAAGGGAAATTCATATCGAACAATTTATCATAATGTTACAATCCTTTTACATCTTTCTCACTAGTCGCTCAATATCGGGCAACAATGTCTC
>DENY01000052.1:6839-7655 GCA_002359825.1 Bacteroidales bacterium UBA2632
GCAGGATAGATATCTAGCAGAATCAACTCGTCGAGCAACGATAGGCTTTTTGCAAACTCATCCACAAAATCGCGCGTGCGACTATAGAGGTGTGGTTGGAATATGCCTGTTATCTTTTTATCGTTGTACAGTTTTTTGATCGACATTATCGATGCCGTCAATTCCTGGGGATGATGTGCATAGTCGTCTATAAAGGTCACTTCATCAGATCTGAATCTCATATCGAACCTTCTTTTTGCTCCTTGATAGGTGGACATAGCACTTTTTATTTCATCGGGCTCAGCTCCACTCAACCAAGCTGCTGCGGCTGCAGCAATTGCATTCTCCACATTAATGAGTAGGGGCACACCCAGATTAATATCTTTTATCACACCATCGGGATAAACAAAGTCAAACAGCAAAGTGCCCTTCCCAAGATGTATCCTATCAGCATAGAAGTCGCCCTCGTTGAGCGAATAGGTGTATTGCTTTACAGAGGCTGGGCTGCGAGGTGTGACAGCAAGGCCTTTCTTCATAATCAAATAACCATCTTCTCGGATAAGAGTCGTAAACTTCTCGAAACTCTCGCGATATAATTCGAGAGTGGGGTAAATATCCAGATGATCGAGATCGGCCGATGTGATAATACCAATCCAAGGATGCAACCAATGAAATGAACGGTCATATTCGTCGGCCTCAATCACAGTGATATCGCTTGTGGAAGATAGCAATAGATTGCTTTTGTAATTTTTGAGTATTCCGCCCAAAAATGCATTGCAATCTATATTAGACTGTCGCAAAACATGTGCCACCATGCTACTCACAGTGGTTTTGCCA
>DENY01000052.1:7674-9269 GCA_002359825.1 Bacteroidales bacterium UBA2632
GGGAGTATATACTACGAGGGTGGTGTGTTTGTTTAAGAATTGAGGAGGCACTCGCTCCATATTGTCTTGGTAGTGAATGATGGCTCCTTCGTCTTCCAATTGGCGGGTGAGTGTAGAGGAAATGCGGTCGTAGCCGCCAACCATTTTACTGTTCGTCAAAAAGAAACGTGCCAGATTGCTCATACCAATGCCACCAATACCTATAAAAAAGACGTTGGAGAAATCATCAATCACTGGATTTAATCCCTTTGCGTGCGAGTTGAATTGGTTTGTTGTTGTCATTTTGTTGATTTTTGGAGGTTTACTAGTTTTGCTATTTCATCTACAATTCGGTCGGCCGAATTGTGCTGCGCATGATGTGATATGTTTGCACTGAGTTCAAGTAGCTTTGCAGCATTTTGCACTAAATTGAGTGCAACAGAAAAGAGTTGTTGCTCAGCATTGGCATCTGTAACTAGTATGGCTGCATTTTTTTGCACCAATGCCATTGCGTTTTGGGTTTGATGGTCTTCGGCCACATTGGGCGAGGGGACCAGTATAACGGGCTTGCCCAGTAAGCTAAATTCAGATATAGAACCTGCACCTGCACGGGATATCACGAGGTCGGCAACGGCGTAGGCCAAATCCATACGCGAAACAAAATCGTAGAGCTTCACATTGGGCGGAATTTTGCCAGCCTCGGATAGCTCCATCATTTCTTTGTAATAATATTTGCCACACTGCCAGATGATTTGAATATTTTTGTCCTCAATTTCGGGTATTGCTCGCACAATACTGCTGTTGAGCGTACGCGCCCCGAGGCTTCCGCCTACCATCAGGATGGTTCTTTTTGTGGAGTCGAGGTTGAAAAACTACNNCGGGTGTTATCTCCAAATCTTGACGGCAGGGATTGCCTGTGAGCACAATTCTATCTGCGGGAAAAAACCTTTGCATGCCCTCATAAGCCACACATATGGTGGTGGCTTTGCGGCCCAACCATTTGTTGGTCAAACCGGCATATGAGTTTTGCTCTTGTAACAATGTTGGGATCTTCTGTGCAATTGCTGCACGCAAAACTGGCGCACTGGCATAGCCGCCCACTCCGATGACTACATTGGGTTTGAAGGTTTTGACAATCTCTTTGGCGCGGCGCAGGCTTTTCATCAACTTGAGGCCAACACCCACGTTTTTCAGCATATTCTTGCGCTCGAATCCTGCCACGGGCAGTCCCANNATTTCGTAACCTGCGGCAGGCACTCGTTCCATTTCCATTCTGTCTTGGGCACCCACAAACAATATGGAGGCATGTGGCCATCGTTTAATTATTGCATTGGCAATGGAAAGTGCGGGGAATATGTGACCTCCCGTACCGCCTCCGCTAATGATGAAGCGAAGTGTATTGGAAGAGTTGCTATAGTTTTTTTCTGTCATTATGTGCTAGTTTTCTTGTTTGCTTCATTAAAGATGTTGAATTATGCGTAAAGATAGCAATAATAGAAAAAATATTAGCCTATTTTGGTGTTTGTTTCTTTAGTTGGATGGTGTGCACAGAATATATTGAATTTGTGCCCTGCCTCTGTGACCTCATTTCAATTCTTTTTTGCTTCGCAACACAC
>DENY01000052.1:9315-9620 GCA_002359825.1 Bacteroidales bacterium UBA2632
CACACGCTTTGCAAGAAATATCCAAACTTCTAACACGCAACTTAAAATTTGTTTGCTTTTCTATAAAAAAGTTACACAAATATATAACTAAAAACAATACAATCAAATACTAAAGATTATTTTGAATATTCATTGTATCATTTTCATTAAAGCATATCGAAGAAATGAAGAGTACGAAGAAATATAAATAAATAACTTACTGCAATTGATGAGAAAAAATACTGTTTTATTCATTATAAAGCTCCCTTTGTACCCCTCAAAACCATTAACGAAAAAAACATGGGGCTTTTGTACACATACAATAC
>DENY01000211.1:0-331 GCA_002359825.1 Bacteroidales bacterium UBA2632
GTTGGAAGTTCAAAACACTCTTCCTCCTTTTTCTCTTCATCATTAGCAATCAAAACTCCTGAACGAGAACCATCGCGATAGACAGTACAACCTTTACAGCCACTCTTCCAAGCTTCTAAATACAATTCACCAACAAGCTCTTCAGAAACATCATTGGGTAGATTAATAGTTACGCTAATTGAATGATCAACCCACTTTTGAACCCTTCCTTGCATTTTCACTTTTTGCATCCAGTCCACATCATTTGCAGTGGCTTTATGGTATGGAGATTTTGCCACCAAATCCTCCAACTGGTCATTTGAATACTCTCTGTGAACAGAATGATTGTTTG
>DENY01000211.1:509-6920 GCA_002359825.1 Bacteroidales bacterium UBA2632
TCTTTCAATCTGTTGATGAAAGGATTATTTACTTCTCTCTCGCTATCATAAATCTCAAAGGCTCCACGTTCTTTTGCCATCTCAACAGATGAAGCGTATGCACTAAGCGCTAAACTTTTATGAATTTTCTCTGAAAAATCAGTTGCTTCTTCGGTACCATATCTTAGACCCATAGCAGCTAACATATCACCTTCAGCTGTTGTACCTAAGCCAGTTCTACGCCCTTGAAGCGTTTTTTTCTTTATTTTTTCCCACAAATAACGTTCCGAACTTTTCACCTCTTCCGTTTCGGGATCTTTATTGATTTTATCGAGAATTTTCTCAATCTTTTCTGCTTCCAATTCAATAATATCATCCATTACGCGTTGGGCCATTTTGATATGCTTTGCAAACTTATCAAAATCGAAATATGCATCTTTTGTAAATGGATTCACTACATATGAATAAAGATTGACAGCCAACAATCGGCAGCTATCGTATGTACACAGTGGGATTTCGCCACATGGATTTGTTGCTACAGTTTCAAATCCCAAATCGGCATAACAATCAGCAACAGATTCATTAATTATCGTATCCCAAAACAAAACGCCTGGCTCGGCAGATTTCCATGCATTGTGCACAATCTTGGACCACAAGTCTTTTGCTTTAACCTCTTTAGAAAATTTAGGATTTTCAGAGTTAATAGGATATTGCTGCGTATATACCTCATCATTTACAACAGCTTTCATGAAGTCATCATCAATTTTCACAGATACATTTGCTCCTGTTACTTTACCTTGCTCCATTTTTGCATCAATAAAATCCTCAGAGTCTGGATGCTTAATAGAAACTGTGAGCATAAGCGCCCCTCTCCGACCATCTTGAGCTACTTCACGCGTTGAATTTGAGTAGCGCTCCATGAAAGGAACCAAACCGGTAGATGTAAGCGCAGAGTTTTTCACTGCTGATCCTTTTGGTCTNNGTCTTATATGTGATAGATCGTGTCCCACTCCACCTCGACGTTTCATCAACTGTACTTGTTCTTCATCAATGCGAATGATTGCACCATAAGAATCTGCGGCTCCTTCCATACCTATTACAAAGCAATTAGAAAGTGACGCCACCTGATAGTCATTGCCGATACCAGTCATTGGACTACCCTGTGGAATGAGATATTCAAATTTATTGAAAAGATAGAATAAATCCTCTTCACTAATTGGATTTGGGTATTTATTTTCTATTCTAGCTATTTCTTTGGCCAAGCGCCAGTGCATATCACGAGGCGACTCTTCATAAATATTACCATCACTGTCTTTTAATGCATACTTGCTTACCCAAACTTTGGCAGCCAGCTCATCCCATTTGAAATAAGCATGTGAAGCTTTATACGCCTCATTGTATGTGTAGATTCTTTTTTTCATTGATACAAGTTAGTTATATAATGTATAAATTATTAATTTGAAATATCGTAATAAATGACTATCTATTCAGTTATACTAATTGAATTGCAATGATAAAGAAAAGAATCCATATTACCAAAGAATATGATTTAAAATCAACATTTTGTTGAAATGTTTTTCAAGAAAAAAATTAACAACCTCATAATATGGGATTTAACCATATTGAAAAAAAAATATATCCACACATAGATATTTCAACACAATATGATGTGTGAAATTATTTATCTATAAGATCATTTAAATCTTACTTTTGACTATCCGCCACACCTGTTACCAACACTTTAAAAAATATCCTCGTTTGAACAATTAGTGAATAGAAACGTTCCTTTATTAAATATTTTCCACTTATTTTAGTAAACAAAACAAACTCAGACAATTCAGTTTTCTCTATACTAAGTATTTACAATGTGAACCAGTTTAATTTAAAAAATATGAATAAAAAAGTTTTAATAACCGGAGGTGCTGGATTTATTGGATCGAACATAGCGGTTAAACTTCTGCAAATGGGTTTTCAAGTCACAATCTTAGACACATTGTCTCCACAAATACATGGGAAAGATCCCTATAACAATTCTTACATTTTTAAAACAATCAAAACCTCAAAAGCTCATTTTATTAAAGGTAGCGTTACAAATCGTGAAGATTGGAAAACTGCTTTAAATGGTCAGGATATGGTTATTCATCTAGCAGCTGAGACTGGAACAGGTCAGTCTATGTACCAAATTGAAAAATATAACAAAGTGAATGTTATCGGCACTGCTATCTTATTGGATATACTTACTAATGAACCCCATAATATAAAAAAAATCATTGTGGCCTCCAGTCGGGCAATTTATGGGGAAGGTAAGTATAATTGCACAATACACGGCGACGTATATCCCGAGGCAAGAATTGAATCAGATTTGGCAAAAAAAGATTTTGAATGTAAATGTCCCATCTGTAATGGACCAGTGACTTTAATGTCAACTGATGAAGAATCCTTATATAAACCTACTTCAATTTATGGATTAACCAAACAAACACAAGAACAAATGGTCCTTATTGCTGGGAAAGCCTTGAACATTCCATCAATCGCTTTTAGATACCAAAATGTATATGGTCCAGGACAGTCGTTATCAAACCCATACACAGGCATCTTGTCTATTTTCAGTACGCAGATGAAAAACAATAATTCTATAAACATCTTTGAGGATGGAAAAGAAAGTAGAGATTTTGTTTATATAGATGATGTTGCAAATGGAACAATTGCTGGACTTCTTAAGAGTGAAGGAGATTATAAAACAATAAACATAGGTTCAGGTGAAGCCACAGATGTCTTTACAGTAGCAAAATTATTAAAAAAACAATACAATTCAAATGCAGACATTAAAATAACAGGAAACTACCGTGTTGGTGATATCAGGCACAATTATGCAGATATCACTTTGGCAAAAAAACATCTTAACTTTTCTCCTCAATATTCTTTCACTGAAGGTTTGTCTTTATTCTGTGAATGGGTCAATCATCAAGAAATTAAAAAAGACAACTCACAAAGCACCTTTGCTGAAATGAAAACCCGAGGATTATTTAAATAATAATTTTTTCAACATATCCCAAAATGACAACAAAAAAGACCTGCCTACTTATTGCACCTCTTTCTTTTTATTCTTATTCAGAATATATAAAAAATGAATTATCCAGAGTAGGATACGAAGTAATTATATCAAATGATGAATATCCAGCAAATACCATCGGAAAAATATTGGGGAAACTGAAAATTCCTCTGTTATTATGGATAACTAAGCCCCGAATAGTAAATAGTTTTCTTAAAGGAAAGAAATATGATTTGACTGTGATTATAAAAGGCAGAGGAATGAGTTCTTCATTAATAAAAGAAATAAAAAAGGTTTGTCCCAAAGTAATAGGCTATACATATGATTCATTCAAATTTCACCCTCATCCAAAAAAATGGTATAAAAATGTAGATGCATTTTTCACTTTTGATTATAGTGATGCGAAAAAAAACAACCTTGAAGTTATTGAATTGTTTAGCTCACTTCCCGATACAATTGGTCATAAAGAAAAGGACTATGAGATAAGTGGAATAGCTCGAAATCATTCAAAACGTTTACATTTTATTGACCTAGTTATGTCAACTATACCAAATGACAAGAAAAGTATTTACATTTACGAACAAAATCTCGTGACCTTTTTCAGTAATTTTACAAGAAACCCATTGCTTTATTTAAAATACCGAAAGTTTATCCATTTCAAACCTCTTACTTATAAGAAATATATTGATATTCTGAACCGTTCAAATTTTGTTATAGATTTCGCTCACCCTGATCAATCAGGGATTACTATCAGATGCTATGAGGCCCAAAGTTGTGGTGCGAAAATTATAACAAACAATCCTTCTGTTTTTAAAGACAAACATTTTAATTCTGACAATACTATTCTATTAAAAGGAAAGAATGAAATACCAACATTGTTGGAAAAATATAACACATTAAAAAACATTGTACCTGAAAAGTATAACCGATCAATAAATGTATTTGTAAATGATCTATTAGAAAAAGGGAAAGTGGAAAGTCTCCCCGTCAAAAGCCTCTATTTAGATAATATATGTATCAATTGATTTAAAATGGATATCCTATTGCAAAATGAACTGCAAACTTATCTGTAAAGTTTGGTTTAAACAAAACGAATTTTTTATGTGAGTCCGCTGGATCATAAGCCTTCATCCCTGCATCCAATCTAAGTAATAGGAAACTTAGATTCACCCTCAGCCCTAGCCCATAAGCAACAGCAATTTGTTTATAAAATTCATCAAATTTAAAGGCTCCACCCGGTTGGCCTTGATAATCTTTGATTGTCCAGATATTTCCAGCATCAATAAAAGTAGCAACTTCAAAAAGGTCAGTTAGTTTATGCCTATACTCAGCACTTAGGTCAAGTTTAATATCACCCGTTTGGTTAACAAAATCAGCACGCAAAGTGTCGCTTCTCTGATATCTGCCAGGGCCTAGTGTTCTCGTACTCCAGCCCCTAACACTATTGGCTCCACCACTAAAATATCGCTTCTCAAAAGGAAGCACAATCGAATTTCCATACGGAACAGCAATACCTAAGCCAAAATGTACAGCAAGACTGTTTTTATCATCAAATGGGTAAGTGCTTGAAAAATCAAAATCAGTTTTCACATACTCTGCATAAGTTGTACCTAAAATCTCCTCGTATCCTTCTGAGTTGGTTTTGCTACCTCCCAATGAAGTAGCCAAACGTGGAATTAATCCAGNNGCTAAATCAATACCCGCACGAATTCTGAAAGGATTTACTGCAATTTTTCTTGTTCCTGTATTCGTGAATGAAACACTGTATGCTGTACGCGCAATGAATTGATCTTCGTAACTCTTTCTCAATATCGGATTACTCGCATCACCTAAATACTGCTTCTTAAAAAACTCGGATTTCCAAGGCATTCTTACATAATTAATATCAAGTGGCTCAACTGTATTGGTCAATCGCCAATCCATGCGTGACCACTGAAACTTAGAAGACAAGTTGAAAAACTGACGTAAATATTCAGGACGTTTCTGAAAGTTTATTCCGACAGAAAATTCAGTCGAGGCAGAAGGTTGTTCTTTTAAGTTCTTTAATAACGAAGGGAGAAGAAGTTGAGGAATTGCCAAAAAAACTTCCGCACCAGATTCGTAATAATTCTGATCGATTAAATTGATCGAATCAGCCAATCCTCCCGTTGAAATAAATTCATACGCACCATTAAGTCTTATCCGCAAACGTTCTGCTCCCTTAAAAATATTTCTGTGCTCATAAGTGATATTTGCGGCAACACCAAGATCTCCTGCCGAATTTGTTCCATCTATTCCAAACTGCATCCAATGCAAATTACCTGGAGCAATTGATATACGCGTATCGAGAAAGTTAGAATCATTCCGAACGACTGGATATAAATTGATATTTGTTTGACTCACTGGACCCAAACCATTCAAAGAAGTATATGTTCGATCGACTAATCTATCTGCATACATCCTGTTTTTGCGTAAAAAAGTATTGTAATAAATTGCACGGGGTCTAAGAAACTCATTTTTATCTTGGATGACAGTTAAGTTCCTAAATTGAATTGTATCAAACTGGTTGTGCTGAGTGCTGTCTTCTAATAATGCAATATCAATTCCGTTCAAAATTGTAGAGTTACCCAAATAATATTGTTGATGGAGTGTACTATCAGTCGGGTTCAGTAAGTTTACAGATAAATCAACTTGGTTAGCTCCAACAGTTGTATCAGCTAGAAACTGAAAGTTATCTTTAGAAAAATCATAATAACCTTTGTTCCTTAATTGACGAGCCATTTCAACACGTCCTTCTTCCAAGACTTTTAAATCGAAAACATCATCTTCTTTTATGAAATTAAGTTTCTTTTCCTCTCTCAGAATTTTTAAAATTGTAGTATCTTGAATTGTGTCCTGATAACTTAGAATGCGATAAGGATCTTTGCCTTCAATATCATATGTTACATTTGCTTTCTTATCTTTAAACTCTAAAAGTGTATCCACTGTTGCATTCAAATAACCGCGATTGTTCAATTCTAGTTTAATCTGTTCAGTAGAAATTGAAGTCAACCGTTCGCTATAAAGAACTGGTCTTTCCCCAAATTTACGAAATTGACGATTCAACCATGTAGAATCATTGGCAGCAATATTATAAAGGTGAAGTTTATATTTACCTATTAGTGGGAGTGAAGCATTTGGTTCTTGTCTTAAAAAAGGTTCAAGTTCAGAAGCTTTCACAGACTTTGTATCTGTATCTATCTTTACTTTATTCAACAAGTAACTCCCATCAGGTACACGTTTAGCAGCATCACATGCAAAAAGAAGAATTAAAGAAAGTAACCAGAAAATATATTTTCTCATCCGTTAAGATTTATATTTTTGAGACGTAATCAAGTTTACTATAATATTGCCACATAAAA
>DENY01000211.1:6994-7213 GCA_002359825.1 Bacteroidales bacterium UBA2632
CTAATAATTTTTTCTTGAATAAATGGTTAAAAGTATATTTGAAACAGGAAAATAAAGATCAACTAAGTAATGAATAGAATAAATATAGAGATTTCACCTAGAACATAGTATTTTTCTGTAATAAGCCATTTGAATGAAAAATTCATAAAGACTTTCATTATTTTCCTAAGAACTAAATATATAAACTACTCCTACTTCTGTAACTATTCAGCCTAAATA
>DENY01000138.1:0-260 GCA_002359825.1 Bacteroidales bacterium UBA2632
AGATATTTATAAAATCAAACAATAAAACATGGTTATTTCAATTTTAAGCCATTAAAGAGAGGCTTTAACATGCTTGATATTGTAGAATTAACCGTTTTTTAAAATTTTTACTTCAAAAAATAGAGAGCATACGAAAATAATATCTATTTTTGTATTTGAAGATAACGGTAAGTATTAACGAAAACACATTAAAAACAAAAAACATGGAAGTTAAAAAAACACCGAAAGCAAACATTGAAACTCACAAGACTACATTCTGG
>DENY01000138.1:397-3594 GCA_002359825.1 Bacteroidales bacterium UBA2632
CCACCACCACCACCACCACCAGAACCAGAAGTGCCCGAAATAATCGAGGTGACTGAAGAGAAAGTTGAAACTAAAATTGATTTATCTTCTTTAGAAGACGATCAATCTAAGGCTCAAGTTCAAACTTACACACCACCTCCACCACCTAAACCAGTAGAGGAAGAGGCAACAGAAGAAATTTTTGTGGTAGTTGAACAACAACCCGAATTCCCAGGTGGAACCACAGCTTTAATGAAGTTTTTAGGCGATAACATCAAATATCCTGTTATTGCACAAGAAAATGGAATCCAAGGTCGTGTTATCACAAACTTCGTGGTAGAACGGGATGGTAGCATTTCTGACGTACAAGTAGTAAGAGGACAAGACCCTTCTTTGGATAAGGAAGCTGTAAGCGTTATTAAAACGATGCCCAAGTGGAAACCAGGACAACAAAGAGGAAAACCAGTACGTGTTCGATTTACATTACCGGTTGTGTTCCGTCTTCAAAACTAAAAGCCCATTTACGTTTTAAAACTTATTAAAAAAATATAGAAGCCGCTTTATTTAAAGGCGGCTTCTATTGCTTAACTTCAATCTTGCAAATCTATGATATACTCCCCTGTAGATTTAGAAATAAAAATAAATGCAGCTATCAATGAGTTGCTCGATTATAATAAACAGCCTCTTTCCTTATTTGAACCCATTGAATATATTCTTTCTATTGGAGGTAAACGGTTGAGACCCATTTTAACCTACATGGCTACCAATCTTTTTACCGAAGATATTGATATTAGTACCTTTCCAGCACTTGGGATTGAGATATTTCACAATTTCAGCTTGCTTCACGATGACCTTATGGATAATGCTACAATGAGGAGAGGGCAACCGACAGTACATACAAAATGGAATGATAACACCGCAGTGCTATCTGGTGATGCGATGTTGATTGATGCATACAACTATATAACAAAAGTTCCCAAAGGAGTTTTACCATCAATACTTGAGAATTTCACATCTACTGCAATGCAGGTGTGCGAAGGTCAACAATACGATATGGACTTTGAAAAACGGTTAGACGTGAATGAATCGGAGTATATTGAAATGATTCGCTTGAAAACAGCCGTTCTTGTAGCTACATCACTGAAAATTGGAGCTATTCTAGGAAATGCAAGCGAAGCAGATGCGAATCGTTTATATGAATTTGGTATTAATATCGGTTTGGCTTTTCAGCTGAAAGATGATTTGTTGGATGTATATGGCAATCAGATTGATTTTGGAAAAAAAATTGGGGGTGATATTATAAGTAATAAGAAAACTTTCTTGCTTATTAAAGCTCTCGAAATTAGTACAAGTAGTGTAAATGCAATTATTCAACAATGGATAACAGCAGAATGCTTTGANNGCAAAAATAAATGCTGTTAAAGAAATATACGATGATTTAAATTTGGAAACTATTACCAATAAACTCATTCAAAACTATTACCTTGCAGCATTGAACAATTTATCGCAAGTAAATGTGTCAGACGATAGGAAAAAAGAACTTCTGACTTATACTAGCAATTTAATGAATCGAGAAAAGTAAAAAGCACCTTTGTTATATAATATTTCGCCTATCGATCTGTAGTCTTAGTTTTTACTTTTCATGTCTAAATAAAAGAATATGCCTTACAGAAGACTGCCAAATACTGATGCCGCCCGAATAAAAGCTTTGAAAGCAGCTATCGATAAATCTAATAATATGGATTATAATGATGTTGTTGTTTCAATGAATACATTATACAAAGCCAAAAACATAGTCTCGAAGTTCGAGAAAATGTACAAGGCGAATCAGCAGACCTTTGAAATTCAAATTAAAGCAAATAAGTTTTTTCAGGAACAAATCAAAAATGCTCGCTTATATATTTCTCATTTTGTGCAGGTGCTATATTTAGCAGTGATAAGAAATGAAATTAAACCAGATTATCTTATTTTGTACGGATTAGAAAATAGCGAAATGCTGCTTCCTGATATCTCAACCAATGAATTGTTGCTCGAATGGGGCAAGAAAATTATTTTAGGAGAAGAAAAACGAATCGCCGGTGGTGGCGTTCCAATATATAATCCAACCATAGCTAAAGTGAAAGCAATGTACTCCATTTTTAAAGATGGATATACTACACAACAGATTCATCAAAAAGCAACCAATCGTACTCAAGCTGAGGTTGTGAGCTATCGTGCTGAAGTTGACGAGATAATTTTAGCTCTATGGAACCAAGTTGAGGCAGCAAACATCGATTTACCTCCCAAACAGAAGATTGATGAGAACAAAGAATACGGGGTTGTATATTACTATCGAAAAGGAGAAAAAGTAGAATAATGCTAATTGATACACACGCTCATTTATATGTAAATGATTATTTTGAAGACCTTACTCAAGTTGTTCAAAGATCAAAACAAAAACATGTAGAAAAGGTTATTCTGCCTAACATAGACGTATCTACTATTCAGTTACTTAAAAATGTGGTGCGAGATCATCCTACATTTTTTCAGCCCATGATGGGACTTCATCCCACCAGTGTTAAACAAGATTACAAAGAACAATTGGATCTAATATATAAAGAGTTAGATAGCAACAACGATTATGTAGCTATTGGTGAGATTGGTATAGATTTATATTGGGACACAACATTTATAAAAGAGCAAACAGAGGTTTTTGAGACACAACTCAAATGGAGTATAGAAAAAGATTTACCTGTTTCTATTCACTCTCGCAACTCTTATCAAGAAATTATTTCCTCTTTGCGACGCACAGGGCACGAAAAATTGCGTGGTGTCTTCCATAGTTTCAGCGGTAATCTCTCTGATTTAAATGAATTATTGAAATTTGAGAAATTTTATTTCGGCATTAATGGCATTGTGACTTTTAAGAATTCAACCTTACGAGAAGTCTTGAAACATTGTCCTATCGAAAAAATAGTTTTAGAAACCGATTCTCCCTATTTAAGCCCTGCTCCTTATCGTGGCAAAAGAAATGAACCGATATACTTAGAACAGATAAATAAAGCATTATCTGATATATATGGCATCGATTCTGCAGAAATGGCACAAATATCAAAAACAAATGCTAAGCTTCTTTTTGATATAAATATCTGAAAGACTGTTTTTTATGATAAGAAATGTTCGCTAGCCCTTTATTGATAAACAAATTTATTCCTATTATGGATGGTTATGTTGGATAC
>DENY01000138.1:3609-6545 GCA_002359825.1 Bacteroidales bacterium UBA2632
AAAAAAGTCGTATTTTGCAACGATTTCAGACACTCTCCTCGTTTTGGAGAGATGCTCGAGTGGTTGAAGAGGCTCGCCTGGAAAGCGGGTATACGCCAAAAGTGTATCGTGGGTTCGAATCCCACTCTCTCCGCAATAGATCTGAAGATATGCAAGTTGATATCAGAAGTATAAGATAAAACGTTTAATAATTAATAGTAATAACGTCAATAATCATTTTAAATTAATAACAAGTTAAATTCATTAATCCTCAAAAAATTGAACACACAATGAAAAAGTTATTTGCAATTTTCGCAATTCTAGGACTCATGTCAGTAGGGTTGCAATCAGTTCTTTTAGCACAAGACGCAGACGCACAACCAGCATCTGAGCAAGTTGCTCCTCCGGCAGCCCAAGACGAGGTTGCCTCAACCACAACAGCTGTTGAAGAACCTACAGGTTTTCACAAAGCATTAAAAATTAAATTTATTGAAGGTAATGCATTCTTCATGAGTTTAGTAGCTATTCCATTAATTTTAGGTTTAGCATTTTGTTTAGAAAGAATTATCTATCTTAGTCTTGCAGACGCACACGTAGAAGGTATGTTGGACGAAATAGGTCAAGCACTAGACAGAGGTGACGTAGAAGGAGCCAAATCTTTAGCGCGTGATACTAGAGGCCCAATTGCTTCAATTGTATATCAAGGTTTGCTACGTATCGATCAAGGTGCAGAAGTAGTAGAACGCTCTGTAGTATCTTATGGTGGTGTACAAGCCGGACTATTAGAGAGAAATCTTTCTTGGATTACATTGTTTATCGCAATGGCTCCATCACTTGGTTTCTTGGGAACAGTTATTGGTATGGTACAAGCATTTGATGATATTCAACGTGCAGGAGACATTAGCCCTACAATTGTAGCAGGTGGTATGAAAGTTGCCCTTATTACAACAATTGGTGGACTTATTGTAGCTCTTATTCTACAGTTATTTTATAACTACATTTTGAATAAAGTTGAAACTATCCTCAACAAGATGGAAGATTCATCAATTACATTCCTTGACCATGTAATTAGATATAATGTAAAACATAAAATTTAAATAACCCAATGGCAGTAACAAAAATATCTAGAATTTCGCGTTGGACATTATATGCCTTATCCGCAGTAACAATTGTTCTTATAGCATTGTTCTTCTTGGGAGGTACTGTTCAACCTGAAAATCAGTACGTGGAATTAGTCGGTATTGCCGAACCTAGTTTCACAGATGGACTTCTTTATTGGATATATATATTGTTAGGAATAACAATATTCTCAGTGTTTGCTTTTTCAGTTATAGGATTTATCAATAATTTCAGACATAATAGAAAACGAGCAATAAATTCTTTGCTTACGTTACTTGTTTTTGCTGTATTATTGGTAGTTGCTTATGCACTTGGAGATGGAACACCACTAAATATCCTTGGATATGAAGGAACCGATAATGTACCAGCTATGTTGAAATTGACAGATATGTGGATTTATTCAGTATATATCCTGATGTCACTAACAATTTTGGCAATGCTGTTTAGTCCTTTAATCAACAGAATAGGAAAACGGAAATAATTTATATTTCCAGCTAAAAAAATAATAATATGGCTAAAAAAGGCAAGAAAGTACCTGACGTTAATTCAAGTTCGATGGCGGACATTGCTTTCCTTTTGCTTATTTTTTTCCTTGTTACCTCTTCTATGGACACAGATAGTGGTTTGGCCCGACGCCTACCACCCCCACCACAGGATGAAGAACAACTCTCAGAGATGAAAGTCCAAAGACGAAATCTCATGTCGGTGTTGGTAAACTCGCTTAACCAAACAATGGTTGGTGATGTTCACTATGATAATCTAAGTGAACTCCAAGGAAAAACAGGTAAACAAAGTTTGAAAGATAAAGTGAAAGAGTTCGTAGTAAATCCGAATAATAGTGAAGATTTACCAGAACTTTTTGAAGAAGATTTCGGTCCTCCAATAGGAACTTTACGTGTGACAAAAGATCACGTAGTATCTCTTCAAAATGATAACACAACTAGTTATAAAGCATACTTAGCAGTTCAGAATGAATTGGTGAAAGCTTATAATGAATTGAGGGAAGAAGCAGCTAAGAGGTACTATAATAGACCGTACGAAGAACTTCTAACTGATGAGAAAGATTTAATTAACAAGGTGTATCCTCAACGAATTTCGGAGGCAGAACCAAAAAGTTATGGAGGAAAAAAATAATGGGTAAATTTAATAAATCAGGCGGACGTGAGATGCCAGCTTTAAATACCTCTTCTTTACCTGACATGATTTTTGCAATTCTATTTTTCTTTATGGTTACAACAACCATGAGAGAAGTAACATTGATGGTTAAATTTAAAATTCCTGAAGCATCAGAGGTTCAGAAACTAGAAAAAAAATCATTGGTAACCTATATTTATATGGGACAACCAGTAGATCCAAAATTTGGTACTGGAACTTTCATGCAATTGAATGATAAGTTTGCAGAAGTTGAAGATATTCACGACTATATTGCATCGGAACGAAACATGCTTAATGAATCAGACCAGCAATTTATGACTGTATCTTTGAAAGTTGACGAAGACACTCAAATGCGTTACGTGACAGAAGTGAAGCAAGCATTAAGAAAGGCTTATGCTCTCAAGATTAGTTATTCTTCTCGAAAGGGAGATAATATACCGTAAGGTAATTATTTAAGCACAACAAAAAAAGACTGAATCGATAAGATTTAGTCTTTTTTTGTTTTAAAAATTTATTTAATCCAACTTTATCAAATAGGTGCAAATGGTCCTACAAGTTTAATGTCAAGGTGTTTACGCTTTACTATGAGTCAGATATTTTTCTATTGTACAGAGTTCAAGTCCACCCAATTCATAACATTGGAAGGTGGACGTTTTGCTAACAATTCCTTTTTCATGTAGTCC
>DENY01000138.1:6607-8477 GCA_002359825.1 Bacteroidales bacterium UBA2632
ATATTTGTCGTAAATGAACCTGTTTTTAGGACACTCTCCATTGCAAGCAAACAAAACATTACACTCTTTACATTGTGATGGGAGCTTGTCAAACTTATCAGCTCCAAATTTTAGTTGTTTGTCAGAATACATCATAGAAGCAAGGGGCTCTTTGTAGATATTGCCTAGTTTGTATTCGGAAAACACATAGTGGTCACATGAGTAAACATCACCGTTAAACTCCAGCACTCCTGCATGTCCACAAGTTTTAGCCATGGTGCATACGCCCGGTTGTTCATCCACCCAATTGGCAAGAGTTGAATCGAATATCTGAATGAATATCTTACCTACATCATTGCGAACCCACTCGTCGAAAATAGTACATAAAAAATTGCCCCATTGTTCGGGTGATACACTGAAAGGCGCAAGCTTAGCTTCTTTGTCATTTGCNNACGCCCACCCAGTTGGCGAGAGTAGAATCGAATATTTGAATAAAAATCTTGCCTACATCATTTCGCACCCACTCATCGAATATGGCGCATAAGAAATTACCCCACTGCTTAGACGATACACTAAAGGGAGCTAGTTTGGCATCAATGTCCTTTGCACTTGCAAGTGATGTGGAAGAGGATGAGTTGTCATCCTTTAAGCGTTCCACTATAGGTGTGAACTGTAGGAACTCACATCCAATTTCTTTGAAGAATTTGTAGAACTCTAATGGGTATTCTGCATTGTAATCGTTTACTACTGCCATGCAGTTATATTGAACTCCATGTTTCTTCAATAGCTTGATGCCTTGCATTACTTTGTGAAACGATGGAACACCTAGTTTGTTTCTTCTGTATTCGTCATGAAAATCTTGAGGTCCATCAATTGATATACCCACTAAGAAGTTGTTTTCTTTGAAAAAGGAACACCATTCATCTGTAAGTAGCGTGCCATTGGTCTGTATTGAATTGTCAATCTGTCTACCTCGTCCGTATTGCTTTTGCAGTTCTACTGCTCGTTTGTAGAATGAAAGTGGACGCATGAGCGTTTCACCACCATGCCAAGTAAACATTATTTGAGGAATAGTTTGCGATTCGATGTATTCTTTTATAAATCGTTNNTAAATTGCATAATGCTCCTACAGGTTTGAGCATTACGTATAATGGTTTTGAGAATGGTGCAAATGTTGACATAGCAGATATATATATATAAGAGCAAAAGTAAACAAATTAGAGTGATTGGGTGTTATTGTACTATCAATAATTGTGAAATTATTAGATAACAACTTCCATTTGACTAACAGTCAGTTAATAAGGGTTTTATCATTTGCGACTTTAGAATTTAAACAAATAGAAAATAAATAAATACATTATGATTAATAAAAAAACGCTGGTTAATATTGGACTACTTGTTTTGCGAATTGGAATNNCCATGGATTCCCCAAATTGTTGGCTGGTGTAGAAACTTGGACACAACTTGGCTCAACCATGTCTTTGTTGGGAATAACATTTGCTCCTGCTTTTTGGGGTTTCTTGGCATCTGCCACAGAGGCAGTTGGCGGGGTGTTTATTATTTTGGGCTTACTGCAACGACCCGTCGCACTAATGTTGGTAGGTACTATGATAGTGGCCGTTTTAATGCACGTTACAGCAGGTGACCCCTTTGGTATTTACTCTAATGCATTAAAAGCATTAGTTGTTTTTATTGCATTGACTTTAACAGGTCCAGGAAAGTATTCGATTGATTATATGCTTTTTAGACAAATCTCGTAATTGTAAAATCAATTTACAAAAGCTTCTTTATAAAGATTTAAGAGGATTAGATAAAGACCCAGTCTATACGTGATTCTTCGGTAGTTTTATCCCAACATTTTCTACTCGATGAAAATGTTTAAATCAGATGA
>DENY01000219.1:0-290 GCA_002359825.1 Bacteroidales bacterium UBA2632
TCAATATTGTCATATAATGTTCCATCCGTCCCATATATACCCCTGTAAATTTGAACAGGTCTGCTCACAAAAAAACTTTCAGAATACATTACAGTGCCTTCAAAACGAGGGTCTTTATCTTCAAAGAGATAAATTGGTGAATCAAATTCCTTTCCTACATAATCCAATTTTCCATCAGAGTTATCAATGTATTCGTACGATTCCACCATTTCCAACGTTGGTGATGATGCATTACCACAACATCCGGGCTTAAAGCTTTGCGGCATATTATAAGTGTTGTGCATATGTCT
>DENY01000219.1:334-3854 GCA_002359825.1 Bacteroidales bacterium UBA2632
TTATCACTTTCTATAATGGTATTTGAAGCTTTAAGCGCTTCCTCAAAATAAAAATCAGTTCTTGAATTAGGAATGCCCACCAATCCATCAAGTTGTACTGTACCATACTTTGCAATAGAACCTGCATAAAGCGCAGCTCTTGATTTCAAAGCTTGGGCCACCATTTTTGTGGCTCGATTTGAATTTGGTGCATCCCATGTATCAGGTAAATCAATAATTGCTTCGTTCAACTCTTTTAATATAAAGCTATAAACCTCATCTTCTTTATTTCGTGCAACTAAAAGAGGCTCAATGTCTCCTTCGAAATTTTGAACATCTTCAATGATTGGCATACCACCATATTTTTTAACAAGATCGAAATAATAGTAGGCTCTAATAAAGCGAACTTCAGCAGATAGTAATTTTATTTTATTTTCATCTATATTGCTTTCCATTATTTTTTCTAAAAAATAATTAGCTCTCCTAATCCAAGAATACATTCCTGGATTTAAAGTCAAGCTTTGATTTCCATAATCGCTAACAATTAATACTCCTGAATAGGGATCTGTAGATTCGTCTGTGAGATGGCATTCATACACAGAACCATTTTTCACCATCCCAATGGGCAGATTATCATATAAACTAGTAATATAGATATCGATTAACTCTTCTGATACCCATACATCCGAATCAGAAATCATATCTAATGGTTTTCTATCTAGCACGCCTTCTATACAACTAAATAGAATCAGAGTAAAGAATATAACTGTTATTTTATTTTTCATAATAATGTTTTTTAAAAATTAATATTTAAACCTATATTATAAGTCTTCATTTGAGGATACAAAGACAATCTACCGTTTGGAGTTTCAGGATCCATGTATGGCAATTTGGTAAAAGTAAGCAAGTTTTGTCCGCTCAAGGATAAACTCAAAGATTCAATACCAATATTTTTAACTAAATTACTTTTTAACTGATAGCCTATGCGCAATGTTTTTAATCTTAGGTATGTTGCATCTTTCATCCATGCATCAGACCACATACTATTATTTGGGGCACCATTATTTATTGTAGCAGGATATTTTCCAGGTATCCATGTTGAATTTGGATCACTTGGATCTGATTTATGCCATCGATCCATGAAATATGCATATGTATTCATGTCATTAGCAAAAGGCATAATTAAGAAATGTTCCATTTGCATAAAAAAGTTTGATGCTCCCTGCCAGTTCATATCCATGAAGAAGTTTTTCCAAGAAGCATTTACCGCTAGACCATAAGTAATTTCAGGCGTTGAACCCCTTTGAAGTGGTTGCCAATCGCGAGTGTCAATTACCCCATCACCATTAAAATCCTCATATTTATAATCACCTGGTCGTAATGTAGCATTATTTCTGCTATCTTGAATTGGAGAGGCGTATATCTCTTCAAAATCTTGAAATTGACCAATTGTTTTTAAGCCTATATACCTATTTTTATATCTACCTTCCCATCCATTTATAAATCTATCATACTGAGATGAAAATGACTTTTCTTCATAATCAATCCATTTTGATTTTGTAAAAGAAAAGTTTGATCGAATACTATATTGAAAGTGATCTATCTTATTATTATGAGTCAGTACAATTTCAAAACCTCTAGTATTGTCAGAATTTATATTTTCAGCCGGTAGACTAGCTCCAAATGTACTTGGTAATTGTAATGCACGAGTAGCTAATAATCCTTCTCTATTACGATTAAAAACGTCTAATTCAAGTCCTAACATACCAATACACAAACTTAAGTCAAGACCTAAATTAACTACATTACTTTTTTCCCATGTAATATTCGGGTTAGGAACTCCTCTATCTACCATTCCATTAGTTAAAGAGTTGCCTCCTAAAATATAATTATATGCAGGATAGGTGAAACCAGTAAGGAATTGAAACTGTCCAGTAGCATCACTTCCTAAAGTACCGTATGATGCACGAAACTTTAAGTTATCAACATTATTAAAGACAGATTTAAAAAAAACTTCTTCTGAGATTCTCCATCCTGCAGAAATACCGGAAGAATATCCCCAACGAGTATTCTTTGGGAACCTGGCGGAGCCATCATAACGAAAACTGTATTCCAGTAAATATTTACTTAAGAAATCATAGCTTACCCGTCCCACTAAACTTTGTCGGCCATCATCAGAGGCTCCACCCCAATTACTTTTGTCTTTATCAGGTCCGGCAAATATTTGATCTATTGGCACAACATAATTAATTCTATTAGCACCAAAATTGTCAGCAGTAAATTCAGATTCTTCAAACAGCAATAAGCCGAAGACATTATGTTTGCTGTCAAAACTGTTTTCATAATTTAAAGAGGCATTTAGAGTTAATGTTCCAGACTTCCAATTATCAAGTTGCAATGAATTAGCTTCTCTTGCTCCAGTTTGATATGATTCCTGCTCTTGTTCATTCCACATAAATAGTCCATATTGTTTACGCCAATACTTTTGATTCCTAAAAAACAAATCTTGTGCAGCTTTAACGCTTGCAGTTAAACCTTTTATATATGGAATTTTATATCTCAATGTAATCGCACCGTTTAAATAATATCTCCAATCTTTAATGTAACCCGATAATTCATCATCTAAATATGCGCTTAAACCATAATTATGTGAAGCAACTTTACCATCGGGTGTATAAGGCTCATAAATCGGCCATTGATATTGCATCCATGATGCCATCAGATATGAATCTTGAATTAAATTCTGCCTATCTTCCTTTCTGCCTCCAAACTCAACTAATATATCAAAATTATCATGAATCTTCGCATCAACATTTGATCTAAAATTATATTTTTTAAAATCTTGATTCGTTCCCTTACCTGGTTTACCATTAGACCACGCTTTCCACATTGACTCCTGATCTGTATAACCCAACAAGAAAAAATATTTTACAGCTTCACTCCCACCTCTTACAGAAATATTTTGTTGCATTTGTGGTGCATTATCTTGTATAAACACATTATAATAATCAACATTAGGATATTCTGCATCTGTTCCGTCTCTAAATTTTGCAATTTCTTCATCCGTGTATACAATTCCACCACCTGTGTTTAAAGAAGCTTCATTTTTTAATATTGCAAACTCAGATGAATTTACAAATCTTGGATATCGTGTTACATTCTGAACCCCATAGTTCATGTTGTAAGAGAACTTAGGTTTTCCAACAACTCCTTTCTTTGTTTCAACAAGCACAACTCCATTTCCTCCACTTACTCCATAAACCGCAGCTGATGCGGCATCTTTTAGTATAGTAATACTTTCAATTTCATTAGGATCCAGTCGATCAAAATTTCTGCCTGCTATTCCATCTACTACAACGAGAGGGCTACCATAACCTCGAATATTTAATGAAACTCCGTCTTCTCCTGGTTGACCACTTCTTTGAAGAGTGATTAATCCTGGAAGCTGACCATACAAAAGAGTACCAACGTTAGGTACTGGAACAGTGGCAAGTTTCTCTGAAGTAAGAGATGAAACGGCTCCTGTAAGGTTTACCTTTTT
>DENY01000219.1:3881-4056 GCA_002359825.1 Bacteroidales bacterium UBA2632
GTCTGTTACAGTACCATTACTCGTTCCTTTTTCAATAATATTAGCACCAATAACTGGTTCACCATTTATATCTGTTATGGTTCCAGTAATTGTTTTTCCTTGCTGTTGTACTTTGATAATTTCAACTTCATCTTTCTCATTAAGTTTCTTCTCAATATAAGAAAGAATAATATGA
>DENY01000122.1:0-264 GCA_002359825.1 Bacteroidales bacterium UBA2632
GCGTGTTGGTTATCAGTGGAATATTGAAATCGATGGATGTACGTCTAATCATATAACCATTCTTTAGCTCGCTTGGACTGAGGTTCTTGGGAATGTTTACAACCATATCAATCTTCTTTTCTTGTAGCATCTCAATCGTGTTGGGACTTTTATTTTCACTTGGCCAATACAACAGTGTGGCTGGCACTCCATTATCTACCAAGAATTTTTGAGATCCTCCCGTTGCAAATAAATTGAATCCTTTGGAATGCAACAATCTGGCAG
>DENY01000122.1:301-6645 GCA_002359825.1 Bacteroidales bacterium UBA2632
CCCACCTCGCCTGTCGAAGCCATGTCTACACCCAATACAGGGTCGGCCTTTTGCAATCTTGAGAAAGAGAATTGAGAGGCTTTAATGCCTACATAATCTAAGTCGAAAGCATTCTTGCTGGGTTTTTCAACATCCAAGCCTAACATCACTTTGGTAGCCAAATCGATGAAGTTTATCTTCAACACTTTAGATACAAATGGTATAGAGCGAGATGCACGTATATTGCACTCAATCACCCTAATTTTATTTTCTTTGGCAAGAAACTGAATGTTGAATGGACCTGTTATCTCTAAAGCTCTGGCTATCTTTCGTGCCACTTTCTTCACTTTACGTGCTGTTTCCACATACAATCGTTGTGGGGGAAACTGAATGGTAGCATCGCCTGAATGTACTCCAGCAAACTCAACATGTTCGGAAATAGCATACGTCACAATCTCTCCTTTGTTGGCTACTGCATCAAACTCAATTTCTTTGGCATTTTCAATGAAATCACTTACCACTACAGGATATTTAGAGGAAATATCGGCAGCCAATTGAAGGAAGTTTTTCAACTCATCATAGTTGGAACAAACATTCATGGCGGCACCTGAAAGCACGTAGGATGGCCGAACAAGCACAGGGTATCCAACTACATCAACAAAGCTTTCGATATCACTGAGTGAGGTGAGTTCTTTCCAACGAGGCTGGTCAATTTCGAGTTCGTCTAACATGCTCGAAAATTTGTGACGATTCTCTGCATTGTCTATTTTGTTGGCTTGTGTGCCCAATATATTCACATCATAATTGTCAAGTCTTACAGCGAGATTATTAGGAATTTGTCCTCCAACAGAGAGTATCACTCCATGTGGATTTTCCAACTCAATGATATCCATCACCCTTTCGAATGTCAACTCATCAAAATAGAGTCTATCGCACATATCATAGTCCGTAGATACTGTTTCTGGGTTGTAGTTAATCATTACCGAACGGTAACCTTCATTCCTTACAGTTTTAAGAGCATTCACCGAACACCAGTCAAACTCAACCGATGATCCAATGCGATAGGCACCCGATCCCAACACGATTACCGATTTTTTGTCGCCCAGATAATGAACATCATTTTCAGTACCATTGTATGTCAAATACAAATAATTGGTCTGTGCAGGATATTCAGCAGCAAGTGTGTCAATCTGTTTCACAACAGGAACGATGTTGAGACTCTTGCGGTATTTGCGCACAATGTCGAGACCATTTTCGGGCATCTCGTCTTTCCAAAGAGCACGAGCAATCTGAAAATCGGAGAATCCTTGTTTCTTCGCAACCCTCAATAGCTCGTCTAAGTTGGGATTCTCAGCTTTAGTTAAATCAGCATCTTGTGCCGAGAGTGCTTCAATTTCTTCTGCCGTAACGAGTATATTGTACAGTTTATATAAAAACCACTTGTCAATCTTTGTCAAGTCGTGTATCTGATCAATCGTATAGCCCACCCTGAAAGCTTTGCTTATCACAAAAATGCGTTCGTCTGTAGGCTCGTTCAGCGCTTTGTCTATATCTTTTATTTTGAGCTCTTTGTTTTCAACAAACCCATGCATGCCCTGCCCTATCATCCGCAGACCTTTCTGGATGGCTTCTTCAAAGGTGCGACCAATGGACATGATTTCACCAACTGACTTCATGCTCGATCCAATCTCTTTTGTCACCCCGCTAAATTTACCAAGATCCCAACGAGGAATTTTCACTACTACATAGTCAAGCGATGGCTCAAAGAAAGCACTGGTTGATTTGGTTACAGAGTTTTTTAAGTCAAACAGTCCGTAACCCATAGCCAACTTAGCTGCCACAAAGGCTAACGGATATCCTGTGGCTTTAGAAGCCAATGCTGATGAACGACTCAGGCGTGCATTCACTTCTATCACTCTGTAGTCTTCCGACTCTGTATCAAAAGCATATTGTACATTACACTCTCCCACTATACCCAAATGACGTACAATCTGTATGGCTAAACTGCGGAGTTTGTTAACTTCTGAGTTAGTCAACGTTTGAGATGGCGCAACCACGATACTTTCACCTGTATGTATGCCCAATGGATCAAAATTCTCCATGTTACACACCGTGATACAATTGTCATACTGGTCGCGAACTACTTCATATTCAATTTCTTTCCATCCTTTCAGTGATTTTTCAATCAACAATTGATCGGAATATGAAAAAGCTTTCTCAGCCAATGATTTCAATTCCTGAGCATTATCGCAGAAGCCCGATCCTAAACCACCCAATGAATAAGCTGCTCGAAGAATAATGGGATAACCCAATTTTTCGGCTGCCTCCAATGATTCGGCTATAGTACTTGTTGCATGGCTCTGTATTGTTTTTACATCTATTTGGTTGAGTTTTTTCACAAACAAATCACGGTCTTCTGTTGCCGTGATTGTCTCTACTGGAGTTCCCATCACCTGCAGATTGTATTTTTTGAGTATTCCTGCTTCAAACAGTTTTACACCACAATTGAGCGCAGTTTGCCCACCAAAAGCAAGCAATATACCATCAGGCTGCTCTTTCTTAATTACCTTTTCTACAAAGTAAGGCGTGATTGGTAAAAAATATATTTTATCTGCCGACCCTTCAGATGTTTGAACTGTGGCAATGTTTGGATTAATCAAAATGGTTTCTACTCCTTCTTCCTTCAGTGCTTTCAGCGCTTGTGAACCTGAATAATCAAACTCACCCGCTTCGCCAATCTTGAGAGCGCCCGAACCAAGAATGAGCACTTTTTTTATATCGGAATGTGAATATGCTAAATCCTTTTTAAGGGATGATTTCTTTGTTGTCATTTGTTTTTTTTCTTTCTTGTATATCTTTTTTCTCTTTGTGCTTTTTGTACTACTTGAATGTAGTCCCTCCTTGATTGGCAACTATAAACTATCTATAAAATCCTGAAATAGATATTCGGTGTCCGTTGGTCCACTGGCGGCTTCGGGATGAAACTGTACAGATGAAAAAGGCTTTGTCTTATGTCTAATGCCTTCATTCGTACCATCGTTCATATTTTCAAAGTATGATTCCCATTCGTCGCTTAACAAACTTGCATCTACAGCGTACCCATGATTCTGTGAGGTGATATAGCAAGTGTTAGTTCCTACTTCTCTCACGGGTTGATTGTGACTACGATGACCATATTTCAATTTATATGTTTTAGCACCTGCAGCCATTGCCAATAATTGGTTACCCATACAAATTCCAAATATGGGTTTGTTTCCGTTCATTGCTATACGTATATTATCTACCGTTGTTTGACAAAACTCAGGATTGCCCGCTCCGTTAGAGATAAACAATCCGTCATAGTCAATAGAATTAAAGTCATAGTCCCATGGCACTCTAATGAGATGAATATTTTTGCGTAGCAAATGACGGATTATATTGTGTTTCACACCACAATCGACCAGTACAACTTTTTTCTCACCGTTCTTATATTCAATTATCTCTTTACAGCTTACTTTATCTACAAGATTTTCTTTAGCCGGATCGTAAAACTCCAATTCATTTTCATCGTCACTATCTATAACAATTTTCCCACTCATCGATCCATTTTCACGCAACAGTTTAGTCAGTTGGCGTGTGTCTATTCCATAAATGGCAGGTATATCTTCTTCTTTCAACCAATCCGAAAGACTTCTCTCAGCATTCCAATGTGAGTAGTCGTGCGAATAGTCTAATATTACAAGTCCTTTGACATGAATCCGTTCAGACTCAAAAAAATCGGAAATTCCTTGTGTCATACTGTTAGGTGGGACTCCGTAATTTCCGATTATTGGATAAGTGATGGTAAGTATTTGTCCTTCGTAGGACGGGTCTGTCAAGCTTTCAGGATAACCAACCATGGCCGTATTGAAAACGACCTCTCCCGAACTCGATCTTTCGGAACCAAACGATTTCCCATGAAAAACTACACCATTTTCGAGTATCAATCGTGCAGGTTTATCTTTGCGCATATATGATTGTTGTTAGTAAATTTGGAAGAAAGAAACAGTTTCTCTCTAAACTGAATACAAAATTATAGATAATATCTCTGTTTTGATAATTTTTTGATAGATAAATGTCATTTATTTCATAAATAGGTCAGAGTAATATGATTTCTGATTTTAGTGATGAGTGTTCACAAACAATAGTTTTTTTATTAATTGTCTGAACTGTTGAGCAGAACGTATTTGATACAATTATTTCTCTCAATAGAAATCATATCATCCTTCTTCAACAGTTCAGAGACTATTATTATAAATCTATCGACTGAATAATCAATTCACCACTTTCGACAACCAACTGTACATCGCTTATACCAGATTGACCAACGGGAATAATTACCTCATTTTCATCATTATAACCTTTTCCATTATAAACTTTTGATACGAAATCGATAAATTGACCTCCACCTTTAGACAATCTAATTTTGAATCTCGACAGGTTCTTTGATTTCTTGTCAAAGACAATTCTAATATCCTCAACCTTATTAGATNNTGTCAAAGACAATTTTGATTTCTTCAATTTTATTAGATTGTAACAATGAAATTGTGAGTGAATGATCTTCACTACCTATCCATACGGATTTGTCATCATGATTGAGCACATTGGCAACCGAGTCATCAGATGGATCTGAAACAATGCTGAACTTTACTTTTGTAGAAGAACTTAGCACATCATTACCATCATCTATAGACTCTCTAACTGTGAAAATATCATCCAAACGAATATCTTCTGACGATGCGCCAATCATTACTTTAAATTCGCCCGGCTCTACTATCCACTCATTATTCATATCAAGCAAACGCAAGTATTCGGGAATAATCTTCATTTCCACCCTTTTGGTTTCTCCTGGTTTTAAATGTATTCGCTCAAAACCGCGAAGATTCTTTTCATATGTTGTGACAGAGCTGAGTATATCGCGCGTGTACATTTGCACAACTTCATCTCCAGCATAATTCCCTGTGTTTTTGACGTTGAATGAAACCATCAAGGAGTCATCAGCCAACATTTGCTTTTTAGAAAACTGCAAATCTGAATATTCAAAAGTGGTGTAGCTCAACCCATGGCCAAAATAATAGAGTGCACCAGAAGGTCGTGTCATATTACCGTCCATGCCTACACGAGCACCGCCATCGATTTGAGAACTTGGTTTGGCAGGAAAGTTAAAAGGAATTTGTCCTACCGATTTTGGAAATGTTACTGTAAGTTTTCCACTTGGATTGTAATCACCAAAAAGAATATCTGCTACAGCGGTCCCACCTTGTGAACCAGGATACCATGCTTCTAAAATAACAGGAACAAATTTGTCGGCCCAGTTGATGGAGAGTGGCCTTCCATTTACCAACACAAGTATAGTAGGCGTTCCAGTTTGCTGTACTGCTTTCAGTAAGTCCAACTGTCTTCCTGTTAATTCAAGCGAAGAGCGCGATCTATTTTCACCCGCAGTGCGAATGTTTTCACCCAAAACAACAATTGCTATGTCGCTCTTTTTAGCATCTGCTACAGCTTTGTCTATATCAGCTTGCTCAATTTCAGAAATTGGGAAATCAATTAGTTCCGATTCAGGCCAGTTTGGATCGACCATATCACACCCTTTGGATAGAAAAACTTCTACATCTTTGTTTAGTTTATTCACTATCCCATCATACACAGTAGTCACGTCCACCGCCAAAGGTCCATAGTGCGTTAGCGCATAAGATGCATCATTGGCATTGGGCCCTGTAATGGATATTCTCTTTATTTTGTTTCTATCTAATCGAAGCAGATTGTCTTCATTTTTCAACAATACAATACCCTCACGAGAGGCTTGCAGTGCAACTTGTTGATTTACTTCACTATTCACTTCGATATCAGCTTTCTCTAAATCCATTTGATAAGGATGGTCGAACATACCCACCAAAAACTTTACACGTAAAATATCGCGTACACGCTCATCAATCACGTCCATCGGAATAAGACCTTCTTCAATCAATTCTCGCAAAGGAAGCACAAAAGAATCGGGAGAACGAAATGTACACCTCACATTCAAGCCCGCCATTACAGATTGATAAACAGACTCTTTCATATTTGCTGCTGTACCATGTTTCATAAACAAATACTCAACAGCATCACTATCCGAAACAACATAACCCTTGAAGCCATATCGCTCCCTTAGCATTTCTGTTAACCAAAAACTTGAGCTCTGAATGGGAATACCATCATAATCATTGTAGGCGCTCATTGCACCCAATATACCGGCATCTCTTATAACTCGCATCCAAGGATACATGTGAACGTTTTCCACTTCGCGCCACGACATCTGAGGATCTACACGAGACATTCCTTCTCTGCCTCCTTTATTGTTGCTA
>DENY01000120.1:0-4765 GCA_002359825.1 Bacteroidales bacterium UBA2632
GCCCTAAAATCTCAAGGTATTGCAGTTGTTGAATATGTCAATTGTGAAGTAAAAGACATTATAAAAGTTATAGACAATCAACTTCTTGTAACCGATTGTCACAATCAATTACATACTTTTTCAACTGTCATCATCGCCAATGGACACGAGTGGCAAGATGAAGATAAGCCAGAATGTGGCTATTATGCCTCTCCCTGGCCCATTCATAAAATACTACCAAGAAAGTACGAACTCTTCAATTTCACTATTGGCACGCTGGGGGCTTCTCTTAGTGCATTTGATGTAGTTACTTCATTGGCTCATCGCCATGGCACTTTTACTACTGTAGATGTTAAATTGATATTTACAAAGCATATAAACGCACCCGATTTTAAAATTGTGTTACACTCCTCTCGAGGATGGCTTCCACACTTACAGTATGAACAAAAAGAGCCCATTAGAGAAATATATCGACATTTCAATCGCAATCAGATATTAGGTTTAATAGACGACAATGGATTTATAAGAATAGAAGATTACTTCGTTCGTTTGTGCCGAAAACCTTTGATGGATGCTTTAAAGAAAGATAAATTGTATGATGTGATTGAAAAGCTCAAAGATGAAACATTTAGCTTCAAACACTTAGTCGCGTTGCTGACAGAAAAACACGAATACATTAATTCATTTGAAGGTATGCGATCAGAGTTGATCATTGCAAAAAAGAATCTTCGAAAAAACAGACCAGTCTATTGGATGGAAACTTTGGATGATCTGATGTATAGCTTAAATTATCATGCTGAATTATTGCCAGCTGAAGACCACCTGTTTTTGCAAAATGAGATTATGTGGTTTCTCATGAATGTTATTGCTGCATTACCCCTTCAATCTGCAGAAATACTTTTAGCCCTGTATGATGCCAATTGCATAGAGTTGAAAGGCGGACTGGTGAACTTTCAGGATGACTCCTTTGAACATGATACAACCAAAATAACAGTACAGCTTGATGATGAAAGTTGGGAAGAAATGGAATATCCGTTATTCATCAATTGTGGTGGACAAAAGAAATTAGAGATAGGAGATTATCCATTTCAGTCGTTGGTAGAGAAGGGCGTTGTACAATCTGCCATTGCGAAATTTGCCACTGCGGATATAAGTAAAATAGAGCTTGAAAGTCATGAGTTAGATTCAATCATATATTACAATAATACTCCTTATTTGAAAATATCGGGCATTGACATCGACTCAAGTTATAGAACTATCAATACGAAAGGTATGCACAATGATTTTTTATATGATATTAATTTCACACATGCAAACGGCTTGCGTCCCTACTCATACGGTCT
The DNA here is from genome assembly GCA_002359825.1 of Bacteroidales bacterium UBA2632. GTDB lineage: Bacteria > Bacteroidota > Bacteroidia > Bacteroidales > Dysgonomonadaceae > UBA2632. The sequence continues at coordinate 1,323 of DENY01000120.1, forward strand.
TCAGGCGTGCAGTGCCACAAGTTTGATACTTGTTGAATCGTGGATTGCAGCCATTGAGGAAGGGAAAGACGTTAGCCACGAGATTGAAAGCATTACCGAATTGTACGAAAGTACCGATGGATTGTAGTGATAATCTAACTATGGTCTTATTCAATCAACCCCAACACTTTCTCCATATCAATACCCTCACCTAAAACAGGTGTAAATATATTCCCCTTCTTTTTTATTCGCTTGAGTGCATTGTGGATGGTGAAATCGCTTATTTGTAATCCTTTTTTCACTTCCTTCCACTCAAGCGGCATCGACACAGTAGCACCGGGTTTGGGACGAACACTATACACACTTGCAACTGTTTGTCCACTTCTGTTTTGCAAATAATCTAAGTATATTTTCGCACCACGCTTTTTCACTGTTCGTTCCAGTGTAGTTGTATCTGGTAGCTTTTGCATCACCAGTTGCACAATGATATGAGCAAAATCTTTTACTTGATCATACGTGTATTTTGCTCCCATGGGCACAAATATATGAATGCCCGTGCTGCCCGATGTTTTACAATAGGAAGGGATGTTATATTTATCCAGCACTTCCTTAGTAGCTAAAGCTGCTTCAATCACCTGCTCAAATGTGTTTTCGGGCGATGGGTCTAAATCTATGATCATATAATCGGGATGGTCGGGTGATTGTACCCTGCTGTTCCATGGATTCAGCTCAATGCATCCCAGATTATTCAGATACCCCAAAGTCTCTTTATTGTTGCAAACAATATATTCGATATCTTTTTCGCTCGATTCTGAATGCACCACCGTTGTGTCTACCCACTTGGGAGCTTCTCCACCCGCATCTTTGTGATAAAAGTTTTCACCCTCTATACCGTTGGGATGACGATTCAATGATTGAGCTCTATCTTTCAGATAGGGCAATATGTATTCGCTAACTTGTTGATAGTAATCAATTAAATCGCCTTTTGTGATTTTTTCCTTCTCCCAATATACTTTATCTACATTAGTGTATTTCACTTTAGTTTTCTCACTCTTGTCACTCTTTTTTGATGATGCTTTTGTGTTTTCGTGTTGCTCCATATCCTTTATTATATTATTATAATTGTCACTCTCGTCAGGTTCTTCCAAACTTTCACGTTGCAGGTCTTCCGGTGTTATGTCTTCTCGTAAGCCCACAAATACAGGATGACGAAACATATTGTCGGCCGTTCTCTCAGTGTATTTGATAGTACAAACCAGCGTTGGCGCTATCCAAGTAGCGGGCATATTAGTGGTCGGTTTTTCTTCAAATGGCATTTCAGTCGTTACAAGAGGTTGCAATATATCGTACATCTCCGATAATAACTGTTGCGAAAAGCCAGTTCCAGTATGTCCTGCATACAACAATTTTCCACTTACATAAGTGCCCAATAGCAGTGCTCCAAATCCTTTGCGCGATCCACGTGGTTCGGTGTAGCCAACAATCACAGCTTCTTCTGTATGCTCAATTTTCACTTTCACCCACTCTTTGCTTCGACTCCCTTCGTGATATTGCGAAGATTTATTTTTTGCCATCATTCCTTCCAGCTTAGCCTGCGTCACTTGTTCAAAAAAGGCTTTTCCGTCACCTTCTACATGATCGCAATATTTCAGATGATTACTTTCTACTAAAGCATCCTTTAGCAGTTCTTTTCGCTGTATCAGTGTCAACTCTTTGGTACTGTGACCATTCAGATAGAGCAGATCGAAAACATTATACACCAATGGAGCATTCAAGTTATCTCCAAAGTGCTGTAGCGTTTGAAAATCGGGTATGTTATCTTCGTTATAGGCAACAATCTCCCCATCCAATATCATCTCATGTTCTTGTTGCTTCAGCGCCTCTTCGATAGGCGTATATTTCCCCAGGAAAGAGAGACCATTGCGCGAATACAATTTTAACGTATCAGTTGTATCAGCAATAGCCCTATATCCATCCCATTTAATTTCAAAAATCCACTCATCGTCATCAAACGGTTCATCGCGTACTGTGGCCAACATGGGTTTGATGTAATCATCCAATTTTTTCTGATTGGATAGATAAGGAGCAAAATTTCTTTTACGAGGAGTGCTTTTTATCGTTTTTTTTTTCTTGAAGTTCTTGTATCGCTTTTCTGCATGAGCTGTCACTTTAGAATCTTCTGGTGTATAATTTTCGGCATCATAGGGCTCAGATACTGCATATTCATCGTTGTGCTTGATAAGCAACCAAGCATTTTCACTGTCCGCACTTTTTAGTTTTACAAGAGCAAACTCACCCTTCAGTTTTTCACCGTGAAGTATCACTTTCACAGACCCTTTGCTCAAACTATCCAAAAGCACTTCCTCGTCACTCTTTCCTTCTTTTTTCTCTAAAGCCTCATACGTTCCCTCGTCCCAAATTTCAACTTCGCCCCCACCATAACTATCAGCGGGAATAGTACCTTCGAAAGTTCTATAAGAGTAAGGGTGATCTTCCACTATCATGGCCAATCGCTTATCTTTGGGATTCAATGATGGACCCTTGGGCACAGCCCAACTCTTCAACAAACCCTCCATTTCCAACCGAAACTCATAGTGCAAACGAGTGGCAGCATGTCGTTGTACCACAAATACAAGTTTCTCAGAAGCTTTCTCTTCTTTGCCTTCAGGTTCAGTGGTCTTTTCGAAATCGCGTTTTTGGTTGTATTCTTTCAATCCCATACTTTTACTGTAAACGTTTTACGAAACTTTTTTCTTCGATTTCTCTAAGCTAGCCTTCAATTGTGCCATCAAGTCAACAGTTTTTTCTGATGTTGTCTCCTTTGCACTAATTTTCGGCTTTTTACCTTTAGACTTTTGCTCAATTATTTTCATCAGATCCTCTGAGTAGGTATCTACATATTGTTCGGGTTTGAATTTCTCGGAAGTTTGTTCAATCAGCGCAATCGCCATTTTAAGTTCACCTTCTTTTACTGTCTTCTTCGGTATTTTCAGTTCGTCATGACTGCGTAGCTCTTCGGGAAAACGTATTTTATTGAGTATAAGAATATCTTTGTAGGGTTTTATCACACACAAGTTTTCTTTCGTTCGCATCACAAATGTGCCCACACCTACCATACCTGTCTTCTTCAATGCTTTAAAGAGCAAAGCATACGCATTCTCGCCATTCTTTTGTGGTTCCAAAAAGTAGGGCGTCTCAAAATAGACACTCTCTATCTCCTCTTCCTTTACAAATTGCTCTATCGACAACATTTTACTCTTTTCTGGACTTGCCGCTTCAAAATCTTCATCCTCCAACACTATATATTCATCGTTCAGCTTGTAGCCTTTCACTATGTTTTCCCATGGCACTTCTTTTCCTGTTTTCTCATTTACACGTTTGTAGTGAATGTTGCTCTGATCGTTCTTATCAAGCATATCTAAGTCAAGTGTACTACTTTCTGTAGCCGAATACATTTTGATGGG
>DENY01000120.1:4927-5139 GCA_002359825.1 Bacteroidales bacterium UBA2632
GTTTCTCGCAAAGACGCTAAGAGGACTTTGCTCTATAACATTTTGTGTATGATTTGTCAATATGAAGATATTTCACCTAAAATCCCGAAGAAATATAATTATAGTAGTGATATGCACAATATCATTGCAAAAGCCCGTCAGATGTGATTTTATTAAAATGAAATTCCCTGTTTGTAATTATGATAGAAAATAATTGAATCCCTTCAGGATTC
>DENY01000245.1:0-2273 GCA_002359825.1 Bacteroidales bacterium UBA2632
AGTCTAATAACTGACAGAATTTCTTCTTTCCTGAAAATGATAAAATTATGAATACACTACTTATCTTAAATGAAAAGTAAGAAATAAGCAACAATATTTGTGAATTTCATTATTATCAGATATCTTTGGTTTTTGATCTTCATATTTTAGAGAACAAATGAGATAATCTAACCAAGAAAATAAAACTGAATCTAAAATAGCATCAAATTAATCCATGCCAATACTATACATCTAAAACAATTAATATTTGCACTATGAAAAATTATTTTAGATTCAATTTGACGGGGAGGAAACTCTTTCCCATCTGGATGTTGTATTTGTTGCTATTTCTTGCACCATATATGGCTTTGGTCTTCAAGATGCAAAACATTCAAGCAGATAACTCTTCATCTTTACTGTTTTTCCCTTTGATTTTACTTCTCATTATCATTGCTTATGCAATTATGTATTACATTGCAAAATTAGCCATCGAGCATGTTGCTCTTAATGAGAAGTCTGTTGTATTTAAGGGAACCTTTGGTGGGTATTTTGGAACCGTCTTACTAGGATTTTTCCTAAGTATTATAACACTTGGTGTATATCTTGCTTGGTTCATTCGTAACATTCACAGTTTTTTTGTGGACAATTCCTCTTATGATAGTAGTGCTTTTAAATTTAGAGGCAAGGGTGGTAAGCTATTCGTTATATTACTCTTGTCATTTTTTGTGCCTGTCGTTATATTATCCGTAGCATTATATCTGATTGGCGATTTTGCCCAAGCTCCCTCTCTAATGGTTGTCCAACAAGTGGTGATGATGATACTATTGATACCTTATATGTACTTGGTGTATAAATGGCTGATTGATATAGACTATAAAGGTTTTCATATTTCTTGGAAAACCAACTTTTGGAATTCGTGTGGTAAAATAGCTATTGAGGTGATTTTGACAATGATCACATTAGGTATCTATTGGCCCATGGCAGTGGTTAAATTGTATAAGTATTTTGCAGAAAGGACTACTGCACAGTCAGATGTGCGACAACTTCAATTTGGGTATGATATTGATCCAATGAGCGATTTCTTATTTATATGGGGACAAATACTCTTATCGATTATTACTTTGGGAATATATTATCCTTGGGCTTTCAGCAAAATAGGAAGTAGGATACTTGGGAAAACATATTTGGAGGAGAGGTAAATGAGATATAAGGTATTTGTCTGACAAGGTGTGAGGTGTGAGTTCATGTCTTACATTTAAAAAATAGAATAACAAATAGATGTCTACACATGAAAGGAAAAAGTGAAAAAGAAGAAAGTTTTTATCTGAAATGGGAAGAACGTAGAAAGAAAAAATGGCTTTATGTTTTTCTGCATGGTTCTGTTTACTGGGGAGTGCCTGTAGCAATTACTTTATTTTTATTGAGTAGTAATTTTTCTCTTGAAAACATGCAGTTTTCTAAACTTCTCATTTCTATTGTGGTGTTTGCAATTGGAGGATTAGGTTTTGGACTATGGCTATTTAACACGATGGACAAAGCTTATTTGGGAGCAAATGACAACGATAAAATTAAAGAGGGAATTCAAAAGATCAAATCGGGACTAACATGGAGTTATGAAAATCTCAAACTATTGCAAGACGAGAGTGATACTCTTGTAGTGCAAAATGAACTGTTTTGGTTTGATGATGCCAATGTTACACCCACAGTAATGAATGAATGTTTCAACTTGATTATGGTTGACTACAATAGGTTGCAACGCAATGCGGGGTTTAGCGAGTTCTCAAAAGACAAAAAAGTGTTGATTCAGATGTTTGACAATTCTGGAAATGATAAGCCTCTGATTGAAAAGGTGGTTACATGATAGAGACATCACCCATGGACAGTTTAGCAACCGTAATTTCTTTTACCTATCCTCATGAAGCTCACTTAGCCAAAGGAAAATTAGAATCTGAAGGTGTTGAAGTTTTCATGAAAGACGAAATGACAACCCAAGTAAACAACTTTTACTCGAATGCTATAGGTGGGGTTAAACTACAAGTAAGAAGCGGTGATTTCGATACTGCTCACCGCATTTTAGTTGAGTCAGGATATATACAAGAACAAAATCATACTCCGAATAAACTATTACTCAAATTAGATAAATGGACATCTCAATTGCCACTAATTGGAAAATTAGCAATTGAATTGAAACTACTAATCTCTGTTGCTATAATATTGAGTGTTATAGTTGTGTCAATTGTGCTTTTGTCCATGCCTTAGATAATAAAGAGAAAAAATTAAAGTTTCAATTTGTA
>DENY01000245.1:2388-2517 GCA_002359825.1 Bacteroidales bacterium UBA2632
AAAATGTTTTGAAACGCATAATTGATGCTTTTTTGTGCAAATCTGACAGAAATATAGTGTGTAGAAAAGAAAAAGCATCCCAAGATTGAAAAAACTTCTTATAAAAAGAGAATTCTACATCAAGATTTG
>DENY01000245.1:2550-3323 GCA_002359825.1 Bacteroidales bacterium UBA2632
GATGAAAATGTTTTGCAAAGGTTATATCAAATTCGATTATCAAAACACTTACACCAATTCACGTATTGCCCTATTGGTTTAGATCGTTTATTTGGTTGTTCGGAATTACTAACTTTTTGAGACTTAGTACAAACAAAAAAAATACATCATCAAGACTTATCCTATATTGGATTAATCTTTTTGATGTATTTAATTTAAGTGGGATGCTGAAAAACTAATTCCCGATATTCAACTCATGATTAATTGTAGCGATTTACAATCAAAGTTGTTAGCGTTTACCAGCCTTTGCTAGCCTTCTTCATTCTTTTCTCTTCTTTCTTCTCTTTAGGAGTTTTTGTAGGCTCCTTCTTAACGGTTTTCTTAGCGTCTTGACTCTTTGCCATAATGTTAACTATTAAATCGTATTGGTTATTTGTTTTATCTTGCAATTTATTCTATTACGAGCAAATTACTCCACAAACGTATTAAAAATTCTCTTGAAATTCACAAATGAGGTAATATATTTTTTTACATGGAATAAGAAAATAATTTCTCTACATCTTTTTATACACTTCATCAAATGGTAAACGATATCTATCGCCATAAATTCCTTTGTTGCCATTGCGTATACCACATGAAACAATCATGTTGATTTCGGCACCAGAGGGAAGGTTCAGCAATCTTTTTACTCGACGACTATCAAATCCTTCTACAGGACAAGTATCATATTGCTCATTTGCCATAGCTATCATAAATGTCTGTGCAGCCAAGGCACAACTCTTATGCACAACCAC
>DENY01000245.1:3481-7054 GCA_002359825.1 Bacteroidales bacterium UBA2632
AACGGCGAGTGACAAATACCACCAACTGATTGGCGCTGGCTACTGCATTTTGAGATAGAGAGGCATGCGCTAGCTTTTGAATCAACTCTTTGTCTGTAATATGATAGAATTCCCACAACTGCATATTAGAGCTACTGGGGGCGAGTGTGGCCAATTCCAGACAATGCCTCACCTTCTCTGTGTCAAGGTCGTTATCTGTTTGAAAATTACGCACAGAACGACGATAATTCAATACTGCTTCTAAATCCATAGTATCTATTTGTTGATGAGGAATATTATACCAAGCTAATTCTCACCTTCTTGGTCTTAAGTCTTCGGTTATTGGTTTTAGCAACAAGTTTGTCAGCTATTGCAGCATGCACACCCACATAAGTATAGTTCTGCTTCACCTCTATCACTCCCAATTGGTCTTTGTTAATCTCTCCTTCCTTTATAAAGAAACCAGCAACATCTCCTTTTGATATTTTATCACGTCTGCCTCCTGTGATATACAGGGTTTTCCATTGTATGGGTGGAGTAGGGGTAGCTTTTATCTGCTTATCTTCAATATTGACAGTCTCTGGTGCACTCTCTTGAATAAAATCAGGGAGTTCCTCACCTTTCCACTGTATAATGTAGGCTACACCATTGCGATTCATACGAGCTGTACGTCCATTCCGGTGGGTAAATTCTTTTTCACGGGGTGGTAGATGATAATGAAGAATAAATTCAATCTCAGGTACATCCAATCCACGAGCAGCCAAGTCAGTTGCCAGTAAAATGTGACTCGTTCCATTTCTAAATTTAATGAGGGCACGCTCTCTCTCAATTTGCTCCATGTCTCCATGAAAACACTCATGATGTATGCCATAGTCCCACAGGTAATCACTCACTCGCTCCAATGCATCTTTGAAATTGCAAAAGATAATGCCAGGTTTGTGACCAATGTAAGCCAATGTTTTCACCAAAGTTTCCAATTTATCTTTATCAGGCGAAAACACAGTCTTGATGGTCAATTCAGAGCTTCCTTTCTCCATATAGTTGATATAGACAGGTTTTTGCAATCCTACAAACCTCGGTATGTTGGCTTCGCTGGTAGCTGAAGTCAGGATCCTTTGTCGCACATTGGGGAGCGTTTCAATAATCTCGGTCATCTCTTTCTCGAAACCTATTTCCAACGATTTGTCAAACTCATCTAAGACAAGGGTAGTGATGAATTCCAACGAAAGATTATCCCTCCGCATTCTATCGGCTACTCGGCCAGGAGTGCCAATTAGGATAGCAGGACGATGCTTTAAATCTATCTTATCCAGTGCGCCCGATCGTCCTCCATACACAGCATTCACTTTATAACCCGATCCCATTTGTCTGGCCACTTGTTCTATCTGCTGTGCCAATTCACGAGAGGGAACAAGTATAAGAATCTGAATCTCTTCGCACTGCTCGTCCAATGTCTCTATTAAGGGCAGAAGGAAAGCCAATGTCTTGCCAGTTCCAGTGGGGGAAAGCAATACCAAGTCCGACTTGTTGCGTATGGTCTCACTTGCCTTTTCCTGCATTGGATTGAGGGCGGTGATATCAAATTTATCCAGCATAGAANNGCTGTGTCTTGATTGTTGGAGTTTTCTGTTTTATCTATATTGTTTTCTGACATGTCTTTAATCCTCTCTCTATTATCTCCTATTAAACTTTGACGAACCAGCTTTGTTCTTATTTCTATTAGCAAAAAACTCTTGTTTTCTTTTATTCTTTTCTTTCTCAAAGGCTTGTTTCTCCTTAGCGTTCATGGGGTTGTCAGTCTGTGGAAAGGGATTGTTCTTTACAACTTCTATTTTTTGATCTATCAGTTTCTCAATGTCTTTTACATAAACATTTTCTTCTGGTTCGCAGATAGATATAGACACACCCTCTTCGCCAGCTCTACCGCAACGACCAATTCTGTGAACATACGTTTCAGCTATATTTGGGATGTCATAATTGATTACATAAGCCAGTTTGTCAATGTCGATACCTCGTGCTGCAATATCTGTAGCAACCAATACCCTAATCTCTCCATCCTTGAACTGTTGTAGGGCTTTCTGTCTCGCATTTTGCGCCTTATCGCCATGTATGGCCGCTGCACTTATTTTATTCTTTTTCAAGTTTCGAGTTATTCTATCCGCACCATGTTTGGTTCTGCAAAACAATAACACTTGGTCAATCTTACGGTCTTTGAGTATATGATTCAACAAGTCTCTCTTGGTGTCTCTATTTGTGTAATAGAGATATTGTTGAATGGTTTCGGCAGTAGAAGAGACAGCACTAGCTTCTATTTTTATAGGATCTTTCAGAATCTTTCTTGATAGTTTCACAATATTGTAAGGCATGGTAGCAGAGAAAAACAATGACTGACGCTGAGCTGGTAGTTTGGCAATGATTTTCTTGATATCATTGATAAAACCCATATCCAGCATACGGTCGGCCTCGTCTAACACAAAATACTCTATATCATTTAGTTTCACATATCCTTGATCCATCAAGTCGAGCAGTCTTCCGGGTGTCGCCACCAATATATCCACACCTCTGCGCAAGGCAGCTGTTTGAGTGCCTTGTTTTACACCTCCAAAAATCACAGTGTTCTGTAGTCCTGTGTGTCTGCCATAAGTAGTGAAACTATCAGCAATCTGAATGGCCAGTTCGCGTGTAGGAGTAATGATAAGTGCATTTATTTTGCGAGGTCTGTTGTGCTGCTGACGGTCCATGTATAGGTGTTGCAGTATGGGTATAGCAAAAGCAGCTGTCTTGCCAGTACCCGTTTGAGCACTTCCCAACACATCTTTTCTATTGAGTAAGTGGGGTATTGCTTTTTCTTGTATAGAAGTGGGGGTAGTATAATTTTCTTCTTTCAAGGCCTTTAGTATAGGCTCAATAATTTTTAAATCTTCGAATTGCATTGTTCTTGTTTTTGAATCCCTTTCACGGTATTTAATTGAATCCTTGAGGGATGATGTATAATAAAGATGCAAAGGTAACGTATTTAGAGGAGACTGACGGGGTTATGTGGAGGAATTGTTAAAAGGAAGAGGAGATTTGGGGTATGATTTCTCTTTAAACACTGAGCATAGTCCTTTTCAATTATTACTTTTTAATAGAAAATAAAAGTTTAAACCTCACGTAAATTAGTTACAGCAATATATCAACATCTTTGTGAAAAACACTTTTTCAAACAAAGAAGATTTTCTATTGTTGTAAAGACATCCAAAACAAAATTTATTTTGACAATTGTCTCAATCAGCTATATCTTTGTACATCACAATAGACTAAACATACAACTATGATTCACCATTTATTCCCCACACTTAAAAAGAAAGAAGCCCTAAAGATTTTTTCTCTATTCATTAGCTCAATGCTCTTGGTAACAACTTTTACAGCGTGTTTCAATTTACAGACCTCTGTTAAGGATAAAATAGCTATATCAGCTGTCAAACCAGTGTTAAGTGAAGAGCAGTACGAACTAGCTGTGGGTGAAAACATGGAAGTGCATGCACCGCTTGGGCTTAATGACGAGCAAGTGGAATGGTCGGTTTCTGATGAAGATGTTGCTAATATTCACCG
>DENY01000245.1:7070-14313 GCA_002359825.1 Bacteroidales bacterium UBA2632
CATAGAGAGGGAACAACTGTTGTAAAAGCTGAGTCTCAAAATGGTGAAGCGCACTACACAGTTGTAGTGAAAGCTGGTGACCTAAACAGAGAAGACATCACAATAGATGCTCCAACCCTCACATTCTATGACAGCAATACTTCTGTTTATGGTATAACGTGGCACTCAGCAGGTAAATATATTTATCCGGTTGTGCAAATTGTGGAGGGTGCTGAAGTGTCTGATGATGAGTTGTCCAATAATGGAATGAGTGTTTTAGCCCAAGAAGAAAGCTTTAGTGTACTCACTCATACAAACGATAAATATACAGATTATATTTACAAAGCCACCCTTTCAGACTTGAATCCAAGTACAGTATATACCTACAGAGTTGGAGATCCCGTAGCAAACAAATGGAGTGACAAGGCGCAAATAACCACCAAAGCAAACAGTTTTGAGGGTTTCACCTTTATAAATATTACAGACTCGCAAGAAACAGGTAATTCGTATGACGATCCTATAGGCTCAGATACGGGAGGNNCGGAGTATAGCCACAAAGCCTTGAAAGGAGCTTTCGCTGTGTACCCCCAAGCCGAATTGATAATACACAGTGGCGATATGGTGGAGTGGTCCAAATATGAAGAATCTTGGACCCAGATGTTGAATACCAACAAAGAATTCTATATGTCTACACCCACTTTAATGGCAACGGGCAACCATGAGACGTCTTATAGAGGGTCAAGTCATACTTTTTATAAACACTATCACATAGATACGCCCCAAGATGGACAGTCTGCTGAGAATGGGTTTTATTATTCATTCGATTATGCTAACGTACACTTCACCATCATAAATACCAATGATATAAGTGACAACAGCCTTACAAGCAGACAACTAGACTGGCTCACAGCAGACCTCCAAAATTGCAACCAACAGTGGAAAATTGTGGTGATGCACAATCCCCTTTACTCACCTGCAAAATGGGGTTCAGATCCTGGGCGCAACCACATAGCATTGTCTTTGCAAAATCAACTGGGTCACCTATTTGCGAGCAACAACGTAGATGTGGTTATTCAAGGTCACGATCATGTGTATATGGATACATATCCCATTAGCGGAGATGGAGAAATCTTGAAAGACTCTCAAAAACAAACTCTAAACGGTGTCGACCACTGGGTCAATCCCAAAGGTGTGATATATCACATGTCTGCAGTAGCTGGCAAAAGCACCAATAAGAAGGTGTCGCAAGCAAATATGGATTACTACCGAAGCTATGCTGATAGTCATGTATCGTCTTTTGCTGGCTTCACAGTAGAGGGAAACAAACTGACCATCACCACACACTATTATGACGATGGGAACAATAGTGAGTATGCAAGTTATGGAATTATTAAACCGTAGGGGATAGTTATTCTATATGACTCTGGGGATGTATGATTGGAGGTGAATTTGTAAGTATAGATGTCTTGATATGTACTTTTAACATTGAGTTCTATTTTGTTATTCATAACTTTGAATTGTTTATAACATTACACAAAACAGTTATGACACTGTGAATTCTTTTAGCATAATGTTCTATTTAAAACAATCTATGTGATAATTAATAAGTGATAAAATATATTTGCGAACTTGAACATTTAAATATACTATGAAATGCAAAAAAAATTAACTGCAAAATTTGATTATTTTTTTGGAAGATACTAAAATAATGCTATTTTTGTATGTGTTTCTATGCTCAACATATATCAATTGCTAAATTAAATAATTAAATTAAATCAATTAATTATGACTAAAATGAATTCCTCAGGTTTTATTGTATGCCTGATTTTCTGTTTTTTTATTCCGCCTTCAGGAATGTTTGCACAAAACAGTACATTAAGTGGAAATGTAAAAGACGTTTCAGGTATCCCCCTAATTGGGGTAAATGTGATAGAAAAAGGCACGAAGAACGGAACAGTAACAAACTTAGATGGGAGTTTTAGTATCAATGTACCTGCAAATTCGACTATGCAGTTTTCCTATATGGGTTACGTGACAAAAGAGGTTGAATGGGATGGTCGTTCAATTATGAAAATAACATTAGATGATGATACCGAATTGCTAGATGAGGTGGTAGTTATTGGTTATGGAACAGTGAAAAAGAGAGATTTAACAGGTGCAGTTTCTTCAATAAAGGGTGAAGAATTAACTGCATTTACTGTTACAGATCCAATCGTGTCCTTGCAAGGACGTATTCCTNNAAATACAGGTGATCCAGCTGGTGATTATTCAATTAGAATACGAGGTATCAACTCTATTAAAGGGGATAATTCACCTTTGTTTATTATTGATGGGGTACCAGCTAGTACTTCTTCCATAAATACCTATGATATAGAATCATTAGAAGTTCTAAAGGATGCTTCCGCAACAGCAATATATGGCTCACGAGGAGCGAATGGAGTTGTGTTGATTACAACTAAAAAGGGAAGTGAAGGGAAATCAAAGGTTTCTTATAATTATGAGTATGGGCAGCAATCTCAAATAAAAAAACTGGACTTAATGAATCTTCAAGAATGGTCTAGCTTTTATAATGAATATCTTGTAAATGCTAAAATTCTCCCTGAGGCACCTTTTTCAGAAGAAGAAATATCAAAAATGGGCAAAGGTACCGATTGGCAAGATCTTATGTTTGAAAATGCGCCAACTAATCATCACAACATAACTTTATCTGGTGGTTCAAGTAATATAAATTACTTCGTAAGTGGGTCAGCATTGTTAAAAGACGGTTTAATTAAAAATAGTTCATATGATAAATACAATCTTCGATCAAATTTAAATGTTGCAATCTCTCCAATGTTAGATGCTTCTGTTCAAATTGGCTATACATCAACCGAAGGATATAATCAATCGAATAGTGGAGGTCATGGAGGTAGTAGTATGATTGGAGCTGTTTACTCAGCTTCACCATTATTTACACCTTATGATGAAAATGGTGATTATAAAGATTTAAGATCTTGGTTCGCATGGTCGTCCCATGAAGTAAGAAATCCCATTAATATGGCATATGAATCTACTTACAAAACCGTTGCCAATTTCACAAATTTGAATGCTACAGTAAATTTTAAACCATTTAAAGGGCTCTCTTTAAAAGGAATTTATGGATTAGAGAGCACCGATAGTAGATATGATGGATATACTACTTCAAAATATATCTATCAGAATAACTCAGCTTCAGTCAATCATAATAGATACTCCAATGTAACAAATGAGTTTATTGGGAACTATAATTTTGTTATTAATGATGACCACACTTTTGATATAATGGGAGCATATACATATCAACAATATATAAGAAAGTACCTCGCTGCTTCAGGTAATACTTTTATGTCTGATATAACTTGGACGAATGATTTGGGTTCTGCTGGGACAATTAATACTCCATCTACAAGCCATACACAATGGGTAATGAAATCTTTTTTAAGTAGATTCAATTATTCATATAAAGGCAAATATATTGGACAGCAAGTATTAGGGCTGATGGATCTAGTCGATACTCGAAAACGAATAGGTGGGGATACTTTCNNTTAGCATGGCGTATTTCTGATGAAGGTTTTCTAAAAAGTTTTGATAATCTCTCTGATATGAAGTTACGACTTGGATATGGTTCAACTGGTTCAACTGCAATTAATCCTTATTCAACGCAGAATCTATTAGTTACAGGAAAAACAGCTACTGGTAATGGCAATTATACGTTTTATGCTCCAGGTAGAGAATTTCCTGAAGATTTGAAATGGGAAACTACTTCCCAATGGGACTTTGGGGTTGATGTCAGTTTCTTGAACAACACAATCCGTGCAAACTTTGATTATTACTCCAAGCTTACCACTAATCTTTTGAATACAGTCTATCTTCCTCTTTCTTCAGGTTATAGCTCAACCGTTCAGAATATTGGAAGTATGTCTAATAAGGGAGTTGAATTATTGATTGAGGGTGATATTGTTCAAACAAAAGATTTTGGTTTTACAGCTCAGTTTAATATCGCTCATAATAAAAATACAGTTGAGAAACTCTCTGATGGTCTTGATATGTATGGCTCAACTTATAACAACTTTGCATCAGGCTCCATAACCATCATACGTGAAGGTAGTCCAATCGGATCATTTTATGTATATAAAGATGCTGGATTAAATGAAAAAGGATCACTGTCATATGAAGACTTAAATGAAGATGGACAGTTAACAGACACAGAGGATCGTTATATCGCTGGTTCACCCCATCCTGATTTTACCTATGGCTTAAATATGGGTTTTCGCTATAAACAATGGGAGTTGAGTTTTTTATTACAAGGAAGTCAGGGTAACGATGTTTTCAATTTAAGTGAAATGAGGAATTATAGCTATTCTCAGGGAATGAACATAGAAAAGGATGTTTATTATAATAGTTGGCGTGAAGGTCAGGATAATACTAATGCAAAATATCCTAGAATTGAATTGGTTGGACCACAAAAATATTCAGATAGGTATATTGAAGATGCATCTTTTTTAAGATTAAGAAATGTTCTTTTAGGATATAATATTCCACGTTTTAAATTTAATGATAAGTATCTATTTGAACGAGTTAGAGTTTATGCTAGCTTGCAAAACTATTTAACTTTTACAAAATATAGTGGGCTAGACCCTGAAGTAAGCTCAAAAGGAGGGGATATTAATGCAGGTATTGACCATTTCACGTACCCCAACAGTAAATCATTTTCAATTGGATTAAACTTGACTTTTTAAATAAAAATAAAAATGAAAAGAATAATATATATAATAATAGGACTGATGTCTGGATTTGTTAGTTCTTGCTATGACTCTTTAGATGAAGCAGAATATACATATGCTGTTTCCACCTCTAATTTTTACAATACTCCTGATGAAGCAAACGCGGCTGTTATGGCACCTTTAAATTATATGCGAGCAGCTTATGATGCGAATTGGTTTGCAACGTTGGAAATAGATACTGAATATGGTTATTCTAAAGGTGTTTATACAGGTTATAGCCCACGATATGAAGGCTTTGTCAATTCAACTCATATGACAAGAATAGGCACAAATTGGGATAATATATATCGTGCAATACTATATTGCAATATTGCTATAAAACAGTTGCCTGATGCAAACGCTATGACAACAGAACAAATAGGAGCATATATTGGTGAGATGAGATTTTTAAGGGCCCTGAATTATTTCAATCTAGTAAAACATTGGGGCAGTGTTCCTCTACGTACTGAAGAAAATATGGAAGTATGGGATCTTGTAAAAACCTCTGTAGATGGAGTATATAATTTTATTATAGAAGATTTGAAATATGCCATTAATAATGTGCCTGAGACGCCTCGATTCATAGGAACTCCGGGATTGGGAGCTGCTAAGTCTTTGTTATCAGAAGTATATTTGTATACAAAAAATTATACCGAAGCTCTAAAATTGTCTTCTGAAGTTATAGAAAGCAAGAAATATTCACTTGTATCTGTAAGTACTACAAGGGACTTTGACAAAGTTTTCGGATATGATTTAACTACATCTAGTGAAGAGGTTTTTTATATAAAAACATCTAGAACTGATAATAAGAGCTGGAGTTATCTCTCTTATACGGCACATCCAAAATATGAAATAGAACCAGGCATGCTCATGTTGAATGGTAATGGGTATTTTACTCATTATACTGATTTGAGAAATAAAGTTATTGAGAATTGGGATAAAAATGATCTTAGGTATGATTTAAATATTGGATTTTATGTTTTTGGAGAAGCTGCTTATGGAAAATACACCTGTTTGTTTACTAAGTTTTGGGATCCATTGGCTCAAGGAAGTAGCGCAAATGTTTCAATTCCATTAATAAGATACTCTGATGTTTTGATTACGTATGCAGAGGCGTCTGCTAGGGTAGGAAATGTTCCAACACAGGAGTCTCTAGATGCATTAAACAAATTGCGTCGTCGAGCATATGGCTTCAATCCTGAAAGTGTTAATAATGAAATTGATTATAAACTATCAGATTATAATACAATGGATAAATTCATAGAATTATTGATTACAGAAGAAAGATATGAAAGGATGAATGAAGCAAAACATTGGGATTTCATCGTGCGGTTAGGTAAAGCGCAAGAACTGATAGGTAAATATCAAAAGGTTAATGGTGATTATACTGAAATTCATAAAAAGCATTATTTATGGAAGATTCCAGATGATGAATTTAATTATAATAAAGCACTTGATCAAAAAGTTGATCAGAATCCTGGATATACAACAGAATAACAGAGATATGAAAAATAAATTTATTTTTATAACTATGTTGACTTTTCTAGTTAGTGTATCTTATTCACAAACAAATTTGAAGAAGATCATCTCTTACAATGTTATAGAAGGACTTCAACAAGATAGTGTTACTCAACAGATGTTTGTTGATTGGATTAATGTTATAGATCCAGATGTAGTTGCACTTCAAGAGATGAATAATTTCACACAGAAAAGTCTTGAAACTTTAGCGAGAAGATACAACCATCCTTATGCAGTAATATCTAAACTTGATGGATATCCTGTTGCAGTATCATCAAAATATCCAATTGTAAATGTGCAAAAGGTTATTGATAATATGTGGCATGCTTATATTTACGCTAATATAGACAATGTTCATTTTTTCGTAATTCATTTGTCTCCTCATATATTAACAAAAAGGCTTGAAGAGATTAAAACGATTCTAGCCCACATTAATACTCTTCCTCCAGATGAGCCAGTTCTGATTATGGGTGATTTTAATTCTGTTGATCGAAGTGATGCTATGCAATATGATGATAAAATGGTTCAAGCAATGCGTGAAAAGGAAGAAAATAATACACATATACGTAACTTAAATAATGGGAACATTGATTATTCAGTTTTGGAATATTTGACCCAAAATGATTTCATCGATACGTACTGGTTAACAAATAATGAGTTTATACCAAGTGTGACAACGCCAAAGTTTGGTATACCTTCTAAGAGAATTGATTTTATATGGGCAAATAAAATCGCAGCTGAAAAAGTTGTAAACGGAACTATTATTCATGACAAATATACTGATATAATATCAGATCATTATCCTGTATATATAGAAGTGGACTTTAAAAAATAATTTACAGTAGAATTGTTTTTTTCTCAAATATTAATTGAGAAAAAATAGATATGTTATAGAAGGGGGTATTTCATTTTACTCCCTCCTTCTTTAGTATTAACGTGAGTTCGGGATAAAAAAAGTTTCAAAA
>DENY01000084.1:0-2790 GCA_002359825.1 Bacteroidales bacterium UBA2632
CCATCGCCGTGGATTTGATTTTAACCTAATTTTTGCTGCATTTACTAATGAATTGTGAAATATAACTGCCAATTATTTACAAATTGATACTTACATTCTTTTTGTTTCAAGTCTGATGTGTGCTTTTGATCACTTTTCAATAAAACGCAACCAACTCACAGCCCTTTTTGGCCATTCGTTCACCAAATGACCAGTATCGCGCACACCATATCCATGATACCCTGTTGGGTATAGATGCATTGCTACAGATACTTTTGCTTCTTTGAGAGCGTAGTAATAAAACAGACTACTGTTTAATAATTTGTGATCGTCTTGTGTTTGCACCAAGAATGTAGGACAGGTTGCTTTGGTTACTTTTAGTTCGGGAACAACAGAGAAGTTTTCGCCATCTAAATAGGCAGGATAGATGAGCATGCAGAAATCGGGACGTACGCTTGTTTCATCTATTTTGTCAATGGCAGGATAAGACAGTTCTTCAAAGCTATTACTGGCTATGGCAGCAGTGAGTGCTCCTGCGGAGAATCCCAGTACACCAATTTTGCTTTCGTCGATATTCCACGCTGAAGCATGAGCACGAGTATATGCAATGGCTCTTTGCAAATCTTGCAAAGGTGCTGCATGCTTGGGCAAATCTTTGCGCCGTGGAACACGATATTTCAATAGAACACAGTTGAAACCATAACTATTGAATAGTTTACACACCTCAGTTCCTTCCAAGTCATACGCCAACACGTTGTATCCTCCTCCAGGATTAACAATAATAGTAGTGCCCGAATTGTTATCATCGGGTGCCGGATAGAATGTAATGGTGGGTTCGCTCACATCAGCCACAATGCGCACTGGGAGATCGCCCACCTTGATATTGAACGGATTTTCGTTTTCTACCAACTTCTCTGTTTCACCAGGTGCACCGTTAGGAAAAAGTAATATTGAGTCTTGTTGTTTCATAGCAATATTTTAATAAATTCGCATTGGCTGGCGCAAGTCTCCAGACTTGTGCCTATAATTTAATACTAAAAAGCACAGGTCAGAGACCTGCGCCAGCGGAGAGCAATTATTTATCAAGCATTCCAATATCCCTCAACCAACTAATGGCCCTAAAAGGCCACTCATTCACCAAGTGTCCAGTGTTTCTGAGTCCAAAACCATGTCCTCCCGATGGATACAGATGCATTGCAGATAATACGCCTGCTTCTTTTAGCGCATAATAATAGAACAAACTGCTATTGATATAATTACTGTCATCTTGTGACTGTAGCAAAAATGTGGGAGGTGTCTTATCGGTTATCTTTATATCAGGAGCAGCCGAAAAATTCTCTCCATCTAAGTAAGCAGGATAGATGAGCATACAGAAATCGGGACGAACGCTTACTTTATCCCACGCATCTATTGCAGAATAGGTGAGTTCGTTGAAGCTATTGCTTGCCATGGCTGATAAATGAGCACCTGCTGAGAAACCCATCACACCAATCTTGTCTTTGTCAATATTCCACTCCTTTGAATGAGCACGTGTATAGGCTATGGCTCTTTGCAGGTCTTGAAGCGGTGCTGCATATATGGGTAAGCCCTCGCGACGAGGAACTCGGTATTTCACCAATACACAGTTGATCCCAAAACTATTGAATCGTTTACATATTTCGGAACCTTCCAAGTTGTATGCAAGAATATGATATCCTCCGCCTGGATTGACAATAATGGTTGTTCCACTATTATTATCCACAGGGGCTGGATAAAACGTTAGTGTAGGCTCGCTTACATTGCTGATGCGCGATACAGGGCATCCTGCAACTTTGTTGCCCAAGAGATCTTCTTTTTCAACCATCTTCTCGGTCTCGCCTGGAGCACCATTAGGAAAAAGAAGTACGGGATTTTGTTGCGCCATAATAGCAGTACACAAAGTGATGAATAGAATAAATGTAAGTTTTCTCATAACAAATATTGTATTGATTTGATTCTGTCTACAAACTTAAATAAAAACTTCGTTTCTGCCCTCTTTTTAATTATTTATTAAAGTGAGTATTTTGTTTCTTCACACCAATCATTGCCCATTGTCAACTGGCTCTTGTCAATTAAAAGACCTAACAACTTCCATTATTTGTAAATCGTGTGTATCTTTGTTGTAAATTAAAGAGGAAATAGTGTGATGAAAGAAGAAAAGTATTTGTTAGGTATGACTTTGGCAGAAATAGCCAATGAGGTAGAACTACTTAAACTACCTAAGTTTACTGCCAAACAAATTGCGGATTGGGTTTATGTGAAACGAGTGTCAACCATTGATGAGATGACAAATATCTCTGTACGCAATCGAGATATACTGAAGAAGAAATTTGAAGTTGGCGTGTCACTTCCAATAGAAACACAAGTGTCTAAAGATGGCACTCAAAAACTTTTATTCAAAACAAACAAAGGCAATTTAATTGAATCGGTTTTAATCCCCGATGATGAGAGACTCACGCTGTGCATTTCGTCGCAGGTTGGATGCAAAATGAATTGCGACTTTTGCATGACTGGCAAGATGGGCTTTCACCAACATCTATCGGTCAATGAAATACTCAACCAAGTATATTCATCACCCAACTCTGAGAACCTCACCAATATTGTTTTCATGGGAATGGGCGAACCCTTGGACAATTACGACAACGTAATGCAAACCATTGAAATACTTACCGCTGACTATGGATTGGCCTGGAGCGCAAAGCGAATTACGCTTTCCACTATTGGTGTGACACCCAAACTGGAACGATTTCTTGAAGAGAGCAACTGCCACCTTGCAGTTAGTTTGCACAGTGC
>DENY01000084.1:2851-7874 GCA_002359825.1 Bacteroidales bacterium UBA2632
GAGCTTATAAAGTTAGTTTCGGGCATACATTGTCGTGTCAATCTTATCAGATTTCACGCCATCCCGGGTAGCGAATTGAAATCATCGAGCGAAGAAACTATGGTTAAGTTCCGTGATTTCCTCACATCAAAAGGTATCATCTGCACCATTCGCACATCACGCGGAGAAGATATTTCTGCAGCATGTGGAATGCTTTCGACAGAAAAACAAACAGAATCAAAAAAAGGTGCAGAGTGATTGAGTTTTAGTTAATAACGAAAAATAGATCGTGTTTTATTTCGTTACACAAAGAATAATTGTATTTTTGTTAAAACAAGTTTTCGTGTTTTCAACCAACGAATAATCCTCACTCAAAAAGTATAATATTATGAAACAAATGAGAGTACTATTTGCAATCGCATTGTTAGGTATGATGTTAAGTTCGTGTAATAATTTTACAACTGGATGGATGTCTGCCTCATCTGCCACCAACGAAGTTTTGGTCATCATTGACAAAGCTGAATGGCAAGAGCCTCACGGACGAGCTCTCTTTGATGTCTTGAACTCACCCATGCCAGGAATGCCTCAGAATGAAGCGAACTTCAAAATCCTTCAGATTGACCCCACCAACTTTACAAATACTTTTAAAATGGCGCGCAATATTATTGAAGTAAATGTATCGAATGTATATACTACTACAAAAATGGGCTCNNATTGTTGATTATCTAGTGAATAAAGAGCTTGAGCGCATTGGTCTGTGGCTAGAAAAAGAATCTGCCACTCCTAAAACACGTATCCGCAACACTTTCGGTTTCGAATTGGCTTATCCAAAAGGATTGAGCAACATCACAGAAGACGATGGTTTCTTTTGGGCAACCAACAATTCGGCCGAATCGCGTCAAGATGTAACAATATTTACTATCCCTTACACATCAGAAAGCGTTTTTGAGAAAGACTCTTTAATTGCTATTCGCAATAGAGTAATGGGCAAGCATATAAAGGGTTCATTCGATTCTCAAATGAGTACTTCTAAAGCATTTAATCCTGACTATCGCAGAGTAGAGATTAACAATATCTTTAGAGCAGAGCTTAGGGGATTGTGGGAAATGACTACCGACATGATGGGTGGACCATTTGTGATGCAAGCCTTTGTAAACGAGAACACCAACAAAGTAATTTTTGTAGATGTGCTTGTGTATGCTCCCGAGAAGAAAAAAAGAGGCCTCATTCGCAACCTCGAGGGAACGTTTTATACCATCAAATTTCCAGAATCAGAACAATAGTTCGACAATTTCGACACACACTTTTTAATAAAATAACTGATAGACTTATGTCAAACTTAGTAAAAGTTGGTATTACCCACGGCGACAGCAATGGAGTTGGATACGAAATTCTTTTAAAGGCTTTTTCGGACAACCGATTAACCGAGTTGCTCACTCCCATTATATACGGCTCATCAAAAGTAGCCTCCTATCATCGTAAGGTTTTAAATAGTAAATCGGTTCCTTTCAACATGATTATGCATGCCAATGAGTGCAAAGAGGGTCAAATCAACTTTATTAATGCTGTAAAGGATGATGTGAAAATTGAAATTGGTAAACCCAATGAATCTGCTGGAAATGCTGCTTATGTAGCACTTGAAGAAGCTGTTGCAGCNNATCAACAACTCGCTAATAGATGCACTGGTTACACTGCCCATAAACAAGGATAGCATTCAGGGGCAAAATTTTAATTTTCGTGGACACACCGAGTATTTAGAAGACAGAACTGGCAACAATCACAAAGCATTGATGATTCTTGCGAGTGAAGAACTTCGCGTTGCACTCGTTACTACTCACCTACCCCTTTCTGAAGTTGCAGGAAACATCACATCGGAACTTATAATCGAAAAGATAAACACCTTAGATAAGAGCTTGAAACGTGACTTCTTTATTGACAATCCTCGCATAGCTGTATTGAGCCTCAATCCACACGCTGGAGAAAACGGACTTTTAGGAAAAGAAGAAAAAGAGATTATAGAACCAGCCATTCAAAAATGTCTTGAAAAAGACATTCTATGTTCGGGACCTTATGCTGCCGATGGCTTTTTTGGTAGCAGAAGATACAAAGACTTCGATGCAATTTTGGCCATGTATCATGACCAAGGACTTGTTCCTTTCAAAACCATTGCAATGGATTCGGGAGTCAACTTTACTGCCGGACTGCCAATAGTAAGAACATCTCCAGCTCATGGAACTGCTTATGATATTGCAGGCAAGGACGAGGCCTCTGATGAATCGTTCCGTCAGGCACTTTACATGGCAGTAGATATTCACAGAAATCGTGTTTTTTACGACGAAGCACGCAAAGATCCATTGCGCAAATTGTTTTTTGAGAGAGGAAAGGATGATGAGAAGTTGGATTTATCGTAAAAAGAATAAATCTCCATTAATGTACAAAACAAAAAGAATGCCGTTTCAATTCCTCAACAGGAATGAAACGGCATTCTTTATAAAATCCCCCTTGGGACATGCGGAGCTCCTGCTCCGTAATATTCTTTGTGGAGAGCAAACCCATCACTCCCCATACTTTTCAACCAAAAATGCCAACTTTTAGGGCATTCCTATGACTGCTTATCGCAGAAACCCGTAAAAAAACCATCATTGTGACAATATGTCACATTTTTAGGCAAATAAGCATCAGAAGTGTTTCGGAATAGTGCTTCGCAACGTTGCATAGCACTGTTCCGAAATCAGAATGATACTTCGCATCGTTGCAGAACACTGTTCTGAAATAAGAATGATGCATCGCATCGTTGCAGAGCACTTTTCTGAAATCAGATTGATGCTTCGCAACGTTGCAGAGCAGTGTTCCGAAATTGTAATGATGCTTTGCAACGATGTTTTAGGATATTCCGAGATTGGAACGATGCTTCGCAGTGATGTTTTATTCTATTCTGATCACAATTGAGTGGGAATTCACATAAAAGTGGAACAACTGCATTGAAAGTGGCTACATTTACATGCAGAAGAGGCGCAATCTCTTGCACCTCTTCTTGTATATTTAGCAATTCACCTCAACAAGTTGAGTGTTTGCTCCATTTATAAGAATATTAGTTATTCTCAGGTCTTAGTTTACGTACCACAGCACCCGTTTTCCACATTTCGCTTTCGCGCAATTCTTTCAACTCTTTCTCCAAGCCTTCACGGTAGTCAGGTTTTGAGTTGGTGTCAATAGAGCGTTGAGCTTCGTTGCCCGAAGCAACTTCTTTGTACAGTTTTTCGAAAACTGGTTTTGTTGCATCGTGGAAAGGACCCATCCAATCCAGTGCACCACGCTGAGCAGTTGTAGAACAGTTGGCATACATCCAGTCCATTCCATTTTCCGCAAATAGGGGCATCAACGATTGTGTCAATTCCTCAACAGTTTCGTTGAAAGCTTCCGATGGAGTGTGTCCATTTTCACGCAACACTTCGTATTGAGCCAACATCAAGCCTTGAATGGCTCCCATCAAAGTACCACGCTCACCAGTTAGGTCAGAGAATACTTCACGTTTGAAAGTTGTTTCAAACAAATAGCCCGATCCTACACCAATACCAAGCGAAACAGCACGGTCATACGCCTTGCCTGTGGCATCTTGGAAGATGGCATAACTTGAATTCAATCCTCTGTTTTCTAAGAACATGCTACGCAGACTAGTTCCAGAACCTTTTGGTGCAACCAAAATCACATCTACATCGGTTGGAGGGATAATGCCTGTTCTCTCTTTGTATGTTATACCAAAGCCATGCGAAAAATAGAGTGCCTTGCCTGCTGTTAAATGCTTTTTCACGGTGGGCCACACTTCAATTTGAGCAGCGTCAGATAGTAAGTATTGAATGATTGTGCCTCGTTCGCAAGCTTCTTCAATTTCGAAAAGAGTTTCGCCAGGAATCCATCCATCGTCAATGGCTTTTTGCCAAGTTTTACTCTCTTTGCGTTGTCCTACAATTACGTTGAATCCATTGTCGCGTAAATTAAGCGATTGTCCAGGACCTTGAACCCCATATCCAATCACTGCAATGGTTTCGTCCTTTAATGTTTCTTGGGCTTTTGCCAAAGGAAATTCTTCGCGGGTTACTACATTTTCTTCTACACCGCCAAAATTCATTGTTGCCATATTATTTCTTCTTTATTATATTATTTGAATTAATTAATTTCATTGTCATTGTGAGTTTATTCCTGAAAAACTCAGTTGTGCTTTATGCATTCTCTAAATCTATTTGTGCACGACGTTCCAATAAATCACTCAGACGTTCCACTTTCGATTTGGTAATTGCTACCCTACCCGAGCGAATAAATTGTAACACTCCGATACTTTGGCTCAACTCTTCGAAAAGAGCTTGCGTCTCGGCATAGTGCCCTGTCTTTTGGATGATGGTAGAGTGGTCACTCACATCTAATATGCGTGCATTGTATTTGCGAACCAGCTTTTCAACATTGCTTGTTGCAACCAACTTTGCAGTTTCTATCTTGTACAAAGCAATTTCTTGATGCACCAACTCCTCATCTACATTATAGTATGCCTTTAAGACATCTACTCGTTTATCAATCTGTTTCACCAACTTTTTCATCGTCTCTTCAGTTGCTGCAAAAGTAGTGATTGTGAATTTATGAATGCCGGTAATGGCTGAAGGTGAAACAGACAATGTTTCGATATTCATTTGCCTGCGTGTAAGGATGGCAGTTATTTGATTGAGCACTCCAACAGTGTTCTCAGAGAACACTGTGATGGTATATAATGTTTTTTCTTGCATGATGTATGCTATTTAATGATTTTACTTTTAGTGAAAATATTTATTTGACTGTGTGTCCGTTTCCAAGAATGATATCGCTAACGGATCCGCCTGATGGAACCATTGGATAGACCATTCCTTTGGTTTCCACTTCCACTTCCAATAAATAAGCACCATCGTGCTCAAACATTTCGGCAATAGCTTCATCCAAATCTTCTCTCTTCACCACTTTTCTTCCTTTTATTTCGTAAGCATCTGCTATTTTCATAAAGTCTGGATTGTGCATCTTA
>DENY01000006.1:0-636 GCA_002359825.1 Bacteroidales bacterium UBA2632
CGTCCCAAAGAGGGGTTATTGCATCTGGTGTGGGCATTCTGCCACCTCCATTAAACTGAGCAGTGAGGTCAAATTGCCATTTACCCAATGGAGTTTGGTAAGAAGCTGTTGCCAATCCTTTGTAATCGTTCAATAATGGTTTATCTAAACGTAAAACCACGCCAGTGGTTTGGTTGGTGTAATCAGATGTGGAGTGCGTCCACCTGTAAGCTGCTGTCAGTGTGAATCCTTTGAAAAAAGGATAGCTCATTTCGATTTGAGAGCTATTGGTGTACGACTTATTACCATCGCCCAAATTGTAGAAACTAATGGCATGTGGATTGCTATCCATGTCCACAACTACTTGATTTAAGAAATTGGTTTGGTAGTATTCACCTATCAAAGTCAGTTGCTTATCAGCAATAGGGATATAGAATGTAAGGTTTAATCCCGCATTCCAGGCTTCTTCTTGATCCAGGTTTGTGGCAATATCTAACTTTCTTGAGCTTGCTAATAGGTAATTGTTTTCGGCTAATATATTGGCAGTCCGGTATCCTTTGCCCACTGAGCCACGTAGATGTACCCATTCAAAAGGGTTGTACTTTACATGCAAACGAGGCGTAAAGAAAGTGCCATATCTTGAACTGTAATCTGCTC
>DENY01000006.1:678-2567 GCA_002359825.1 Bacteroidales bacterium UBA2632
CGCGTCGGTTGTAGTGGGTAGTTTCGAGTAACTCTTTGAACTCATCATAATTCAAACTCAATCCTGTACTTAAGTTATGCTTTTGCGAAAAGTCTTTTTCGTAGAGTAAGCTGGCGTAAAGGTTTTTTTGCGTTACATCATATTGCTTGGTGTCATACATCGACTGTTGGTCGTGTATAGAACCAGAAGCAATCAGTGCAACACTTTCAGCCAATTCTCCGTCGCCAATCACATAAGCTTGTTTGGTGTACATCTCTCCACGATTTGTTTTCAGAGATATCTCATACGGATTGGTAGAGATTTGTTTCGGATCTTGTCCTCCAGTTCTCTCTTCATGAATGAAACGACCACCATATTGAGACATATATTTACCCGATTCGTAGTTCCAACGATTCATCAGGTTGAGTTGGTTTGATTTGGGATAATCAAGAAATCCATCATCGTTGACATCATGACCTTTCATATCGTTTGAATAGTGAGCAAACAATCCAGTAGATAACTTATCGTTTACATGCCAACTTCCATCTGCGTTCACTTCCATGCGTTGTGCATCATTGGCAAACAAGTTGATAGAAAGCAGGTCGGCAGTTGTAGGCTTTTTATATTCCACATTTATTTGCCCTGCCAAAGCCTCGTATCCGTTCTTAACGGACGAAGTTCCTTTTGAGATATAGATACCCTCCATCCAAGCACCAGGAACGTAGTCTAATCCAAACGGAGAAGACACACCTCGAAAGTTAGGATAGTTTTCAGTTAGCATTTGCACATATGTGCCAGCCAGTCCTAAAAGTTTAATCTGTTTTGCTCCTGTTGTAGCATCACTATATGCCACATCCACGGATGGATTGGTCTCGAAGCTTTCGCCAAGGTTGCAACAAGCTGCACGGCAAATTTCGGCATAGGTAATTTTCTGCTCTTGTAGTACAGATGTTCTATTGGCAATAGTGCCCGGGTTACGTGAACTGATCACTACTTCTTGAAGCTCCAAGTCTTCTTTCAGGAAGATAGTAAGTTCATCGTCGTGGTTGTCTAAATGCACACTTTGTGGAGAATAGCCAGTATAGCTTACAAGTAAGTGTTCGGGTGATGAGGGGGCATCAATTTCAAAATAACATTCGGCGTTTGTAACTGTACCCTTTTTCGATTTTTCNNAAGTCTTCTTTCAGAAAGATCGTAAGTTCATCGTCGTGATTGTCTAAATGTACACTTTGTGTAGAATATCCAGTGTAGCTTACTAGTAAGTGTTCGTGTGATGTAGGGGCATCAATTTCAAAGTAACCGTCGAGGTTTGTAACGATACCTTTTTTAGATTTTTCCCAATATATATTTGCGCCAATAATTGGCTCTTTGTTCTCATCAAAAACGTAGCCTTTTATTTTATCGGCAGCGTAAATCGAAAATGATGAGATGAATATGAAGAATAGTATTATTTTCTTAAGCATAACTTTTAATTTAGTTGAAAAACTTTGTTCTATGTTTTTTGGTAATACACGATACCATACGAATAATTGAATATCCGTATCAGAATTAAAAACAGTAGTTCTTTCGCTAAATTATAAGCGTCTCGAGCAAGGAGAAGTATACGAGGCTGCTCAGATTAGGGGGTTTTTGAGTTTGGGAGACATTGCCTTTTGTGGTTTCAATGTCAGTGATTTGATTTGATAAATATGGAAGTGTTGCGAAAGAGATATCCAGTACTTTTATAGCTATTTCATTATCACTCTTGTCAGTAGAAATATCTTGCAAGTCTATATCCATGCGCTCAAGTGAGCATTGTTGATGCGGACTTTCACAAG
The DNA here is from genome assembly GCA_002359825.1 of Bacteroidales bacterium UBA2632. Lineage (GTDB taxonomy): Bacteria > Bacteroidota > Bacteroidia > Bacteroidales > Dysgonomonadaceae > UBA2632. The sequence goes on from DENY01000006.1 coordinate 2,475, forward strand.
TTGCATTGTCTGTAATATCTTGTTGGGCTAAAGGTTCATGATGGTGAACGTCACAACATATGTCTGCTACAATTGCCTCTACTCCAAAAGTCT
>DENY01000011.1:0-1955 GCA_002359825.1 Bacteroidales bacterium UBA2632
TTAGCCGGCATTTTTTTACATGAAGATTGTTTGTGTATTTTTTTTTTGAGCGCAATTGTTACGGTCCATGAGCTTGTCGAAGTGTTAATCCTTAATTTAATTTCTTGACGCTCTTTTGCGTTCATTCTCGTTGAGGAGAATTTTTCTAATTCTCATGAATTTGGGCGTAATTTCTACGTATTCGTCTTCCTTTATGTATTCAAGAGCTTCTTCAAGACTGAATATTACTGGCGGAGCCAATTGGGCTTTGTCATCAGTTCCCGATGCACGAACGTTTGACATCTTCTTCGCTTTAGTCACGTTTACGATAAGGTCACCTTCTTTTGAGCTTTCGCCAACTACCTGTCCAGCATATACATTGGTTTGTGGTTCAATAAAGAATTTACCCCTGTCTTGCAATTTATCCAGAGCATAAGCATAAGCATTTCCTGTTTCACCTGCTACAATTGAGCCGTTTTGACGTTTGTCGATAGGACCTTTCATGGGTTGAAATTCTAAGAAACGATGCGCCATAATGGCTTCACCTCCTGAAAGTGTAAGGATGGTATTGTTCATGCCAATAATTCCTCTTGAAGGAATGGTGAATTCCATGTGCATCCTGTCGTTCTTGCTTTCCATCGAAATCAGTTCTCCTCGTCTGCGTGTCACTACGTCAATTATCTTACTTGCACTTTCTTCAGGAAGATTGATGCTTAATTGCTCAATAGGTTCATGTTTTTGACCGTCAATCTCTTTGATGATAACTTGAGGTTGACCCACTTGTAACTCATAGCCTTCGCGTCGCATTGTTTCAATCAATATAGACAAATGCAATACACCGCGACCAAAAACAATCCAAGCATCAGCCGTATCTGAATTCTCAACACGCAGGGCAAGATTTTTGTCCAACTCCCGCATCAAGCGATCATGTATATGTCTTGAAGTCACAAACTTACCATCTTGTCCAAAAAATGGAGAGGTGTTGATAGTGAAAAGCATCGACATGGTTGGTTCGTCAATATCAATTGTGGGTAGCGGTTCAGGATTTTCGTAATCGGTAATCGTATCACCAATTTCAAAACCCTCAACACCAACCATGGCGCATATTTCACCCGAATGTACTTCATCGGTCTTAACACGACCTAGACCTTCGAAAACGTCGAGTTCTTTTATTCTTATTTTTTTGATCACACCATCGCGTTTGCAAAGTGCATAATCTTTGTTGGGCACTATCGAGCCACGATGTACACGACCCACAGCAATACGACCCACATAATTAGAGAAGTCCAAAGATGTAATCAGCATTTGAGGTGTACCTTGCAAGGATACAGGGGCAGGGATGTGTTCGATAATAGTATCAAGCAATGCGAAAATATCTTCGGTTGGTTCTTTCCAATCGTGAGACATCCACCCATTTTTGGCAGAGCCATATATAGTAGGGAAATCAAGTTGGTCTTCAGTGGCTTCGAGATTAAACATCAAGTCGAATACTTTTTCTTGTGTCTCTTCGGGTCGACAGTTTGGTTTGTCAACTTTGTTGATCACCACCACTGGTTTTAGTCCAAGCTCCAAAGCTTTTTCCAACACAAAACGAGTTTGAGGCATGGGTCCCTCAAATGCATCCACAACAAGCAGACATCCGTCGGCCATATTGAGAACACGCTCCACTTCACCCCCAAAGTCTGCGTGACCAGGAGTATCAATAATATTTATCTTTACATCTTTGTAACGTATAGATACGTTTTTAGAGAGAATAGTTATTCCTCTTTCACGCTCTAAGTCGTTACTGTCCATATACAAGTCATCTTGATGTTGGTTCTCTCTAAATAGGTGACCAGCCATGAGCATTTTGTCCACCAATGTTGTTTTGCCATGATCCACATGGGCAATAATAGCTATATTTCTTATATTTTGCATTTATAATCTTTTTTCAGGGTGCAAAGATACACTATTTTGGTCAAAATAAAGAATACGGT
>DENY01000011.1:2057-6806 GCA_002359825.1 Bacteroidales bacterium UBA2632
GATAAAAGTAAAAGCAATTAAAAATTGAGGAATCTTTGAACGAAAAGAGGGTTTTGCAGGAGGATTGGCCTTATTCTTGGAGTAAATGGAACGTTCTATGGCAAGAAATGGAGAAAAACCTTTTTTCAAACATTTTCATGGCCGTGGTTGCAATTTTCATCTGTTTCAAACATTTTCTACGCAATGAAAATGTTTTGAGAAAAATACGGAATGAAAAGGGTTTGAGGTGTGCGTGCTATCTTTTGTCAATTCTCAATGAATTAAAATATCTACACAAGTAAAATAACCCCCAAGCTAATAACACCGATAAACACCCACAATGTGACACCCAATATAAGTGGACGCATCCCCACAGACTTCAACACTTTGAGAGACAAGCCAGAGCCTATCAGGAAAAGTGTCAAAGTCATGCCTTTTTTAGAAAGTAGCACAATGAAAGAGGTAATGTTTTGTGGAATGTCGAAAACCGTATTGGCTACCATGGCCAATATGAAGAAAAATATGAACCAAGGAATTTTTACTTTTGAGTCTTTTTGTTTGAAAAAGAAAGTGGTGGCTATAGATAATGGGATAATCCAAAGTGCCCGCGTAAGTTTCACCATAGTGGCTACTTCCAAGGCTTTGTGTCCATAAGCAGCACCCGCTCCCACAACCGAACTTGTATCGTGAATGGCAATGGCTGCCCACATTCCAAATTGCTCTTGCGTCATTTGCAAAAGTCTGCCAATGGGCGGGAAAATGAACAGAGCGATAGCATTCAATATAAATATTGTTCCCAACGAAACCGACATTTGATTGGGATTGGCTTTAAGGATGGGAGCAACGGCCGCAATGGCACTTCCACCACAAATGGCTGTGCCCGATGAAATAAGATAACTTGTCTTTGTGTCAACCAACATGCGACGGCCCAACCAATAGCCAAAGGCTAAAACTCCAACAACTGAAACAACGGTGAATAACATCCCTTCTTTACCACTTTGCAACGATTCGTACAGATTCATCCCAAATCCCAAGCCAACTACTGCAAATTGCAGTAAGTATTTGGATGCTCGTGAAGATTGTTTAATGTATGGATTGCCAACCGTAAACCCTAATAGGAGTCCCATGAATAGGGCTATAGCCGGACTAACAAAAGGAAGGAAACACGCTGCAATGCCAATGAAAAACAGTGGTTTGTTGAAGTTACTTTTCATTATAAATGCTTTTTTACACAACTGCTACTGGGCAGTTCTTAGAATAAGCCAGCAAAGTTACAAAAAAAGCAATGTCTCAAAGAATGTTGACCTGATTAGTTTTTGAGATTTATAATGTGTGTAAATAATATTTAAGAACATCAGCCTTTATTTCTTTTGGCTAAACAACCACTCCATAAAGTCGGGCATGTTAAATGCTGGAGTCCAGCTATTGTGGTCTATTCCAGGAAATTCGATATACTCCACATCCGATTTTTTTGTTTTCAAGGTTGTATAAGCCTCTCTCGAAAATCTAACAGGAACCACAGAGTCTGCATCGCCATGATAAATTCTCATCGCACTCGCAATATCTATTTGCTCCAATCGTTTCGTACTCACGCCACCACAAATGGGGATAGCTGCGGCAAACAAATTGGGATAGCGACACACCATTTCAAACGTTCCCATTCCGCCCATCGAAAGCCCTACTATATATATGCGATCGGGGTCAACGGGATTGTTTTCGATAAACTTATCCAGAAGTTCTTTTACTGCTTGCAATGTAGCGGGCATAGCGGATTCGTAAGGATAGAATCGTTCATCTTTTATGCCACTACGATTTACGGGTGCCCAAAAAGAATCGGTGGGGCATTGTGGAAAAAGAGCAAACGTTGGATACTTATCACGATTGACAGGATTGGTAAACATATTGGCGCCATGTATTAGTTGCGACTCATTGTCGTTGCCACGCTCTCCTGCGCCATGCAGAAACAAAACAAGAGGATACTTTGTGTTACCATCAATGGTTTGTGGTTCCAATTGTCGATATAGCAAAGAGTCTCCTTTTTGCGACATAAACACCTCTTTCGAGAATTGGCTTTGAGTCATAGCAGTTGAAGATATAAGTATCATCAAAGCAAGTAAGTTTAAAGTTCTTTTTTTCATATCGAGTTGTTTTTAAAACATTATTTTTAGTGCCTGTCTATTGACTATTTTTATTTTGCGTCTCTCCATATATATAATGTCGTCTTCGTGCATTTGTTTCATCACATTGGTGAGGGCTTGTCGCGAAACTCCAAAAAGATTGGCAATCTCCTGCTTTGAAGTTTTTAGTTGGAAATCGCTTTCGCCCTCCGACTCTATCAAAAGATAATAAGCAATTTTCGCTTTAATTGTCTTGAGCGAAGTCAGCCTTACTTTCTCCGAAAGAAACTGCAGCTTATTGGAGATCGAACTGAGAATGGCATGCATAAATGTGTCATGTTTTTTCATCAGCATAAATACATTCGCTTTGGGGATAGAAATAAGTTTAGATTCTTTTTTAGCAATCACAGATACGGGTGACTTGTTATTGCCGGCAAATAAAAACCCCGAAGCTATTGGAAGTGGTGCTTTGATGCTTTCGATGTGCATAAAATCTCCTTTTTCGTCCACCATCACCGTTTTCACTTCTCCTTCAATCAAGATATGCAGGGCTGTGCATTCCTCGCCTTGCGAAATAATCCATTCGTTCTTATCATAGCTTTTGATGGTAAAATGAACTTCTTTCAGAAAGCTTTCTTTCTCCGAATCGGGAATCGAATTGCATAAAGGACATCTAAAAATAAAGGAATTATTCATATTGGCTTGAAAAGTTTGAACGTTTGACAACAAATATGGCAAATATTTTTGAAGAATGTAATATATATTACACTTTATTCGCTTATAAGTTTTTATTTTTGTTCAGAACTCCATTCATGTTCTCACTTTACAAATTTTTATCATGAATAGAATCAGAAAATTTATAGAAGATCTAATAGATTTTATACGTCCACGAGGAGGTTGGAAAATACCTGCCATTGTTATCATTGCATCTTTTTTCGGGCTGTTTATCTATACATTTTACACATCGCGCGCCTACAGCTACCTGTCGGATGAACCTGCTACTTGTGTCAACTGTCATATCATGGCACCCTATTATGCAACATGGCTTCATAGTTCGCACGGGCAAAACACAACTTGCAACGACTGCCATGTTCCTCAAAACAATATTGTAAACAAATTCTACTTCAAAGCCAAAGATGGTTTGCGCCACTCCTATGTTTTCACGATGCGCAGTGAACCGCAGGCTATTCAAGCCATTGAGGCAAGTTCACAAGTGATCATGAACAACTGTGTGCGCTGTCACGAACAACTCAATACGGAATTTGTGAAAACAGGACGCATGACTTTCAAAGAAATGNNTCATCGACGCCCAATGCTTTGGTGCCATTGCCACAGACGAATGTGCCCAAGTGGCTCAGTAATATAACAAACAGAAAAAAATAACTATCAAATTTTATACTGAGATGAATACAAGAAAAGAAAGAAAAATGAAACCTTGGTTGGGTTGGCTCATATTTTTTGTTACACTCGGAGCAGTCTTTTTACTTGGAATGCTTGCTGCATCTATCACAGAACGCAGAGCGGAGATTACAAGCATTATGTATAACAAGAAAGTGGAAATTAAAGGAATTGAATCGCGCAGCGAAGTGTTTCAACCAAACTATCCAAGAGAATACGAAACTTGGACGCAAACTATTGACACTACTTTCCAAAGTGAATTTAACGGAAGCAGTGCAATAGATGTATTGGAACAACGTCCCGAAATGGTAATTTTGTGGGCGGGTTATGCTTTCTCTAAGGACTACTCCACACCTCGTGGTCACATGCATGCTATAGAAGATTTGCATGAGACATTGAGAGTGGGTTCACCAATGGGCCCAACTGAAGGACCACAGCCAGCAACCTGTTGGACTTGCAAGGGACCCGATGTGCCACGCATGATGGATTCCTTAGGTGTAGCTGCATTTTATGACAATAGATGGGCGGCTTATGGTTCAGAAATAGTTAATCCGGTTGGTTGTGCAGATTGTCATGATCCCGAGACTATGAACTTGAGAGTTACGCGTCCCGGTTTGATCGAAGGTTTTCAAGCAATGGGCAAAAGTGTAAATGATGCAAAGCATCAAGATATGCGCTCATTGGTGTGTGCTCAGTGTCACGTAGAGTATTATTTTGATAAACAAACAAGTTATCTTACATTCCCATGGCACAACGGTACCACCATGGAGGGTGCAGAGCAGTATTATGATAGTATTCAGTTTTTCGATTATACACACAAGTTGAGTAAAGCACCCATCATCAAAGCCCAACATCCCGATTATGAGCTATTCTCAACGGGTATTCACGCACAACGTGGAGTTAGCTGTGCCGATTGTCACATGCCATATGTGTCGGAAGGTGGAATAAAATATAGCAATCATCATGTAAGAAGCCCATTGGCAAGTATCAGCAATACGTGCCAAGTGTGTCATCGCGAGACAGAGGATGATTTGAGAAATGCTGTTTACGAACGTCAACGCAGTGCTACTGAAATAAGAAATTTGGTTGAAAAGGAACTTTCTACCGCTCACCTCGAAGCACAATTTGCTTGGGAGAAAGGCGCCAATGAAAACCAAATGCAACCTGTTTTAGATCTGTTGCGTCAATCGCAGTGGAGATGGGATTATGTAGTTGCGTCTCATGGTAGCTCCTTCCATTCACCAGTAGAGTATCA
>DENY01000011.1:6854-8950 GCA_002359825.1 Bacteroidales bacterium UBA2632
AGATAAGGCGCACAAAGCTCGTTTTGAAGTTGCTAGTGTATTGGCTCAACTTGGTTTTACAGGACCCGTGCCCATGCCCGACATTTCTACTAAAGCCAAAGCACAAGCTTATATTGGCTTAGATATGGACAAAGAAAGAGCTGACAAAAAAGTGTTTATGGAAACAGTTGTACCAGAATGGATTAAAACAGCTAAAGCCAACAACAGAATTGTGACGTTAAAATAGATAGGTTTTTTTGTCAAAAAATAAGAATAGAGTAGTTTTCTAACCGATAATAATTATCTTAGCGGTTCACTATTTACACATTCATGAACAGAGCAGAAAAACCTATTTGGGAACAACCTTGGAGATATGCAGAAGGATTTTATGTAGCAATAGGAATTGCGATGAGCGGTTTCNNTAATGTCATAATAGGATTGATGTTTTTATCTTCAATCCTATTGTGTCACTTCTTCTTAAGAAAAGCTGCCGTTGTTCGGTGGCTTTCTTCTGTATATGCGACTGTGCCTGCGATAGTTGTATTGTTGGGCGTGGTCATCCTATTAGGAATAGTCCCACAATTTGTTCCCCACGCCTTGCCGAGTGAAATCCCTCACAATCTGGCAGGCCTCTTTGGGTGGTATCAAATGACCACTTCGTGGACTTTCATTTTTATTAGTTATTATACGCTTATCATACTCGGTTTTACAATTCTCAAACGTACACGAAGAAAATTTACGTGGCGAGATGTTGGATTCTATCTCAATCATTTGGGTCTATTGCTTGCCTTTATGGGTGGCATGTTGGGTAGTGCAGATATAATGCGAATGCGCATGACAGTGACCGAGGGCAATGTAGAGTGGCGTGCTCAAGACCAACACAAGAATTTGGTTGACCTTTCCATTGCCATTCAATTGGATACCTTTATGATTGAAGAATATCCACCAAAACTAATGTTGGTTGACTTAGAAAGTGGCAAAGCTCTGCCCGAAAATAATCCTGTATTTTATCTATTCGAAGGTGAGGGGAAATCAACAAAATTAATGAACTACAACATCGATATATTGTCTCATTTGCCCAATGCAGCTATTATGCGCGATTCTTTGAATTCGTTTGCCGTTCCTTATCTCGATGAGGGCAACACCCATGCTATAAAAGTGAGGGTGAGCAACCAAGAGATGGCCGATCCTGTAGTAGGGTGGGTGAGCAATGGCAGCTATATGTTTCCACACAGTGTGGTGTATATCAATAAAGAGGTAGCATTGGCAATGCCGATGCAAGAGGTGAAAAAGTATATTTCACATATTCAGGTCTTTACCGAGAAGGGTGAAACCAAATCTGCCGTGATTGAGGTGAACAAACCATTGCGAATTGACAGTTGGATTATCTATCAATTGAGCTACGACGAGTCTAAAGGTAAATACTCAGATACAAGTATCTTTGAATTGGTANNCCGATAGTGTATGCAGGCATTTTTATGCTTTTGGCGGGAGCGTTCTATCTATTCATTGTGGGTCCAAAAAACAAAAAATCATGAGCTGGGACTATTTCATATATTTTTCTTCTGTATCCGTTATCCTTTGGATAATTGGAGCTGTAGTTGCATTCAGAACTAACAAAAGGCTGGTTCCTACTATCTTTACAGCGGCCGGACTCCTTGTTTTCTTTCTTTTCATCATTGGTATGTGGATTTCGCTTGAGCGACCTCCTTTGCGTACAATGGGTGAGACGCGTTTGTGGTATTCTTTCTTTCTTCCCGTTGTGGGGCTTATCACTTACGAGCGATGGCGCTACAAATGGTTGCTGTCTTTTAGCACACTGCTTTCTACTGTGTTTATTATTGTGAACATCGTTAAACCTGAGATTCACAACAAAGTGTTGATGCCAGCATTGCAGAGTCCATGGTTTTCACCACACGTGATTATTTATATGTTCTCTTATGCTATTTTGGGTGCAGTAACACTTATTGCCATCTACTATCTTTTCAGAGAAAAGAAATTGACTGATAAAGATAAGTTGATGGAAATGACCGACAATTTGGTGTACGTTGGCACTGCATTCATCACCATGGGTATGTTGTTGGGGGCAATTTGGGCCAAAGAAGCTTGGGGTCACT
>DENY01000053.1:0-353 GCA_002359825.1 Bacteroidales bacterium UBA2632
AAAGCAATTCGATAAATGTTTTCTCCGTCTTTTTGAATCAACTGATCTAGATGTAAGTCAACAGGTTGCCCATTTACTACATTGTTTGTAGCGCTGAATCGTGAAATATCACTATTGCCTGGACGTGGGTGAAAGCTTCCTGAATATGCAAAATCTGCATCCCATGTAGCTGTTTGTGTCAGTCCATGTTGGAAAAACTGAGGTTCAACAAAAACAGTTTCGGGAAAAATTGAATGATCTTTGGTGATCAACTCAACCACACCAGACTGAACATAAGGTTGTAAGAAAGCATCAAAATCAAAACCTAATGATTTAGGTATATATTGAATTTTTGTTATCTGCTCCGATTCAAT
>DENY01000053.1:396-4065 GCA_002359825.1 Bacteroidales bacterium UBA2632
GGTTTGTCAACGGGAGACATAAACTCTTGCCATGCTCCACCACCTACAACACTTGTTACACCTGATCTAGAAACAGATAGAGTTTCCAAAACTTTATCTAATCCCTTCCCTGTTAAATTAAGAGTGCTTATATTGGGAAAGTAAAATAAATCAGCAAAAGTATTCATATTCATAGGATATGTCAATGTAGTAATATCTTTAACATTATCAATTGTAAATTTATTTATTCCATTGGCTCTTAAAATTGCTAGTTCTTGAGGAATGAACTCCTGTTCTAAGGTAGGCATTTGCACAATAAAAGGTTTTTCCACCTCAAGTGTATCCAATAGTTTAGTGCCATCATCAAGAATGGGAAGAACCTTATATTTCATATTATAAGTCACTTCTTGGGCTACAGGAAGATTTCTACTAAAGATACGTGGATTTTTATTTTGTGTACCACTATGAACTAAATCATCATTGTCCACATATTCATAACTTAATCCATGATATTCCATAACAATTGAATTCAAGCCTGTGGGCCATTCCATGACCATAGAACTCGGAGTAGTAACTGTTGTTGGGTCTAAAATACTACCTCTTAGTAAATCTCTATCATACGTGGTGTATGGAACTACTGTTGTTTCTTGTGGTTTAGAACGATTTCCATGTTCATCTACTGTAAACACTTTGATACGATATAAACGTGGTTCGGTTAACCCTGTCACATTTACCCATGAACAAACACTATCATATTCTATAACAATTGGCTCAGGAGCATCCTCGTTATAAACAACTACTGTTTTCTTAGCTTTACTAAGATTCATCTGNNTAATACGTCCATCTTTTCGTAGATCAATTTCAACTCTTTCAAAGCCTACTGTTGTAAAAATAGTATCGAAAGCAGCTGGATATACTGTTTCATCTGTAGCCATATCTTTTATATTATCATATATATCATTATTATCGCATGAATTAAATAGTAATACTACAAAAAACATGATACATGAAATACGACAGAGATATGCTAAGATATTTTTATATTTAGAAAATACTTTCATTTCATTTATCTTTAATTGATTAATAATCTTCAGCCTTACGTCCATACAATGTGATTTCTGACAATACAATAGCGTCTTGCCCCTTATAGTTGTCAGCAAATGAGTTCAGAGCCTCATACCTAAACCATCTAGTGGGTTTAGAGAATTGGGGATCTCTGGGATACATATATGCCATATCTCCTTGTTGTCCTAATAATCGATATTGTCGATCTGGTAATCCTTCGGGGAAGGTTATTTTATGAGTCGTAATTGAATCCCAAGCTTGTGTATCTTCATCCCATCTCCAAATAGCATATCGCCCCACATTATTATTTCTATAATAATCTTCACGACCACTGTGCTCAGTTGCACCAGTATGCCTATAACGTTGATGGGTGATTATTCTACTCAATTCATAATAATCACCTAAATCAATTATATAGTTCCAAGGCACATTCCCATCTTTCCTGTCTCCTGTTCGTCCGCCACTCCAAGTATAAATGAAATTAACCGTTTTACCGTCACTGATTATACCGTCAATTGCCATGTAGTCNNTAACACGTTCGCCATTTCGATTTACAATTGTAGAATCATTAGTATCTGGTATTTGCCATTTATCTTTTGGTATTAACCAGTCTTCCAATAAATCAAACTCTCCCAAATCAATGATACTGCTTTTATTTCCAAACTCATCTTCAACATACACCTTCACATTAACAGGGTCTGTAGTTGTAAATCCTGCATCACGAATATATTGAGACTCTTCAGCATTTCGTGAAGTGAAAATTTTATGAACTTCTTTTAGTTCACCGTCTTTTCCTTTGTATGAATAATCAACAAATATATTCATGCTTTTTTTAAGTCCATTGGTCCAATTAATATAGAAAGAGCTAAATCCAGGAACGCAGTACATACTTTCTGTTACTTGTTCTACAGCAGGCTTTAAAGGTTTTACGTCAACCGATATTTTATCTGACTTATTTCCTGCCCTATCAACAGCAAATAGTTGAATTGAATGAGGTTCTTCGGTTGAAAAACCATAAACATCAATATATCTGAATAATAGGATACGGAAAACCACAATTCTTTACCCTCTTTATTGATATAAGTTGCATCAATAGATAAAAGATCCTTATCATCGGGGCGATTAAAAAATATGCGAGCACCCCCATAAGTTGGTTTATAATTGATAAATTGTGGAGCAGACGGCGGTACTGTATCATCATACCCAATTTCGAACCGTTCATTCTCTTTACAGGTAATCAAAAGTAGAAGGACTACCATTATACTTGTATAGATTCTTAATTTATTTTGCATAGAAAATTGATTTTTAATAGTTTATTTATAGTCATCAATTAATTATTCCCACCCGGGATTTTGAATCAAATTAGCATTCGTATTTAACTCGCTTATTGAAATTGGCCATAAGTAATTACGATTTAAAAAGCGACGAAGTTGCTTTATTTCAAGACGGAAGAAGTTTTGAGGTCCGTATGAGTTGCCTATCCAACCAGTAACAGGAGTATTAAACTCTGAAACGGCTTTCTTATAACGAATCACATCCCAATAACGCGATCCTTCAAACGCAAATTCTATAGCACGTTCACGCATAATGATATCGCGCATTCCTTCTTTGGTTTGATGTCTGTTCAAATAAGCACCAATACATAATTCCGGATCAGACCATACAGTTTCCACGTCAGGGATACCTGCGCGACGACGAATTTTATTTACTTCATTGTAAACTTCTTCACTTGGTCCATTAATNNCAGCCATACGGATTATTGGATAAGGAAAGTGTTTTTGACGAATATAACTTCCTGATTTCGATTCAGGATGAACAAACTTTTGCACTCCTATTCCAGACCATAAAAAGTCTCCTTGACTAATACCAGGATCATAGCCACCCGGTGTTCCACCATAAATTTCTAAATCAATTCGATGCTGATGACCACGCCAATAACCGCCTGTGACACCCAAATTAGCATAAAAACGAGGTTCCCGTTCCAAATACATCTTTATTGTCATAAAATTTGGTTGCATGATACCTCGCAGTGGTTCATATTCTAATGAGTCTGCCTCAGGCGTCGAAACTAAACGGTGCATATTGTTTCTATCGAATGTTCTATCTGCTTCAATTGGCAAACCATTTTCCGTATAATAACGAGACATTACTTGATACGAAGCGGCACCCCAATTAAAGGAGTTTCTAGCATCTTCTTGTGCTCCATTAGTGAAAGTAGCTGGCAAACGAATATTGGAGGCATCTTGCAAGGTGCTAGATTGAGATCGAGGATAAGTTCTACCCCAAATTAATTCTTTATTCCACGGCTCCACAATTAAATGACGCAAGGTATAGTGTCGTTGCATTGTTTCAGTATTTAACTCCCAATCATCCATATCAAATTTATAAGGTCGATCATCATATTCATATAATCCGAAACCTTCTTGCTCACAATGAGTAATTGCATCATTAACTGCTGCTAATGCATCATTCCATTTTAGTTTCCAAGGTCCTGAGTCTTGTGCGTCCATTGGAAAGAAATGTTTACCATCATGATCAAAAAAGTCACCAAACAATTCTATATTGCCATTAAAAAAAGGACTTGCTCTGAATAACATAATGCGAGCCAATATAGCTTTAGCTATC
>DENY01000053.1:4101-4348 GCA_002359825.1 Bacteroidales bacterium UBA2632
TAATAACATAATCAAAGCCTTCTTCTACCTTTGATCGAGCTACAAATAGTTCCTCTGAAGTTGCATTTGGAGGAAGATTTTTATCAACTATTACAATCGGTCCATAACGCTGTATGAGAATGAAATGGTAGTATGCTTTTAAAAAATTCACTTGAGCAATCCATTGATTTTTCTCTTCATTAGACATATCATCTACTAAATGAATATACTCGATAAAAGTATTGGCCGATCTAATTACTTCATACAA
>DENY01000173.1:0-175 GCA_002359825.1 Bacteroidales bacterium UBA2632
GCATTTCCGCAGCTGCACGAGGTGTTCTGTATATTACAAAAGCATTTCCGCAGCTACACGAGAGGTTCTGAAAATTGCAAAAGTGCTACCGCAACTGCATGAATGGTTGTGCAAATTGCAAAAGTGTTTCCGCAGTTGCACGAATGGTTTTGCGAATTGCAGAAGTGCTTCCGCA
>DENY01000173.1:235-652 GCA_002359825.1 Bacteroidales bacterium UBA2632
AATTGCAGAAGTGCTTCCGCAACTGCACGAATGGTTCTGTGTCGGCACAAAAGTAGGTCTACCACGACAATATCCTCAATTGTATTCATCAAAAGCATCTCCGTAACAGCGCTCATCTGTTTGGTTGTCAGTAGGGTGGCGAGGTTTGAGGAGCTAGTATTGAAGCAGACTTCCTATAAGCAGTCAAAGTTGATTTTCTTCTATGACTTATCTCATAGTATAACAAATATAAAGTTTTGCTCACCACCTGCCCAAAATGTTTGTAATAATTATTCTAATCATTATCAATTCTCAGTTCCTGAGCTTGTTGAAGGGTCAATAAATAAGCTAATAAGGTTGAATTAGGTGGTATACTCCCAGTTACTAAGGTTTTTTAAATGCTTTCGAACCATGTTCGAGAGGCGTTCGAACGGTCTT
>DENY01000173.1:745-1138 GCA_002359825.1 Bacteroidales bacterium UBA2632
CCGTCAGTATTGCGGGAAGGGGTTGATGGGCTAGCGTTTGTCAACCATCAGTCATCAGCGGTCTGTTTTTCATTTGCATTGTTGCAAAAGCTCTCCCCCGTCACTTCCCCTTTTCCATCTCAGCTCGCCACAATTCTAACTTTACATATCGCTCCATCAGTNNTAAAGTCTAGTTTTTTTACAACAGCCTTCATTTCTTTATCGGTATATTGATTGTCTTCCTTAAGGATATCAAAAATTTCTTCCACATCTTCCAAAGCCTCAAGCTTTGTCCTCAAATCGTTTACCAGCTCTTCAAGCTCTTCATTGAGGGTTTGAAGGCGGTCTATTTCTTGAATGTGCCTCTTGTTGTGTTGGCAAAGCGATCTAATGAGAGCTGCATCTGATATGTCG
>DENY01000173.1:1225-2951 GCA_002359825.1 Bacteroidales bacterium UBA2632
TATTTGGATACTTTGCATCATTTGGGTGAAAATTGTGAATGAAATGATTCTGGAAAGCTCAAATAATCCATAAGTGGAAGATCAGAGATAATATGGTAGTTGTTATTTATACCAAGGTTTCGTGAAGCTTTCATTTGATAGCATCAACAGATAAGAGAGGTAATTGATTGATGGATTAAAGGTTATGTGGCAATTTTATTACATATTTATTATCTTTGTGTTTCTGTAGGTGATATGAATATATTTATTTACTTTTACCATAAAAAATGACACTAGAAGAGTTTGCAAATAAATACGATAACGAGGAGATCTTGGATATATTTGACGATATATGTGAGTTTTTCTCACAGGAGTTGCCCCAAGGGTTTTTCGATGATTACGACCCTGTAGATGTTATTCTAGACACAATAGGGCATCAGGAAAGTGCGAAGAACTTTGACAATGTAATTAAGTTTATAGACATAGTCAAAAATAAGCAGCCTGAGATCTATAAAATGAGCTTTCCCTATCACAATGATTTTCTTGTTGAGTATTATTTTTTTCACCAAGATATGTCAAAAGTTGATGAGGCGCTTTCTCTATTCATAGAGAATCCTTTGGAAGATTATGACAACTACTTGAAGGTGTATAGAACCCTGCTATTTTATCAACATTCTCAATTGTTGAATAGGGCTATTGCAGAAAACTATTACGAAGTATGTGAATCAGATGACATAATAGGTGGTGCTTATGATTTAGCTTTATCTATGTTTTATATTACTTTGCAAGAGGCTTTCGAAGACAAAAAGAAAGGCTTTGACAAAGTTGACTTTGCAGCACAGCTAAAGAAGTACGACCTTGAGTTTACTGACGGTCTTCTTTCATCTTTTCAGAAGGGGTTGTCGCAATCTTGGTTAAGCGTTGAAGAGTTGAACATTTTGTTTGTTGAGGATAGGGTGAGCTCCATTGTGATATTACGCGGCTACTTTCTTAGTTTTATGCATGAAAGAGGCTTTGAGTTTTATTTAAGCGGACATATCTGGGACAAGATGTTGATGCTTTGGATAGAAGATAATAAAAATGCAAAAACGTTTGATTCTTATTTTAGGGTTACTACTGCTTCGCTTGAGGAATATCTTGAGGGTTTCACTACTATGTTTATGAGTGACAAACCAGAAATGATTGCCACGCTTTGTGGTAGTGTCTATATCTACGAGTTTTTGTATAAGTTGGAAATTATCTCTACAGAAGTTTTTCAGGACTTCCTGAAAACATCACAAGAATTAAAAGGGAGCATCATCGGAATGTATACTCCCGACTTGTGGCGTTCTAATTTTGTTCATCACTGGACTAAACCCGACTCTGTGTCGGAAGACGAATTTAGAGAAGAGCACAACATCTTTACTAAAAGCATCTACTTTAAGAATGATGATTCTTCAGATATAAATGATTATATGTCTGAAGAGTTATTAAAGATAGGCCCATTGGCAGAGTATATTATAGAGGGGGCAGAAAGCGGAGCGATGCAGAACGATTTTCGTGATATTGACAATATGTTTCGTGATTTTATAAATAATAATGATGATGACGACGATGATGATGAAGGAGAGTATATACCATTCGAAGAGAAATATCTAGAGCCAGTGAGAACAGAGCCCAAAGTGGGACGAAATGACCCTTGTACATGTGGCAGTGGGAAAAAGTTTAAGAAATGTTGTGGGAAGTAGAGATAATTCATGAATTATCT
>DENY01000074.1:0-6458 GCA_002359825.1 Bacteroidales bacterium UBA2632
ACGAGCAGACTCAAGAGAGGTTCATTATTGGCAAGGCTGATATTAACAGTCTCACTCTATCTACCAATCGCCGTCAAGATGCACAGCGCAACTATGTGGCTTCGCTTAGAAACTACTGGCAGAGCTATTTCAAAATACGGAAGTTGACGCTTTTTGATTTTGAGAAAAGGAGCCCAATTGAAATTGATTTTGACTAATCTTGCAAGAAAGAATGTCTTCAAAAAACTCCATATCCGCTTTCACCATCATTGTTGTATTTATAAGCATTGCACTGATGGGTATTGCCTTGATTCCACTTTTGCCCGTGAAGTTGGCACCTTCGCGCACACTGCCTGCACTGACGGTTTCATTCTCCATGCCCGACAACTCTGCCCGAGTTGTAGAAATGGAATCGACCTCGAAACTGGAGGCGATGTTAGCACGCATCAAAGGGGTGAAAAGCATCTATTCCACATCCGGGAACGGTTGGGGGAGAATCACATTGGAGTTGGACAAACACACCTCTATTGATGTGGCACGTTTTGAAGCATCTACTATTGTGCGCCAAACATGGCCCGAATTGCCACGCGAGGTATCCTACCCTACCATATCGGTGCGTCGACCTGATGAAAATGCAGCACGACCCTTTATGACTTTCACTCTCAACTCTGCTGCCACGCCTTTCGTGATTCAGCAATATGCCGAGAACAATATTAAGCCTCAACTGACCAGCATTGCAGATTTGTACAAAATAGAGGTGCGAGGTGCTACACCCATGGAGTGGCAACTGGAGTATGACAACGACCAATTGGAGACATTGGGCGTGACGGTGAATGATTTAAGAGAGGCTGTATCGCGCTATTACTCTACCGACTTTTTGGGAATGGCACAAACTGAACTAAATGGGGCCGACAGAACTTGGATGCGCATCATGCTGGTTTCGGACAGTGAGGACAAAGCGTTTGACGCAACTGCTATTTCTGTGAAGAATAGGGATGGTGCTCTCATTCGATTGGATCAATTGGTGAAGGTGATTCGCACAGAGCAAAAACCAACATCATATTATCGCATCAATGGCTTGAACTCTATCTACATTTCACTTACTGCTGAAGAGACAGCCAATCAATTGCAACTGAGCAAAGAGGTGGATGATGCCATTGAGGGTATCCGAAACTCTCTTCCGCAANNGGTTATGAAATACACAATATCTACAATGCTACTGAACGCATTCATGCAGAATTGAATAAAATATATTACCGAACTGGATTAACAGTGTTTATTCTGTTGCTCTTTGTGTTTCTGATTACACGAAATGTACGTTACCTTTTTCTTATTACAGTTACACTGGCGGTTAATCTCTTTATTGCTGTTATCTTCTACTATCTGCTCCGATTGGAGATACAAATCTATTCGTTGGCGGGCATCACCATTTCGCTCAGCTTGATTATTGACAATGTCATTATCATGACCGACCACTTGATGCACAAAAAAGATCGCAAGGTTTTCATTCCCATTCTGGCAGCGACGATGACCACAGTAGGGGCATTGTCTATTATCTTCTTTTTGGATGAGAAGATTCGCCTCAACTTGCAAGACTTTGCAGCAGTAGTGATGATAAATCTGACGATTTCGCTTTTAGTAGCACTCTTTTTTGTGCCAGCCATGGTAGAGAAGATACAATTGAAAAAACGAAAGCCAAGAAAGACACGCTTCAAATTCTTCTCCACACGCAAACTAACCATTCACTTCACACGATCTTATGGAAAATTGATTGGTCTGTTGAGCAGGTATAAGTGGATACCGTTTACAGCTATTGTGCTGTTATTCGGTTTACCTGTCTTTCTGATTCCCGATAAAATAGAGAAAGAGACGCCATTTGCCACTCAATACAACAAAGTGTTTGACAACAGCACCTATAAGGAGAAGGTGAAGCCTGTTATGAACAAAGCTTTAGGTGGAACCTTGCGGTTATTTGTAGAGAAGGTTTTTCAAGGGAGTTATTTCAGTCGCAACGACGAAACAGTGTTGACAATTACTGCAACCATGCCCAACGGAACTACCCGNNAAATGAATGCATTGATTGAAAAAATGGAACGCTACTTGAGTAGTTTTTCGGAGATACGCCAGTTTCAAACAGATATACCCACCGCACGCAGGGCATCCATTCGTGTGTTTTTCAGTAAAGCATCGGAAAAGAGTGGCTTTCCTTATCAATTGAAGAGTAGTGTAATTGGTAAAGCATTGGAAATGGGCGGTGGTAGTTGGGGTGTGTATGGATTGCAAGATCAAGGATTCAGCAATGATGTGAGAGATCAAGCAGGACAATACCGCGTGAAGCTATATGGTTACAACTATGACGAACTAACGGCTTGGGCCGATACCCTCAAAAGTCAACTATTGTCGTACAGGCGCATCAAGGAGGTAATTATCAATTCTAATTACAGTTGGTACAAAGATGACTATCAAGAGTTCTCGTTCGATTTGAACAAACAACGTTTGGCTGCCGAAGGCATATTGCCGGGTGAACTATTTTCGTCGCTCTCCCCTATTTATGCACACGATGTTTGGGCAGGTGCCATTATGATTGGGGGAATGCGCTNNGATAAAACTCAACAGCAAACAGGCAAAAACACACGATATTTGGTCGTTGCAACAAGTGAGTCACAGCATTGGTGACCGCAATTACAAACTGGGAGAATTGGCAGACATAACTAAAACACAAGCGCCACAAGAAGTGGGAAAAGAGAATCAGCAATATCGCTTGGTGGTGCAGTATGACTACATTGGTGCACACACACAAGGCAACAAAGTATTGGAGCGAGAGGTGGACTTGCTCAACGATAGATTGCCCATGGGCTATACGGCACAGCAAGAGAGCTCTGGATGGGGCTGGGGATCAAAAGACAACAAGCAGTATTGGTTGATTGGGCTATTGATTGTGATTATATTCTTTACTACATCGGTGCTGTTTAACTCCATTAAACAACCGCTTGCGGTTATCTTTATCATTCCTGTTTCGTTCATCGGCGTNNTCAATTTCGATCAGGGTGGTTTTGCATCGTTCATCCTCTTGTCGGGTATCACGGTGAATGCAAGTATCTACATCCTGAACGAATACAACATGATTCGCAAGCACAAACCATTGCTCCCGCCACTAAACGCATATCTGAAAGCGTGGAACTCAAAGATAGTTCCCATATTACTTACAGTAGTTTCCACCATCCTTGGGTTTATTCCCTTTATGGTTGGCTTCGACAAAGAATCGTTTTGGTTTCCATTGGCTGCCGGCACAATTGGGGGATTGATTATGTCGGCAGTGGGGATATTTGTATTTTTGCCGTTGTTGGTGGTGAAGAAAGGGAAAAGCAATTGTTAAGATTGAAACTAAAAATAGTATGACTTTATCAGCAATGCGAAATATGAATTAAAAAAACTCCACTTTTAATTTTAATATCTGATTCACAATTAATGCTTTAATTCATTTTNNTCAATTAATGATCATAGACCGCATTTTTTCAATGTTTATATGAATATTTATTTAACGTGTTACTATTTATCTACAACCACCTAATGGTATGCATGTAAAATCTTGCAGTTTTAAATTAGGTGTGAAACTGACAAATTGAATTATTGTGTTTTACTCCTTCACTAAATGCTTCAAGCTATCATCATTTTTGATCCTTCTCATTTCACATTCAATTAGTTCCTTAATATCCTGTTTTATCTGTCGGTAATTATTGTCAATTTCCTCTTGCATGGTATCGTTCCCATTCTCATCAACAAAATCCATTATATTGGGGATTTCCTGGTATGTTTTTGTTTCAGCTTTTACGCGGGCATTGTCCACCACAATTTCACAATGAAAAATCTTTTGCTCTATGCGTTCTTCAAAATTATCGCTTACTGCACCCACAAACATACCTTGTGTAAGATTGCTGATCTTAGATGCAGGGATAAGACTATCCAACTGTGTGGAAATCGAGGTCGATTTATCGTTACGGTTAATGGTCATTGATTGGCGTTGCTGCAATACTTTACCAAAACGCTCCGACAATGTTTTTGCGGTTTCACCAACCACTTGCCCGGAAAAGATATTGCCGACCGTATTTTGAATAACCTTACTTTCTTTATCTCCATAATCACGAGTAAGCTGACTGTAATCCTGAAAGCCCAAACAAACAGCTACCTTGTTGCTTCGGGCAGTAGCAATCAGGTTATCCAATCCACGAAAATAAATAGTTGGTAGTTCATCGATGATGACACTGCTTTTTAGTTGTCCTTTTTTATTAATCAGTTTTACAATTCTTGAATTGTACAATCCCAATGCTGCTGAATAGATATTTTGACGATCGGGATTGTTTCCCACACACAGTATTTTCGGTTCGTTTGGATTGTTAATGTCCAATGTGAAGTCATCACCCGTCATTACCCAATACAACTGCGGAGAAATCATTCTGGAAAGCGGGATTTTTGCACTTGCAATTTGTCCCTGTAATTGGTCTTGTGCCCCACCTTCCCATGCATCCATAAAAGGAGAAAGATAGTTCTCTAATTCAGGATAACTGGTTAAAATCGTGAAAGTATCTGCATATCTCTTATTCAAGAACTCGATGGCATGGGGAAAAGTACAGTACTTGCCGTTTTCATAAATTTTCAAGTACCAAATAATGGCTGCCAAGAGAATTATCGGACTCTCAACAAAGAAATCACCCTGCTTTTGTATCCATGTGCGGTTTAAGTTCAACATGATGGTGTAAGCACTTTCGTATGCATCGGAAATATCTGTCATAAACGATGGGTTAATCGGGTTGCATCGGTGGCTTTTTCGTGGATTATCAAAATTAATCACATAAAACTTCGGTCGTATCTTATACGCATCCAAATGAGTCAGCAAATGGTTATAAGCAATAATAGAAAGGTCATCGAACTTAAAATCATAAATGTACATGGCAAAGCCTTTTTCAACCTGCTGTTTGATGTAGTTGTTGATCACGGCGTATGATTTTCCGGAGCCGGGAGTTCCCAAAACCAAACTCGCTCGAAAAGGATTTACGATATTGATCCACCCATTATTCCACTTCTTTTTATAATAAAACCGTGTAGGCAGATTGATGGAATACTCGTTTTCCATTAATCGTGTTTCCTGCATAAAACTCTCGTTTTCTATATTAAAAACATCTTTCATAAGGTTGTTTTTGAGTAGTCGGCTCATCCATATACCACCCATCAACAGGCAAATATATCCTACAGAAATCGTAAAAACATACCACACGCCAACGCCTGTTTTGGCTATCGGCAACGATAATATCCAATAATTCAGAAAGAATAGAGCGACACCAAAGCCCAACGAGATCCATNNAAGAGTTTAGTAACCAACAAGTGTTTATATAATCCTGCTGTTCGATGAAAATTCATCAGGATTTTATCCAATATGCCCAACGTCGCATTCCATTCCCTAAACGCTTCGTAACAATACCAATAACAATGTATCAGCACAAATAAAATAGAAATTGCCCGCATAAACTCCATCGTTTTGGCGAGTCCTCTTAAATCGTCTTCGTTTTGCATGTACCTATCTTCTCCTTTTCTTGTTTATTATCAGTTTTCCGTATTTGTTTCTCAGTTTTCGTTGGAAAGCCAATTCTTTGTAGTCCATACCGTGAACAGTAACTGGTAAGTATGTATGCTCAGTAAATTCTTCATATAATTGTTCGTCTTCTTCGGTATCGCTGCTTAGTTGTAGTTCTTGCAAATCAACCGATGGCAATGCTTTATCGATTGGCTGTATCGTGTACTCCAAGAACGGATTCTTACCCGTTGTGAAATACTCATTGAATACATTTGCTGAATACCCTTTTCCCAATCGTGAGCCATTGGCAACAACGCCCAACTTGTCTGAAATAAATGTGACACCATAAATCCGTCCTTGTTCATTTTGGCGTATAATGACATCCATATCACATGCTTTCATTTCAGTCAAAAACTGCTCTTTATCGGGCGAGTGCTTCATAACTTCTATAATGTGATTGCGAAGTATCGGTGTTTTTTCTTTAATTTCATTTTTCGATTTCTCGTAATGGCGACTTATGGCAGCATAACCTGTCCCTCTTCCTATTTTACTCGAATCTAAGGGTGACATCAGTTTATTCCCTTCATGATCCGTAATCGCATATACCAGTCCGTCATAATGCTTCTCTTTGTNNTTCTTCGGCAGTAATATGATAGCGAGCCAAAAGTAAATTCATCTCTCCAAGCGATTGGAAGGCATACTTCTTCAACATCGCCTTAACAATACCGGCTATCTGCGAACGGACATCTCCGCTGGTTATCTTCGCTGGTTTTAACTCATTAACAATGTTTTTTTCACTTTGAGATTTGCGATTTCCACTCGGGATTAATCCATATTTCAGTTCCAAGTCGTTGGTGATTTGCTTGCTCCGTCTGCCCTCGAAAGCATGTGGTAGTTTTTTCCCGTGACT
>DENY01000074.1:6680-8339 GCA_002359825.1 Bacteroidales bacterium UBA2632
GTTGTATCCCAATACTTTTTTTAGACTCAAAGGAGCGGTTATTTCGGCAACCATCGTGCGTTAAATTCTTCTGTTAAACGGATACTTTCTTCCAAAAGTGCTGTAATATTTACCTGATACAGCTCCACCTTATGCAACAAAACACGAGCTGTTTTTACAGAATGATAGGTATTGATGGAACGCACCGCTTGGTTATACAAGACACCGACTTTACGGATTTGGGCGTTGATATGGGTGAGCCTGACATAAAAATCCACCGCTGATGCATCGTGTGTAATCACCCTGAAAGGTGTTTGAAAAAGTCGGTAACGGATAAAATCCGACTTGCTTTTTGCTCCCGAACGCTCGTACAAATCGAGTNNCGCCGTTTCATCCAATCGCAAATAATAGCGGTAAGAGGGTGCGCTCTGTCGTTCTTGTTTTTTCTTCATTGTACAGATTGTAGGTTTTTAGGTTACGACTTCGGAGTAAACTTCTATCCCCGTACCGGGGCAAGGACTTTTGTCGGCTAAGCAGCGCGTTGTCGGACAAAAGTACACCTTGCCGAGTTAAACGTATTTAAAAGCTATACCAACAGTCGATATTCGTATACCGATTGCTGAACTATTCTTATTTGGAAAACGATTTTGATTTTCCGCTACAAAGTTACAAGGTATTTCAATAAGGAATGTCAAGCCCGCTTCCATCATAAGAAAGCCAAAGGAAGGGTAAGAAACTGACCCCTTGTTTTTAACGGTTTCAGTATTTTCTTTGTGCAGGCATACAGAAAGAAAAGAATGAATGAATAAGCGAATGAACGCATACAGACATAGATGCAATTATTTCTTTGTGAAATAATGCAATAGTGCATGCACGCAATAATGCAGTTATGCAAGAATAAAGAAACAAATACAACATTAAAAGAAAGAATTTATGCAAGAAGAAAAGAACGAACAAAAGCACAAACCTGTGTACGTAGGTTTTGGATCACTGAAAGGTGGAGTAGGAAAAAGCAGCATTGCTGAAATTCTGGCAAGCTACCTCTATTACGAAAAGAAAATCAACCTTTTTGTGGTAGATTGTGATTTTTCTCAATACAGTTTTTACAAGATGCGAGAAAGAGATAAGCAAGCCGTTCAGAACGGTAGCCCTGCCCTTTTGGAGCGAATGAAAAACCACTTCCAAACATTTGGAAAACCGGCTTACCGTATTCTGAAAAGCATATCTGAAAATGCTTTGAAAGATGCGCAACGGTTTATAGCTGAAAACAACCTTGAAAAGTTTGATTATGTCTTTTTCGATTTACCCGGCAGAGCAGATGACACGGCCCTTGTCGGACTAACGGTAGATATGGATTACGTGATTTCGCCCATTAAGCCCGATCCGCAATCGCTTGTAGCCTGTCTGTCTTACGCCTTAGCGGTACGCGATTTGGGCGTGTCGCTCACAAGCAGTAAAATCCGACAAATTTATATGCTATGGAATAAAATTGACAAACGGGTCAATCCCACCATCATCGATTTTTACGACAAAGAGATTGCCCGTCAGGAATTGGGTATACTCCAAAGTCGTCTGTCACGTTCCTCTCGTTTCAAAAAAGAGATAACGCACGATAACAGAGAAGTGTTCCGTTCCACCTATCTGCCCCCTGATAGAAAGCTTCTTCTGGGGAGCGGTATC
>DENY01000074.1:8380-8626 GCA_002359825.1 Bacteroidales bacterium UBA2632
GCATCATTGAAAATAGGGTATCCTTTTCTTTGAACAGGGATACACTCGATTTGCTTCGTCATATCCTGCACGATTTACGTAGTAAAACAACGTTATCAGCCTATATCGAAAATATTTTGAAAGAGCATATTTCCCGACATAAAGAGGTTATCAGTAAAGGCATCGAGAAAAACAGAAGAAAATCACTTATCCCTTAAATCATGCACTATTATGGATACAACACCAATGTTAATGATTATCATCATA
>DENY01000074.1:8662-10242 GCA_002359825.1 Bacteroidales bacterium UBA2632
CAAAACGGAGATCGTCCTCGAAAAAAGAAAAATGCAGACACTCCCCAAGATAGCTTTGCTAATTCAGCAAAGAATAATATTATCGGCAAAACTAAGACAGTCTTTCCACCCAAGGAAATGCAGAGGAAGCCGAAGGAATCCGATGAGAATCGTATAATAAAGCCATCTATATTTGTCCCGGAAACCTCCCTGGATAGTATGGATGGAAATCAGGAACAAACCGATACTAACGAGTTTGAACCGATGCTGTCCGAGAATCAAATCGATGCGCTGGAGGTGGAGCAGGAAGAACTTTCCCTCTTGTTGGATGAAGAAATTGAGGTTTCTGATGAAAACTTAACTGTAAAAGAAATCCGCTTAATACAGCAAGCTATAGTCCGAAATAAAGTGACGGAACAAGACAAGCCACTATTGCGAAAGACGGTAGAAAAGCTACAAGGGAGTGATTTTCTGGAAAAACTGAAATCACACGAAGAGCTTCAAGTTAGACTCAATACAGAATTGATGCTGCTGATAGCTGGAAAAGAGCCTACCGTTTCAGTGGAAAAAAGAGATCCTACGACGGATGACTGGACTTTGTTTCTATAATAAAACAAGAAGCAGAAAGTTAACCGTCTAAAAACAAATAACTGAGAACTGTTAATCGAAATCTAATCTGTGAACCCAAGAGGCGGGATGACCTAAAAAACAACCAAAACCTTAAATCTAAAGGTTGTCCCGTCCTCTTTTTATAATTGTGCTTTCATTTTAACCTTTAATAATTTTACTATGACAAAAAAGAAAATCTACCTATCAACTACGCTGATTGCAATTACTATAATGAATCTCCTTGCCCAAGGCAACGGTATCGGCGGCATCACTGAGGCTACCAAAATGGTTACTTCGTATTTTGACCCTGCGACCAAATTAATTTACGCTATTGGAGCAGTTGTTGGTCTGATTGGTGGGGTAAAAGTGTATAACAAATTCTCAAGTGGCGATCCCGATACGAGCAAAACCGCTGCATCGTGGTTCGGTGCATGTATCTTTTTGATTGTGGCAGCTACCATTTTACGATCATTTTTCCTCTAATACGATGGCTGTTTATGAAATCAATAAAGGTATCGGCAGGACGGTAGAGTTTAAAGGTCTGAAAGCTCAATACCTGTTTATCTTCGCTGGAGGACTGTTGGCAGTGTTTATCGTTGTCGTTATTCTCTATATGTGCGAGGTGAATCAGCTTCTCTGTTTGGTCATAGGCGTATTGGGTGCCACCGCTTTGGTGTGGCAAACGTTCACCATGAACCGTAAATACGGAGAGTATGGGTTGATGAAACAACGGGCCATAAGAAACCATCCCCGCTATCTTGAANNCGCAGATCCGTTCGCCGTCTTTTACAAAACCAACAATTAAGAAGAATATAAAGGTATGAGTAATAACAATAAAAAAAGTGAGTTAGAGGTTAAGTTTCCGCTATTGGCGATTGAAGGCGGTTGCATCGTATCGAAAGATGCTGATATAACTATTGCTTTCTCGTTGGAGTTACCGGAGCTTTTTACCATTAGCTCTCCTGAATATGAAATGATGCATGCCACGTGGC
>DENY01000072.1 GCA_002359825.1 Bacteroidales bacterium UBA2632
ATAAAAAATATATGTTTGATTTGATGATAATTGGCGGTGGTCCGGCCGGATACGTAGCAGCAGAACGCGCAGGTAACAAAGGATTGAAAGTTGTTTTGTTTGAAAAGAAGACAATGGGTGGTGTGTGTCTCAATGAGGGATGTATTCCTACTAAAGCACTGCTGTATAGTGCCAAGATGTATGAACATGCTCTTGAAGGCGATATTTTTGGTGTGATAGCTGAGAATGTAAGTTACGACTACGCCAAAATGGTTGCACGTAAAAACAAGCTTGTTAGAAAGCTCGTTGGGGGCGTGAAAATGAAAATGAAATCAAACAAAGTTGAAGTTATTGAAGGCGAAGCTGTTCTCGAAAGCCGTAAANNTTTTAGGAAAGAATGTATTAATTTGTACAGGATCCGAAGCTTCTGTACCTCCCATCCCTGGATTGGAAGAAGCAGGAGATTTGATATTAACCAACCGCGAAATTCTGGAAATGACAGAACGCCCAGAGTCACTTATAGTAATTGGTGGCGGTGTAATTGGGATGGAATTTGCTTGTTTCTATCAAGGACTGGGAACGAAAGTGACTGTAGTGGAAATGCTCCCCGAAATTTTAGGGGGATTAGACGGCGAAGTGACTGCAATGGTACGTGATTACTTTTCTAAGAAAGGAATAGATTTTCACATGGAAGCTAAAGTAACTAAAGTAGAAGGCAATAAAGTAACGTTTGAAAAAGATGGAAAAAGCGAAACTGTAGAAGGTGAAAAGATATTGCTAAGTGTGGGTCGTCGCCCTGTAACAAAAGGATTTGGGTTGGAAAACTTAAATATAGAGTTAGAGAGAGGTGGTATTAAAGTAGATGAGAAAATGCGTACTAACGTACCCAATGTATTTGCTGCGGGCGATGTTACTGGATTTTCACTATTGGCACACACTGCCAGCCGCGAAGGAGAAGTGGTGGTGAATAACCTGACAGGAAAGACCGACATAATGCGTTATAATGCCATTCCAGGTGTTGTGTATATTAGTCCTGAAGTGGCAGGTGTTGGCGAAACTGAAGAATCTGCCAAAGAAAAAGGAATTGCTTATAAAACAGCAAAACTTCCTATGACTTATGCTGGGCGATTTGCAATTGAAAACGAACGCTTCAGCGGATTTTGCAAAGTGTTGATTGGCGATAAATATGGCGAAATATTGGGTGTTCACATGTTTGGCAATCCAAGTAGTGAAATGATTTACGGAGCCTGCTTGGCAATCGAACAAGAAATGACACTGGAAGAGATGAAAGAAGTTGTTTTCCCACATCCGACAGTAAGTGAGATATTTAAAGAGGTTCTATTTAGTGAGTTTAAGTAGTATTGGCTAAAACGCTGCTATGAAAGGAACAACTCCAATTGCATAGCACTTATTCTAAACTAATACAACTATCTCAATATTATATAAAGCGTATTCCTTATATTGGGGATGCGCTTTTTTACTTAACTATTAACATCAATCCCAGAGACCATATAGGTGATAATATTTGATGAACCGATAAATTTGTTATATCTTCATAAGCATAAAAGAAAAAGAAATTATAGAACTGCTCCATTTTAATGAAAAACGAGATTATTGAGATATTAACTAATGCCCATTTCAGCAAAGAGTTTGTTGAATATATAAAGAATGAATTCCCTGCTGACTTCATTCCATTAATCGAACAACCCTACCAATATGATTTTCCAGATAATCCTTTATTAGATTTATCCAAGAAGGAACTTATGCATACTTTGATGTACGAATTAATCCCTCTTAAAGATTTTTTTGATAGAAGAAACATACCAGACAATATTTTCTATGACAGTCTTGATGATATTAATTTTCGTATCAATCGTTATTACAATATTCATGGCGAATATGGAGTGAGTGAGCGCGATGCACTCTGGTTACGTTTTATCTACAAAGGGGAGATATTTGATTTAGGGTCGTTGAGATTTCAAAAATTCCACTTTAGCAATGCTGAAATTGAGCGTTCGGACTATGATTATATGCCTTTGTCTGATGAAATGAAAAGACGTTTTCCAGAAGGGGAACCTGTTATCAATGTTCATATACAAACAAATGCAGACTTGCGCCCGGAAAAAATTGATGAATCTTTTGAAATGGCACATGAATTCTTTACCACTTATTTCCCAGAGCATGACTACACCGTTTTTACATGTAGAACATGGATGCTCTATCCACCAACGCAAGACATATTACCCCCCGATAGTAACATTACCTCGTTTGCCAATCGATTCGAAATTATTGCAACCAATCATAATACTAAACAAGCATTGGATCGTATTTATAAAACAAGTGATATGGAGGAGATAGAACAAATGGAAAAACATTCTAGTTTGGCAGAAGTGGCTTATAAGAATTTGGATAAGTTGGGGGTGGCAGCGGGAGTAATTTATAAAGTTAAAAGTGAACAGTGAAAAATTAAAAAACATCTTTGGATTGCCTTAGTGCATCTTGAGCAATGCTTTACGCCTCGAAGATTCCGCTTGATGCATATTCGTTTGAGCCAAAGAAGGAATTATAAATGCAACCATTTATAGTCAGTTAAAAGCTTTCCGCATAATAAAAATCCAATTGAGAGAAACAATTGAG
>DENY01000208.1 GCA_002359825.1 Bacteroidales bacterium UBA2632
TAACTTTCAATACAGTCTAACGCTTTTATCAACAAAATAAACGAGTTTATCTGCTTCAACCCTAGGATCTGTCCGTCTCTGCTCTCACTTTGTCCGATAGGTATCGCCATTTTTCTGTTGTCAATATTTCAAAGAGATCGACCTGAGCTCCTTTAGTGTCTGCTACATTTTTATAAATACTTACTATCATATTTTGGGTGTTTTTTATCGGTTTAGGTGGAGTGAAGTTTTCATCACCCCTCTAAACCATCTGTTTTTAGTTGTTTTTGTGTTATTGGTTTACTCTGCTTAAACCGTCTCAATGCATGGGTCTAGGTGAGTTACAAGAGCATCGGTTTAGTTGACAGTTTAAGTGGTTCAACCTCTCGCTATACGCTATCGGTTTATGGTTTAGGGCCTATATAGTAGGCCCTAACCAAACCTATAGATTCTTTAATCCTTATATTAGAATGGCAATTTAGGCGGTGCATTTCTAGTATATGGAGCCCTATCTTTCTCTTGGCAAACAAGTTTGTTCTTTCTGCAATATGTTATGAAGGATTTCACAACACCTTGTCCCACGTTTTCTGAATGTTGACTTTTCACTGCTTCCCGTTTTTGTGATACTAAACTCGAACAATATATTTCATTATTGGTAGCGAAAACGATATCTAAAATTTTGACCTTTTTGGGTTGGCTCCAATCTGCAAACAACTTATTTTTTTCAATCCTTGAGAACTTTCCCACAGTGTAGAAGGGATGGCTGTTTTCTTTTTTTTTTGAGTCTGATGTCACAGTTTGAACCATGATTGAAGGATGGCGTGTTGGCAATGATTAGGGGAATATTTGGATATAAACACCCTTAAACTCCGCTCAGGGCTAGGAAATCAAGAATATCACACGTGTCAAGATTCAGATGGTTAGGAGGAGAAATGAAGAGGTTGGTATAGGTCAAAGGTCTCACACATCTCATTTTTCAAAAGCTAAACACAAAACAGCTATCCCAAGAAGTTTATTTTATTATCTTTGCCCCATTCTATACATAATTTACTAATTAATTTATAAAACCTGAGCAATGATTAAATACACAAAAGCCTTTTGGACGGCAAACATTGTAGAGCTGTTGGAGCGATTGGCCTATTATGCGGTCTTTATAGTTATCACCCTTTATCTATCCAATGTGTGGGGTTTTTCGGACGTCGAAGCGGGTATTGTAGCGGGTGTTTTCTCGGCATCGCTATATCTTCTACCAACTTTTGCTGGGGCTTATGCCGATCGCATTGGCTTTAGATCTGCCATTATATTGGCTTTTTTCTTACTCACCATTGGATATGCCGGCTTGGGGCTTTTGCCCACATTACTCGAAAGTGCTGGATTGGTAAGTTATGATATGACAACGACTTTCACCGGACTCAACGAAAGCTGGCTCAGGTGGTCTATTGCTCCCGTATTGGTGTTTGTAATCATTGGGGGAGCTTTTATCAAAGCAGTTATATCGGGCACTATTGCCAGAGAGACCACTTCGGAGAATCGGGCCAAGGGATATGCCATCTTCTACATGATGGTGAATATTGGAGCATTTATAGGTAAAACAGTGGTTGACCCACTGCGCAGAAGCATGGGCGATCAAGGTTTGGTCTATCTCAACTATTTCTCGGCCTTCATGACTTTTGCAGCATTGATATTAGTGATCTTTTTCTACCGCTCTACCAAGACTGAGGGGCAAGGTAAGAGCTTTGGCGAAATTGGACGCTCTATGNNATGATTATCATCAGTGGCTTTTGGATGATACAAAGCCAGATGTATGCTACCATGCCCAAATATGTTATCCGCTTGATTGGCGAAGGTGCATCTCCCGGTTGGTATGCCAATGTAAATCCCTTGGTAGTATTTATTTCTGTCAACTTCGTTACCTCATTCATGAGAAATAGAACTGCCCTCAACTCCATGTTGATAGGTATGTTCATCATTCCATTTTCGGCTTTGGTGATGTCTTTTGGTAATCAGATAGGCTTAGATACCGTATTAGGCATGCACCCAGTTGCTTTCATGATGATTATTGGAATTGGGATGCAAGCTCTTGCAGAGTGTTTTATATCGCCTCGCTATCTGGAGTACTTTTCCCTACAAGCTCCCGAAGGAGAGGAGGGGCTTTACTTAGGATTTAGCCATTTGCATTCATTCTTTTCGTTCTTATTTGCGTTTGGATTATCGGGCTTCTTGTTAGAAAAGTATTGTCCCGATCCTCGTTTGTTTATGGATACGAATGGCGTATTGGATCAAGCTCGTTATGCTATGGCAACCGCCAATGCACATTATATATGGTACTATTTCGTAGGTATTGGCGCAATTTCGGCAATAGCGCTCATAATATATTCGCATGTGACACGCAAAAAAGATGCTGCATCAAACTGATAATATTTGAAGCGATGTTTGATAAAATTGTTTATCTTTGTGAGAAGATAGCAAGAGATGCATTTTGTGCTATTCCGCTTTTGATTTAATAGTTGAAATAGTAAAAAAAAGCATACTTAGAAAGTGATTTTTTAAAACAATATTTAGATATGAAATTAGATTTAAGTTCACAGATTTCTTTAGAACGAATACCTCAAAGGTATTATCGACCAGAAAATGCTTTAGAAGAGTCTGCATTGACTCGTTATGAAAAAATTAATACACGTATTTTTGAAAGCATAGAGAAAGGCTCTGCAAAAGTTGCAAGAGAAATAGTAAAAGCAATGCTCGAAAAGCAGAAGAAAGGCCAACCTTTTGTTTTAGGTTTGCCCGGAGGTGTATCTCCACAGAGTGTATATACTCAGTTGATACAATTGCACAAAGAAGAGAATGTGAGCTTTAGTAATTTGGTCGTTTTCAATACATACGAATACTTTCCTCTTACCGATGAGACAAACAGCAATTTGCACTCTCTGAAAGAAACTTTCCTGAACGAGATTGACATTAAAACTGAAAATATCTATTCGCCCGATGTAATGGTTGATAAAGATGATATCTTGGATTCTTGCGAAAGTTTTGGCGAACAACTCAAGAGCATTGGAGGATTGGATTACCTCTTATTGGGTCTTGGCAGTAAAGGTAATATCGGATTTAATATGCCAGGTAGCAATGTCTATTCACAAACACGTTTGGTGGTATTAGACGGAGATTCTATTAACGATGCAGCAACCATCTTTGGAACAAAAGACAAAGTGCCTGTGAGCGCTATCACCATGGGGCTGTCGGATATGCTGGCTGCAAAAGAGATAACCCTTATTGCATGGGGAGAACAAAAAGCAGAGAGTTTGCAAATAATGGTAGAAGGTCCCGTAACTGACGTGGTACCTGCTTCTACTTTGCAAACACACACTAATGTGAAGGTTGTTGTAGATCTTTCAGCAGCCGATGCGCTCACCAGAATTAGTTATCCTTGGTTGGTAACAAGTTGTGATTGGAAGAATCAACTCATTCGTCGTGCCATTGTATGGTTATGTAATATTGTTGACAAGCCTATTCTTAAATTGACAAACAAAGATTATAACGAGAACGGACTAAACGAACTGTTGGCTATTTATGGATCGGCATATAATGTGAACATAAAGATCTTTAATGACTTGCAACACACCATCACTGGATGGCCAGGTGGCAAACCCGATGCCGACGATACCAATCGTCCTGAAAGAGCAACTCCATTTCCAAAGAAAGTAATCATATTCAGCCCACACCCCGATGACGATGTTATATCTATGGGTGGCACATTCCAACGTTTGGTTAATCAAGGACACGAAGTGCATGTAGCCTACCAAACTTCGGGTAATATTGCTGTGAGCGACGAAGAAGTGATACGTTATATCTCTTTGGTAAATAGTTTGCGCAAAAAATATGACCCCGACAACACTGAGCTTGCAAATAAATATAAAAGCATACTACATTATTTGCTATACGAGAAGTCTAAAGACGATTTAGATACGCCTGATATCCTATTCATCAAAGGTCGTATTCGTAGAGAAGAAGCACGCACTTCAACACGCTACGTGGGCATCCCCAATGAGAATGTTCATTTTCTCGACTTGCCATTTTACGAAACAGGTAAAGTGCAAAAGGACCCTATTTCAGAAGTTGACGTAAACATTGTGAAAGACTTCATCGAGACCATTAAGCCACATCAAATGTATGTTGCCGGCGACTTGGCCGATCCACATGGTACTCACAAGGTGTGTTTGGATGCTATCTTTGCAGCCGTTGACATAATGAAAGAAGACGAGTGGATGAAAGACTGTCGCATTTGGATGTACAGAGGAGCTTGGATGGAGTGGGAGATCGACCATATAGAAATGGCAGTACCATTATCACCCGAAGAGCTTCGTTCTAAGAGAAACGCTATTCTGAAGCATCAATCTCAAATGGAGAATGCTCCATTCTTGGGTAACGATGAGCGTCTGTTTTGGCAGCGTTCTGAAGATAGAAACAAAGCAACAGCCGAACTTTATTGGAAGTTAGGATTGGCATCATACGAAGCCATTGAAGCTTTTGTAGAATACAAGTTTCTATAATCGAAATTTTAAAATTGAATAGATATAAAGGAGTGTCCATGAGAAATCGCGGACACTTTTTTGTATTCATAACAGTTAGTGTATGTGTTAATTTGCACCCACTAAGGGGTATTTGTACGATAATTTATAATTTTATTTGTACTTTTGTCCCATTCACATATTCCCTCATTCATATATGAAACATACATTTTTAGGTTTAATCGAACAAAGTATTCGTAAAAATTGGAAGTTGCCTGCCCTCACAGACTTCGAAGGTGATACAATCTACTACAAAGATTTTGCCCTTCAAATTGCTAAGCTTCACGCTTATTTCAAAGCGGGTGGGGTACAGAAGGGCGATAAAATAGCCATCTGTGGTAGGAATTCTTCTCATTGGGCAGTAGCATTTTTCGGAACATTGAGTTACGGCNNGATAAAAGCAGTGTTGAATATATCGTAGATCACTCCGATGCAAAAGTGTTTTTTGTAGACAAGGCTGTCTATCAGAACTTAAATCAAGCCTCTATGCCAAAGCTTGAAACGGTGGTATATCTCGAAGATTTTTCGCTGGAGTTTTCTATGTCAAAGGAGTTGAAAAAATTCTTTGCAACTGCTGAGTCATATTTCAAGAACCACTTTACAAAAGATTTCACTGCAAATGATATCAATTTCCATAAGGAAGAGAGCGAAGAGTTGGCAGTGCTCAACTATACTTCGGGCACTACAAGCAGTCCCAAGGGGGTGATGATACCTTATCGTAGTTTGTGGTCAAATACTAAGTTTGCTAATGATAA
>DENY01000267.1 GCA_002359825.1 Bacteroidales bacterium UBA2632
CCTCTCTGTTTTGGTCGGTGATTCCGATGTTGATTTTTTTCATCTTAAATAAGTTTTAATTAGTTCTCTATTAATGGATTTTGTTTAGTAAATTATAAAAGAAAAGCTTACTCTCTATTTTAATAATTTAAATTGTAAGCCATCCTCTTACATCATAATTCTCTCAACTCTTCAAAAAAAGGAGTTGTTTTTTCTTCTACACATTTTGCTGCATATAGATACATTGCAGCACTCCAAGTTTGCCAATCTTGCCCCATTGGTTTTCCATCTTGTGCTTTTATCCATTCATTAAATCCAAATTGCAGTTTTTCTGAACGTGATAACTTTATACATTTAGTTAGTTCTAATAATATCTCTTCAGCAAGTTTAAACCGTTTAGCTGCAACCAATGCTGCTATATAAAACCCACAGATGAATGGCCATATTCCACCATTGTGATAATCTCCAGGATTATTATATTGGGCATATCTTTCATGCCAATCGGGATCTCCTTGTTTTGTGAAAGGAAAAAAATTAGGAGGTAAATTGCACTTAAGCTCTCCTTTATTTTTCATTGCAACGCATTCAGCTTCTATCCACGAAACCATTTCATTAGCCCGCGTGGCCGAAGCAATGCCTGATAGAATAGCAATGCTGTTTCCAAGTAAATCGAAACGCTCGCTGCTAAGCACCTTGTATGACCATAAAGCTTAATAGGGTTTGTATTTTACCACCAAACCTTCATGAACATGACTATGAATTATTCCTTTTGTTATAGTAAAACGGGCCATAGCATGACGCATATTATCGGCCCACTCTTGTTTACCAAGAATTCTATAAGCACTATAAGTAAGTGCATTCACATACAGTCCATATCCAAGCACCCACTGTTCATCTCGCCAATCACTGGTGGGTTGTTGCGCTACCAACGTTTTATCCGAAGGACTTTGATAACTCATCCAAATCAATGATTTTCCTACTGCTTCAGTCAGAAAGTCAACATCTCCAGTAATTTTTCTAAATACCCCAACAGCCAATAAAAATAGAGGTGTGGTATCGCTTGCTCCTCGATCTTCGCTATCATGGACCAGCGAGGAAATATGTCCTTGATTTGTTTGATTTTTCGCCAATGTTTCCAATGTTTTTCGAATACTCTTCAATAGTATCTTACTATCGGAAACACCAATTCCCAAAATAGAAATCATCAAATCTCTTGTATATGGCTCAGGATATCCCCAGCCTGCTGTTCGAGGCAAACCATGAAAGGGTCCATGTGCATTGTGTAGTAAAACCTCTAATGCGGCTTTCTTAGCTTTTTCTATTTCATTTATAGATTCAGGACGCATTTTGTTTATAATTAATATATTGTACTTTCAGTATCGAAATCTGTCAATTATTTTCTACTTTATATCCCTACTTGCCACTTCAACTATTCAGATTCAATTTAATAAACCCCTAATTTATTATTGATAATCTGCACAAACTTTTTTGCTACCACTCGGTAGTCAAAGTTCTCCACCACTCTTTTTCTTCCAGCTTTACCCATTGTGTCTCTCAATTCATTATCATTCATCAATCTCAACAGATATTTAGCAATATCCTGAACATCTGCTCGGTAGTCGACTGTACGTGGCACACTGAAAACCACTTTATGATTATTTTCATACCCTGATTCTTCACCCAACAATACTTCGTTCACAACAATTCTCTGTGCTACTTTTGCCAACAGTGCTGTTTTACCATGAATAAGCGTGTCCAACATACCCATCGCTTTTACACTAATCACTGGTTTCTCACATGCTCCAGCTTCTACTTGAGGCATACCAAAACCCTCTAATCGTGAAGGAGCTGCATATATATCACAAGCACCCATTAAATAAGGCATAAAATTGCGTGAAATAGTGTTTGTAGCATAAGTTACATTTTTTTCGATCCCTAGACGATTCGCCATCTCTAAGTCGACCAGATTTTGTATCTTTANNGGCCACACTTACAAACATATTTCCAATCAGGTGCTTGAGTATCAATAATGGCCAATGCCTGCATCACCTCCTGTGCTCCTTTTGACGCAGCGTCTCCTCCAACAGTTAGGATCATTAATTGATCGGGTGAAATACCCAATGATTCGCGAACGGCTAAAATCTTAGGATCATCTTTATCAAATGGAATGAACGAGTCTGTATTACAACCAACCGGTAATACTTCAATTTTACTTCCATCAATTCCATCTCGCATATACATCTCTTTCACCCAGTTAGACGTAACCAAAATAAGAGGCAATGCGTTCAACACTTCTTGATAGTTGGCAATATAACCATCGGCAACAAGCCAAGGCACTGCCGTAACACCATATCGCTGTGGATGAAGAACCAATTGTGGGGTATGCCCCCAATATCCTACTCCCACAACAACATCTGGTTCAAACCATCGATAATACCATTCCTTCTCTTGAGCCGATTCAAAATGAACCGCATGCGTGTCTACTCCCATTTCCAGTAATCCTTTATATAAAAGATCTCCCTGTGTGGCAAGTCCTCCGGGTGAAGGAGGATAGTCATATAATACTAATACTTTCATTTGTGAAATCCTCCTTTATTTAGCCATATATAAGCTTCGAGTGATTTTGAAAATTGCCAAAATGACTCTTCGTGCGGTGTTGTATTTAGCTCCCAGCTTTTTTTCTCAAATCCGTATGTTTCGTGTAAAATATCGTGTTTCATTTGCCATATTTCATCGGAGAGTTTATGGTATACTGGTGCATCTTTTATAGCACGAGGATGGTACATTTTACCTCCATCTTCATAAGCAAAAGTGTACATTTCATGAGTTGCTATTTTATTAGTATACCATAGGTTAATTACCGCCTTACTCACCTCTTCGTGTCGTAAATGGCGTGTGTACTCACCTGATGGATTGTGAGTGATAATCAAGTCATAGCTTTTCTGAGGTAGTAAATTTAGGATTGTACGTTCAAGTTCTATTTCATCCAGCGGAGTTTGTTCGGGTCCGTCATCTAAATCACCCATAGCTCCAGCTGAATTATATATCTTCAATGCCCGAAAGAACTTGGGAGCTCGTTCAGTATCGCTTCTTCTGCATACCGAAATGATAATGCAATTCCATTTTACATTTTTCAAGATTGTTCCTCCTGCCCATAATGTTTCATCATCTGGGTGAGCAACAATGATAGCGACGTTTTTAGACTGTATATCAACCATGAGTTCCTTTATTTTAAATTAGTTGGAGTACTCAATAATATGTAATCATCACGCTTATATATATAACACCAAATTAGAAAAGTGAAAGAAATGGAGAATGAATGTAATGTGAATAAAAGAAACATTCAAACACCTAAAACAACTCAGAGCAAAAATGTCAAGATCAATCTGAAACACGTAAACAATATTTTTAGGCCTAAGTGATTAATCTTTTTGTTGTAAAACAATCGAGTTAGTTTTTTTGTTTCGTGTTTTCTTGTTTTTGAACAAAATTACATCAAAAAAATAATCAATTATTACGAACAAGAAATACAAACAAATTGTTGATAATTAAGACATTTGTCTTATATTACTATCGCAATAATGTAAAATATACTGTTTTGCTTGATAAAATCTATCCTTTAAAATTCGAGCCAATTTATCAGTACAGATTGTGGGGAGGTATGAGTTTGTCTCACTTACTTTCTAAACCACTAACCCAAAGATGAATCAATAGGCGAGGCATGGCTTTTGAGTGATAGGAAAGATCATGCCAGTAAGGTTACAGAAGGACCTTTAAAAGGGTCAACTATGACTGAGTTGATGGAGAAAAATTCCGATGAAATAATGGGCAAAATCTATAATGTTTCCAATCGTTTTTCGCTCTTGTTAAAATTCTTGGATTGTCGGGAAGTACTCTCTGTTCAAGTCCACACATCTGACGATCAGGAGCAATATATTCCTGAAGCTGACACAGGAAAGACCGAAGCGTGGGTGGTGCTTGAAACCAGTGAAGAGAGTTGCATTTATGCCGGATTGAAAGAGGGAACAAACAAAGAGAATTTACTTCAATCAATTCAAGATAAAACATTTTCTGACAGACTTAATAGTTTTGTGCCTGAAACGGGTAATGCTGTTTTTATTCAATCGGGCACCTTGCATACACTGTATTTGAAGTGCAGGTAAATAGCAACGTTACTTTCAGATTGTACGATTGGGACAGAACAGACAAAAAACGGGAAAGCCACGTGAGCTTCAGGTTGATAAAGCAATTGCTTATATTGATTTTGATCAGGTAAATATTGGTTCCGTAACGCCAGTAAAAAGCACTATTAATGAAAATGAAGAAATACTTTTTGATAACGAGCACTTTAAGCTTTGGCGCATTAAAAGCAATGATAAATTTACAGTTGGTTTTAAAGATGAACCCGCTATTTTAGTTTGTAAAGATGGAATAGGATCCATGACGTACAATTCCAATAAATACTCAATTCACAAAGGTGAGGTGATATTGTTGTCTGCAATTATTAGACCGCTTAGCCTTCATCTTGATGAGAGTATTACGCTACTTCAAATTGCATTACCTGAGATAAGTAAAAAATAAACTCATGAAAGAATTAATTATATTTGATTTAGATGGTACTTTGGCCAAAAGTAAATCGATAGTTGATGAAGAAATGGCTTCACTTTTATCCGATTTATTGAGTGTGGTTTATGTTGCTATAATCTCAGGGGGAGATTGGGCACAATTTGAAAAACAAGTTTTGAGTCAATTGTCAAAAGATGCGTTTATAAACAAATTGGCAATTCTGCCTACTTGTGGCACCAAATTCTATCAATTTAAGAATAACTGGCAATTGCTATATGCTGAAAATTTTACTGATAAGGAAAAAGCTATTATACTTAACAATCTAAACGAAGCTGTTGAAGAAACTGGTTTAAATATCCCAAAAACATGGGGAAATCAAATTGAGGACAGGGGAAGTCAGATTACATTTTCAGCTCTCGAACAAAAGGCTCCACTGGAAGCAAAACAAGAGTGGAACCTTGATTTTACTAAACGCAGCAAAATTATTGAGTACCTGAAAAATCCACTTCAAGAATTTTCTGTTAACATGGGAGGAAAAACCTCCATAGACATTACTAAAAAAGGGATAGATAAATCTTACGGCATTCATAAACTTGAAGAAGTTTTGGAATATACCATCGATAAAATGATGTTTGTCGGAGATGCGCTATTTGAAGGCGGAAATGATTATACAGCGAAAACAACAGGTGTGGATTGTATACAAGTGAAAGATCCCGATGAAACCAAAGTTATAATAAAGACACTAGTTATATGTTTATCTGCGAAAGAATACAAAAAACATTAAAACAATGAAACCATTCAAATTACATCGCATTTGCACATTAATGGAACCCGAAGCAGGAAATAAATTAGAAGAGGAAGGAGTTCTTAATCCTGCTGTAACACGTGGCCCTGATGGAGAGCTTTATATATTTCCACGCTTGGTTGCAAAGAACAACTATTCACGTATTGGAATTGCCAGAGTAAAATTTGATGAAAAGGGTGATCCAGTGGGAGTTGAACGATTAGGTGTTGTCCTCGAACCCGAGATGGATTATGAAAAACGTCCCAATAATCGAGGTGGATGTGAAGATCCCAGAATTACATATATAGTAGCTGTAGAGCATTATATAATGACTTATACTGCTTATGGGCCTTATGGGCCACGTATTGCAATGGCACGTTCAAAAGATCTTTTTAATTGGGAACGCTTGGGACTGGTGCACTACTCACCTCACAATGGAATAGATTTTAACGGGATTGACAATAAGGATGCAAGCTTTTTTCCATCTGTCCTTCCCAGTCCGAATAATCATAGATCAATTGCTATGTTGAATCGTCCTCTTTTTCCAGGGACTCGTCCCGAAGAAATTGTCAAAAACAATGATGTTCACCATAGTGATAAACAGAAAGAGAGTATTTGGATTTCATATTTCAACCTGAAGCAGGGAAAGCATACTTCTTTGGAAAATGCAAAATTCACCTCTCATCATTGTTTAGCTCAACCAGTATATCCTTGGGAAGATATTAAAATTGGTGGCGGAGCTCCTCCAATACTAACAAAACATGGATGGTTATTGGTTTATCACGGAGTACAGAAACATGAAGATTGCACAAAAAGTCTACCTGCATTTTATTATTCTGCTGGTATAATGATTTTGTCGGAGACAAAACCTCAAAAAACACTTTATCATTCACCAGTACCAGTTTTGACTCCCGATTTACCTGAAGAAAAAGCAGGAATTGTTGGCAACGTGGTGTTCCCAACGGGCACAGATAGACGTGATGATATTGGTCAACCTGATCGATTTGACATTTACTACGGAATGGCAGACAACAGAATAGGTGTGGCAAAAATGCTGATTCCCGACCAATTACCAGATTGATAAATAGACCGTTGTGGGTTCATTTTTATATTTGCAATTATTGTGGCCAATTTTCAGTTCGAATTATTCATCATTTGAAAAAATGATACATCAAAGGTGAACAAAAACATTCAATATTTATTTCTTTAATTGCTATATCATATTTTGTCAGGGAGATTGAACCAATTAAAGCCATCTTTAGCAATGAGAGCTTCTGCTTTTTCTGGTCCCCACGTATCAACTGAATAATTAGGGAAATCGGGATCGATGTTTTTCTCCAAATAATCGAGAATGGGCATAATAATTCTCCAGGTCGTCTCAACCTGATCTGCGCGCATAAACAAAGTTTGATCGCCGTTAATGACATCCAGTAACAGAGTTTCATAAGCTTTGGGAGAATCGGACTTTTTATTGTCTGAATAATCAAACAAAACATCTACCGTATCTAAATCCATTTCGAGCCCTGGAATTTTGCTCTGTAATTGAAAACGAATGGCCATATCTGGTTGGATACTTTTTACTAATCGGTTTTGTTTAGGAGTACCCGACTTCTCAGAAATGAAAATCTTGTGTGAAACTTCCTTAAATTGTATGGTGATTATAGAAGCTGTTTTAACAATTCGTTTTCCCGTTCGTAATTAAAACGGACCTCCTTGCCAACGCCAATTATCTACATAAAATTTGAGGGCTGCAAATGTTTCCGTATTCAATTGAGCATCTACATTCTCTTCTTCTCGATAACCCTGCACTCCCTTTCCATAGATCTTGCCCGAACTATACTGACCCCTACTGACATAGCATTAATTTCTTCAGACATTCTTTTGTGCATTGCCTTGACCCGAAAAATTCATGATAAGGCTATAAATAATGGGTGTAAAGTGTTATCCTTGAAATGATTAAAAGTAAAAACAAACACTTTAAGATACACCCTTATATGAGTCATAAAGATACAGCATTTTATAGAGGAAACAAACAAATTAACTTTGATTTTTCAGCAGAAAAGATTAGTAGTGATGGTTCAGTATTATTTCTTGAAAAGATTGAACGCAAACACAAACTAATAAATTATTTCAGTGAGTTATGCCTTGACGTAAGAAAAACTGCTTTTTGAGTAATAAACAGAGGAATATTACGAGTTATCTTTGAATAACATGATCAAAGGAACTCATGATTTAGAAAATTGTTGAAAGAAAATCAATATGACATGAAAACTTGATCGCTTAAAGATATTTTTGTCAGTGATTAATAATGTGGGATAAATATGTTCATTATACTAAAAAAATCTCTAGTGCTCAAATCAAAATATATTGAATAGCAAATTGCTGATTAGCAAGAAGTCTTTGAAATATTGCTGCAATGTGGGTTAAAAGTATGTGTTTGATTTTTTTTCGTTCTAAACAAAGGATATATCGTGCGGAGTTAGTAAGCGTGTTTAAATTGTAGTTACATGCTGATAAAATACATCTTCTATAACTAGCCCGTATTGCTCATCACATTAATACTAATGAATGCCTTGTTTCTACAAATTGCATCACGATTATCGGTAGCGATGTGTTGCGTAGCAAAAGACCTTTTCGCCTATGGTAGACACCACCCTTATGAAATAAAGTAAATTTCACAGTGCAGGTGCATTATAAACTCGCGCCAGCCAATAAATTCCACCAGCAATATTGAATTCCTCCACCCCAATCATTTTTAAATGCGTGTTTTCCACCATTTTCTTCAGTGATTTACTATTTAAACAGATAAAAACCTCTTCGTCCATGAACAATGAGAGTTTCAACTGTTGAAAATTGAATTGTCCATGGACAAAATGTTTAAAACACTTTTTTTGTTGATTTGGTCGCCAACAAACGGAAATATAAGCGATAAACAAGCATTTGTTCAATGACGAAAGAAATTTTATGAGATGAAAGATTAATTTTCCGCCAACAATTTCATTTTCATGTCATTTTCGTCGTTTATTTCTTAAACAATACCGTTTTCAAGTCTTTTCAAACTCTTCGTCCATGGACGAAGCTATTTTATTCTGTTTGTGGTAAAATTATTTGTTTTGACTATTTTAATATTTCACTAAAAAGAACACATCGCTCCAAAGCGTAGCTCTAGGTTGGAAAGATTATCAAATTACTACCGACAGGAGGCTCAAACGGTGTTTGGTTTGTTGTGCTTTCATGTTTTCACAGCATTGCAGCATTGGTAGCTAAAATATTTGAATGGTACTTCATTATTTACTTTATGTTGTATAATCTAATTGAAGTGACGCTATTTAAGAATGAGTTTACATAGAATGGAATATACTTTAGCTCCATAATTAAAGCGTGATGGTCTCAAACAAAAATTGTTTTACAAACAGTAAAGCAATAGTTATACACATAGTTTTGCTTATGATCCTATATTAGCAGTAAATTGTTTCATGTGTAACCTCTAATAGCCTCAATTGTCACAGATATCGACAATTGAGGCTGTGTTATTTATGTAATCCCAAAAAGGAGTGATATCTATTTGAACAGTTTTTTTATTCTAAGTAATAAAAATTAGTGACAACACTTCCATGGTCAGACGGTCAACACAGAAGATGATGGTAATAAATATAATCAATGCGATCTTGTGCGCAATCAGGATTAAATGGATTGATAAAAAGTAACCATGTATAACCAGGAAGCGACTATTGTTTTGGTTACTTATGAAAGTCTAATTAAGCTATGCTATAATCACTTTGATTCCTAAATTATCCAGCATTCTGGCCATAGAATCTGTTATTCCATCATCTGTAATGATTATATCTACTCCCTCTAATCCACACACCTTCCCAAAACCTCTTTTCCCAAACTTAGAAGAATCGGCCAATACAATTATTTTAGAAGATGCTGCAATCATACTTTTTGAAAGCAATGCCTCGTCTATGTTTGAATTGGTGATGCCGTGTTCTTTATCGATGCCATCTACACCTAAGAACAACTTAGAGCAAGTTAAATCATTGAACGCTGCAGCGGCATAAGCTCCTCTAACTGATAATGATTTTTTATAAAGATTACCACCCAGTTGTATTACACTCACGTCGGGAAGATCATTCAAAAGAATGGATACTGGCAGGGAAGAAGTAACCACATTAAGATGACCTTTGGGTTGAATTTGCAGAGCAAACTCATAGTTGGTCGACCCTGCCGAAATGATGATTGAATCGTTCTCTTGAATTAGTTTTGCAGCAGCAATTGCAATTTTCTTTTTCTCCTCATTCTTTAATTTCCCTTTTATTTGCACACTCATGTCTGGTACGTAAGGATTTATGGGCATAGCACTACCGTGTGTGCGAAAAAGCAAGTTTCTCTCTTCCAGTATTTTTAAATCTTTCCGGATTGTTACAGTTGTAACATCTAAATCTTCAGCCAATTCTGTGACCTTCACAAATTGCTGTTCTCTGAGTTTGTCCAAAATGTAATTATGTCGCTCAGCTATACTTTTCATAAAACTATTTGTTTAGAGGTTATGGAAAAAT
Source organism: Bacteroidales bacterium UBA2632 (assembly GCA_002359825.1). Taxonomy (GTDB): domain Bacteria; phylum Bacteroidota; class Bacteroidia; order Bacteroidales; family Dysgonomonadaceae; genus UBA2632. The sequence continues at coordinate 9,889 of DENY01000267.1, forward strand.
GCTAATATATCTTACAAAGTTATGTTATTTTTTGGTAACTAAGCATATTGTTTGGATTTTAAAATGATTTAACGTCACTTCCCACATTGTAGTCTGTTTCGATTATAAATTAATCGAAGAAAGGATGTTTCATTTAATTTCTTTTTTTACCTTTGCCAAAAGGTCTTTGTTTTAAATATAGATATTCCAAGAACAAATGAAAAGAGAAAAAGTATTATCCGTTTTTCGTCAACAAAATTTAGAGTTTGATATATTGGTAGTTGGTGGAGGAGCCACTGGGTTAGGAATTGCTGTGGATGCTGCAGCACGTGGCTATAAAGTAGCCCTTTGTGAGCAACATGACTTTGCAAAAGGGACATCGAGCCGTAGCACGAAGCTGGTGCATGGAGGAGTCAGGTACCTTGCCCAAGGCGATGTGCGCCTTGTGATTGAAGCCCTGAGAGAACGCGGTCGCATGCGACGCAATGCACCTCATTTGGTGCGAGACATGCGCTTTATCATCGGTGCTTATCGTTGGTGGGAGAAGCCCTTCTATACTATTGGTCTCATCCTTTATGATATATTGGCAGGTCGTCTTGGCTTGGGCCGTTCTTTACCGATGAGTAAAAATGCGGTTAAGAAAGAATTGCCAGGCTTGGCAAGAGAAGGCTTAAGGGGTGGTATCGTTTATCACGATGGTCAGTTTGATGACTCTCGATTGGCTATCACACTTTTGCAAACTGCACAAGATCATGGAGCAAGCTGTCTCAATTATTGTAGAGTAGAGTCATTTCTTAAAGATGGTAATCGTATAAGTGGCGTGAAAGCCAAAGATATGTTCACGGGTGAGGCTTTTGATATCAAATCGAAAGTAGTAGTAAATGCTACCGGTGTATTTGTGGACGAAATCATGAAGATGGACAACCCACAAGCTACCAAGAAAGTGAAGCCAAGTCAAGGAGTTCACCTGGTAGTTGATAGCAAGTTCTTTGAAGGAGACTCAGCCTTGATGGTTCCCAAAACAAAAGATGGAAGAGTACTCTTTGGTGTGCCTTGGCATGGAAAGGTTGTTTTAGGAACAACCGATACTCCTCTTAATTCACATGCATTAGAACCTGTTGCATTGGAAGAAGAAGTTGACTTTATTCTCGACCAAGCCGGACAATACCTTGATCTGAAGCCCACACGAAAAGATGTTCTTTCTGTATTTGCAGGATTGCGTCCATTGGCAGCACCCGCCAAGAGTGATAGCACCAAAACAAAAGAGATATCTCGTAGCCACAAAATATACCATTCTAAATCTGGACTATTGACCATAACGGGTGGGAAATGGACAACTTACCGCGAAATGGCGGAAGAGATTGTTGATTTAGCAATCAAAGGAAGTTCGCTGGAATCGCGCAAATGTGTAACCAAAGAGATGAAACTGCGTGGTTATCTAAAAAATGTTGACCGCAACAATTGGGACTATGTATATGGTGCAGATATAGAAGGAATAAAAGAGATAGTGCGTAAGAATCCTGAGTATGGCAAACTGTTAGACCCCAACTATACCTTCACCGAAGCTCATGTGATATGGGCAGCACGCGAAGAGATGGCACAAACCGTTGAAGATGTCTTAGCGCGCAGAGTGCGTGCTCTGTTCTTAGATGCCAGAGCAGCTGTTAAGATGGCTCCAAGAGTAGCTGAATTGCTTACACAAGAGCTTGGTAAAACAGAAGAGTGGAAAAACGAACAAGTGAGAGAGTTTAATGCT
>DENY01000274.1:0-138 GCA_002359825.1 Bacteroidales bacterium UBA2632
ATGCCATGCTTGCAGCCCTCTCTTGCATCTATCTAACTGTACCCAGGCCTTGCAGCCTTGTATATTATTGGAATTGACCAGTGGATCTGTGTTGGATTTGCATTAATATCAGCCTCTTTGCTTATTTACACTACATTC
>DENY01000274.1:291-6835 GCA_002359825.1 Bacteroidales bacterium UBA2632
TGAAAACTATAGCTATTTACGAATAGTTTTCTTCTTTCTACGACTTTTAGATGAAAGTCGTTTCCACCAAAGATAATATCCACTCAATGGCAAACTAGTGCCTAACAAAGCCACTAAAAAACTCAACATTTTGCTAACCCATCCGCCCCAACTACCTGTATGCACTGAATAGATCCAACCTCTTATTTTAGAAGCTTTCTCTTTTTCTTTGTAATGTTCTATGCTTTCAATTTCTCCACTGTTGGTATCAAAGTTGTAAGTATCAGATGCACGCACATTGCCCCAACGATCAAAACTCACTGTGGCAGATTGGGGTGTGATGCGTATTTGCTTGTATGCAGGGTTTTCAGCTGCAATAGTTTCATATACCATTGGCCATACTTCAAAAGCAGATTCAGTTGAGTTAGATGCAGATTGTGCTGAACGGTTTGCATGATGCCCCTCCCTGGTCTGCGTTTCAACTCCAAAAAGAGAATTAAAGGCAGAGCTGTACCATGAGAAAGACCATGTGAGACCAGTCAACGACATGGATAATAATAATATAACAGCATAGAATCCTCCCAACACATGCAGATCATAGTTAAAGCGTCGCCATCCTCTGTTTAAGTGGATTTTGAAACGATTCTTTACTTTCTTTCTCATGCGTGGCCATCCATTAATCAATCCTGTGAGCAATACAATTACAAATATAATTGTACTGATTCCAACAATGACTCTTCCCCGGGAAACTCGACCATTTGAACTTGGGCTATCCATTAACCATCGATGAAGACGAAACATTGTCATAAAAAACGGGATACGCTCTTTATTGCCTAACACTTCACCCGTGTATGGGTTGACAAACAATGACGCTCGTCGAGGTTTAGAAAGATTGACTAGATAGCTACGATTATCTCCAGCAGCAATTGTTACTCCTATAATACTTACATCTTCGGGTAAACTCTCTTCTACTAGTGATAAAAGGTGATCTATTGATAACGGCTCTTGCGTGCCAGTAGGGTTTACCTTGTATAAGTGACTAGAAGAAAATTCAGTAATTTCATCTTCGAACACAAGCATTGCACCCGAAAAGCAAGTTATCGCAATGATTAGTCCAAAAGGAAGGGATAACCAAAGGTGTATCTTTTTGATAATTCTCTTCATAATAAAAAAAGCATCTAGTAATTTGAAAATAAATAACTAGATGTCTTTATTAATTTTTGTTATTAAAAAATGCCAATAAAAAATTGTCCTGCTTGATTGTCTATGGTGGCACCTTTTGTATAGCCGTCGGGTGATTCAGATGCAGGATCAAATACAAATACTGCCCCATCTTTACCTATTGGAGACAAAGCCATGTAGAACTTTCCGTTTCTGATTACACCACTTTGATATTGGCGCAACCAAAGTTTGTAAGGAATATTCATCTTAAAGGTTGTCTTGGTATAAACATTTACACGGGCTACCCCCCATGCACTCATCGCTTCATCTTGCCCTTCTTGTAAATCGTAGTACATTACATAGCCAATTCCGTTGCCAGTATAAAACCAGCCCAAAGCACCAACCTCTTGCCCTAATGCAGTAGATAGATCAAAGGCATAAGAGTTATCATAAGTTTCATTTGATATTTTCAGCATGGTAGCTTTCACCTCATTGCCCACAAGTTGGTAAATATCACCTTTTTCATCTAGGTGATTAACTGGAGTGCGGTATCCATAGTTCTCACCTTTGCACTCTGTTGAAGAGATCGTTTTCAAATTAGTAAGGGATGGATAGTCAGCTACTAATGTAGTCGTTGCATAATCTTTGGTTGAAATATTTTCTCCAGTTTCAGGGTCATATCCACGTTTGGCTACTCCATAATAAACCTTCCCATTATGTACAACTGGTGCATCAATTCGCCAAATGTTCAAGCTTTTCTCTATGTCTTCTTCCGTTCGAGGAATTATTAACTTTTGCACAGATCCAATTGATAATTCATTATCACCTCCCAATTTAACACCTACCAACGAAGCAATAGCTTCTGTATAATCATAGTCGAGACCAGCTTCATCAGAATAAACTCGCTCGGTTGTGATATTATGAAGCAAAGCCATATCTTCTGACACTTTACCCCAACGAGGATTGGTTGTTCCAATAGCTGATGTAACCGTTATAGTAGATTGATTTGCCGATGGATATTTTGAGTACTTTTGTCCACCTTCTGCCAAATATTTAGTGATAGTACCACCACCATAATCTAAACTATACAGATACTTACCAGATTCTGAGCCAATAATTCGAGCGGTTCTAGTAGAAGGTACTTCAAACCCATACTTAACAAATGTGATGGTTTGGTTTGCTTTAAATATATCTTTTGAGGCTTGTGTAAATGTACCATCATTACCATCATCACCAACTCCAATAATTAAATGGAAATAAGAACTCTCATCTGGAATGTTATCATCATCATTCACTTTAGGAATATCATCCGAACTACATGCTATAAAGGAAACTGCTATTGCTGTCATAATGCTAGCAGTATTAAAATATCTAATAAATCTTTTTTTCATTGTAATAATATATTTATTTAAGTTTATAATATTCGATAGCTAATCTTTGCATGAAGTGAGCGTCCAGGTTTCTGTAGTGCCCAATTGTCAAAGACTTGTTTGTTAAAAATATTCTTTGCATTCAACCCGATAGATAGTTTTTTATCGGGGAAAGTATAAATCATGCCTAAGTTGTGCACATCTTGTGTTGGTATAATTGCTTTGTTCTCGCCTCCTATATNNAACTTGTGCACATAGTTAAATTGATAATTTAATCTAAGTCGAGAGTCCTTCTGTAAAACATTTTTCAATAGATACTCTGCACCAGTATTCATGGTGAAATAGGGCGCATTACGCAATCGGTCATCGTAATAGGCATACTCAGTTCCATTCTTATCATAGCGCAAATTGAATCGTGCGTTAAACAACGATACACCATACGTTATGAATAGTTTGTTGTCTAATTCATAGTTATACTCGGCATCAAAGCCTTTACTAAGCACCTTGCCTAGGTTTTCATAACCATAATATCCATCTGTTGATGTTTCTCCCCGCTGAATCATATCATGAATATTGCGCACAAAGAAGTTTATATCACCTTTCATACTATGCTTGGTCCAATTAAAAGTACCCAAAAGCAATCCTATATTGATATTATGGCTTTTCTCAGGCTCTAATTGATATGCAGCATTAATGTTTTCAGATTCGTTACCAAGAAGTTCATTACTCTCAGGCATGCGCAATGCATGTTCATAAGAAGATTGAAGTAAGACTTTGGGAAATAAATTGTACGCAATACCCGCACCATAACCATTATGATTAACGGTTCTATCTACCTGTTCAACTACATATTTATTGCCAGTTTTCACGGGATTGGCCAATGAGATGTTTTGAATATAATGCTTAATGAACACAAATGACTTTAAACGCCCATCCATCCATTCATTTTCATACGTACCACCCCAAATATGTTTTGCCATATTTCGCGTATCTGTCAGAGCCTGTTCGGCTTGGGGCAAAAGTGGATCATCAATGTCTCTAGAGAAATGATTGAAGAGATAGTTTACATGAAATTGATGTTGCGGATGAGGTTTATATGATACATTCATTCTATAAGCTATCGATTTTTCAAAGTTGTCTGCCAACGTTGCAATTCCAGCTTCTCCACCTCCTCTGTTCCACTGATAATACGATTGTTTGTCTTCGTTCCATAGTCGTTGTCCATTCCAATAATACATATCAGGAATGGTATCTACCACCCAACGATTACTATGAGTATAAGAGGCCACAGAATGCATATCTAAATTATTCAGTAAGAAATCGTTCTTATCGTATTTCAAACTTGCCATCTTTGTTTGTTGACCGATTCTTCTATTTCCATATACAACCTCCATAGTACCGCCATGCTGCACATCTTTATTCATATCTGAAAAGAGTAAACCCAGCATAAAACTATCAGCCCATTTCACATTGGTATATCCCACATTTCCTCTTATACCATAAGATTCATATGCATCATGAAACCTTTTGGCTCGAATATAATTCAGTTTCCAAGTATCAGCATCAGTTATATAAACTTGATCTCCCCACACTTCATAATCATTGTCCGTAGAGTTGTAGTAGATTGAGCCATCATATGTTAAACCCGTTTTCTGATCTTTATGACTACCATGGACACTCATTTGATGAGTATTAAACGAGCTATAGGAATAGGATGCACGTAGATTGTTTGCTGTTACGTTTTGTTTTAGAATCACATTAATGGCTCCTCCCAAAGCATCCTCAGAAAGATGAGCAGGTACAACTCCTTTATAGACCTCGATTCGTTCAATTTGTTCGGAAGGGATAGAAGACAGTGAGAATGAAGATCCGAAATTTCGCATGGAAATACCGTTAATAAAAACACGCACCGAGTTACCTGATAACCCATTGATATTATAATCAATATTAGAACCAACTCCTCCAGATTGACGTATTCGTACACCAGCAGTTTTGTCTAACAAATCTGTGGCTTGAATGGATTGCAGGTTTAAACTTCCTCCTGACACTACATTTACTGTAAATCCTTTTTTCTTTAAAAGACTCTCCTCGTTATTACCAGTAATTACAATTTCATTCAATAAGGAGGTTTTCTCTTTTATTGCAATATTTAGTTTGACTTCCTCTCCATTTATGAGAGTTAAAGGCTGTTCTACTGTCTCATATCCGATCATAGATACAACTATGGTATAGTCACCTGCAGGAGCTTGAATGGAGAAATCTCCATTTTCGTCAGTCATGCATCCTCTTGTAGTTCCTTTTAGTTGTACTGTAGCGTATGATATTATTTCATTTACAAATGATGTTATCTTTCCGCTTACCGAGGGATGAGTGTTTGCCCAAGAAAAATGTGTTAAACCAAATGTCACCAAAAGCAACAGCCTTCTTTGTAGGCTTTGTTTAGTAGCTTTCATATATATATGTTTGTTCCTTTATTTTACTTGTGCAAAAATATAACCAAATAACTGTTGCCACAATCACTTAATATAATGAGTTTAATGATGCAATATCATCTATAAGGGGTATACCAGCGTATGTGCAGGTACAATTATGAATATGGAGTCATAAGAAGAGTTTTGCGCTTTATATCTTCCTTTTTTAGACAGTTAACCGTTCTTACCTAACTGAGTTCTGTGGTTATCAAAACAGATGTGTGTGTGGAAGTAGAGAGATAAAAATAATTTCCATTTTTTGCTATATTACCAGAAGTAAGATGGTAGATCTCTCAAATTGAATTTTATAATTTTCAAATAGGTTATATATAATCAAATCATGAGAATAAAAAAACATTACAATAAGGAACAATCTTTATTATTGAATAAATAACTATTTTTGTTTCGGAATAATTAAAAAATAAATGAATCTATCTATTCGAATGGAGAAACTCGATAGATTATAAATTCATCCATTATGTATAGAACACAGAGGACAGAGTTAAAGCCATATATGAAGATGGCCGATTTGATAGAAGAGACACCTTCTTTTTTATTAATGTTACAACATTTCAATATCGACTTCAGGGTAAGCGATTTAACGATTAGTCAAATATGCAAAGAGTATGATATTAGGGAAACGTTATTTATTTCTGTTGCAAATTTATATAATGGATTTAAATCCAAAAGTAATCCTTGTTTANNAGCAAGGATGTATTGCAAATAATCCAATTTCTAAAGAACAGTCATACTTATTACCGTGAATACAAATACCCTGAAATAAAGGGCTATATTCATGAACTACAAAAAGAGAACTCTTCTAAAGAGCTCATATTGCTAGAGAAATTTTTCAATACTTATTTAGAAGAGGTGTTTGAGCATTTTGACTATGAAGAATATGTTGCTTTTCCATATTTCACAAAACTTGCTGCTTGTAACGAAATTCCTTGTAATGAGAATTACTCTGCAAATGAATTTCATGAACATCATACTGACATTGAGTTGAAACTTGCCGATTTAAAAAAACTATTGCTCAAACATATTAAAATCAACAACTTCTTAAATTTACGAAGAAGACTTTTAACTTCTCTCTTAGAACTTGAGTTTGACCTCTACATACACTCATTGATAGAGGAAACAGTCCTTGTTCCTGCAGGGAGTATTTTTGAAAAGAACTGTAAATGAAAAGGAGTACACATATAGCTATTGCAGAGCCTTCAGATATACTTTACGAAGGTTTATCAAGTCTGTTATACCATTCAAATAATGAGTATATTATATCACGGCTTTTTTCTATTGATGATATTGATTCTGTCTTAACGAATAAAAGAACTGAGCTACTGTTAGTTAATCCTATATTTATATTTAACAATGAAAAAGAATTAAAGAAGCTCAGAAAAAACTTCCAGCATATTCTTATAGGTTGTGTAAATATCAGTATTGTAAACAACTATACACTCTCGTTGTATGATTTTACATTAAATATTTACGATAGTTCCGATCATATTCTTTCGATGGTGAAAAGACAATTGACGCAAAAGCAAGCTACAGATGATAGCACTA
>DENY01000274.1:6857-7125 GCA_002359825.1 Bacteroidales bacterium UBA2632
GTTTTACCAACAAAGAGATTGCAGAAATTCTATATATCAGTGTGCATACAGTCATTTCACATCGCAAAAACATCATGCTCAAGACAGGCATTCGAAGTCAAGCGGGATTAGCACTTTATGCTGTTTCAAAATCATTGATATCGTTGGACGATTTTGATCTTTAAAATAAGTTTTACTCCTTTCTTCCTAATCATTAATGATGAAAGCGTTGGTCTCTATCCAGCCCTCCGAGCCTCACTGACGAATTAAGGCCGACATAAAAGTCGAC
>DENY01000111.1:0-6049 GCA_002359825.1 Bacteroidales bacterium UBA2632
CCAATGATTACGCATCGATGCAGGAGGTAATTCAAAGACGCTACTCTCGCTTAGTTAACGAAGGCGAAAACCTACCACAACTCATTGTAGTTGACGGCGGTAAGGGCCAATTAAGCGTAGCTGTAGAAAAACTCAAAGAAATGGATCTATACGGTAAAATTGCAATTATCGGTATTGCTGAACGTTTAGAAGAAATATATTTCCCCGGAGACTCTATTCCACTCTACTTAGACAAAAACTCAGAAACTTTAAAACTCATTCAACATCTACGAGATGAAGCACACAGATTTGGATTAGCGTTTCATAGAAATAAAAGAAGCAAATCACAAATTGGTTNNTTCGGAGTTAGATGTAATTAAAGGAATAGGTCCTTCATCTAAGAAAAAACTTTTGGCACATTTCAAAAGCATCAAACGAATGAAAGAGGCAACGGAAGATGAAATTAAAGAAGTGTTGGGAGAGAGTAAAGGTAGTTTAGTGTATAATTGGTTTAAAGAAAAATAGAGAATGCGCATACTTATTCAAAGAGTAACCGAAGCAAGTGTTACTATTGATCAAATTGAGCATAGCCATATTCTTAAAGGCATGCTCATTTTTGTTGGTATTGAAACAGAAGATACAGATGATGACATAGAATATCTATGCAAGAAGATTACAAATTTACGTATATTTGATGACGAGAATGGAGTAATGAATGAATCCGTTTTGCAAACTCAAGGTCAAATTATGGTTATATCGCAATTTACACTGCATGCCAATACAAAAAAGGGAAACAGACCCTCTTATATTGATGCTGCAAAACCTGAGATTGCTATTCCAATTTATGAAAGATTTTGCAACAGACTAGAATTACTCTCAGGCATCAAAATACAAACAGGTAAATTTGGTGCAGACATGAAAGTGTCGCTGGTAAACGATGGACCTGTAACAATTTGGATTGACTCTAAATCAAAATAAACAGATGACAATAAAAGAGGCGCAAACAGCAGTAGATAAGTGGATTCAAACTTATGGAGTTCGTTATTTCAGTGAACTAACCAACATGGCCGTATTAACAGAAGAGATAGGAGNNCTTATGGCGATCAATCGTTTAAAGACTCAGAGTTGTCGAAAAACCTTGGAGATGAAATGGCAGATGTGCTTTGGGTATTAATTTGCTTGGCCAATCAAACAGGTGTTGATTTGGAAGAAGCGTTGAAGAAAAACATTGAAAAGAAAACCCTTCGCGATGCTGAAAGACATATCAACAATCCGAAATTAAGCCCTGAAGACAACTAACTACAAATGTAGTTTCATAATAAAAAACAACAAATAAAAGATATTAAAATGGAAAACAAATACAACAAAGCACTGAAAGATAATGCTCTTAAGCTTTCTGAAGAAGCAATTACAGAAAAAGTAAATAAAATTATCACAGAGAAATCTGCAGAGAACAATACCACAGAGGTATTAAGGAAAATATACAGCTGCATTGATCTCACAACGCTAAACACTACAGATACAAAAGAAGATATTTGGAATTTCACCGATAAGGTGAATAGTTTTGAAGGATCTAATCCCGAAATTGATAATGTGGCAGCTATTTGTGTGTTTCCAAACTTAGTGAAAACAGTGCGCGAATCGCTTACAGCCGATGTCAAAATTGCCAGTGTTTGCGGAGGATTTCCTTCTTCACAAACATTCCTTGAGGTAAAAATTGCAGAAACTGCTTTAGCTGTGATGGATGGAGCTAATGAAATTGACGTTGTCCTGAACTTGGGGTTATTCCTCAATGGAGAGATCGAAGAACTGTGTGAAGAACTTGACGAAATAAAAGAAGCATGCCACGAAGCACAGTTGAAAGTAATATTAGAAACTGGAGCTTTGAAAACAGGAGAGAGCATCAACAATGCATCAGTATTGGCTCTTTATTCTGGAGCTGACTTTTTGAAAACATCAACAGGAAAAGTATATCCAGGAGCTACTTTGGAAGCAGCTTACGTGATGTTTCTTGCTATAAAAAATTATTACAAGAAAAATGGTGAGAGAAAAGGTATCAAAATATCAGGTGGCGTTTCCACCGTAGAAGATGCTGTGAACTATTATACAATTGTGAAAGAAACATTTNNACATTGGGCGAAGAGTGGTGTAACTCAGAACTTTTTAGAATTGGCACAAGTAGATTAGCTGATATTCTATTAGATGCTGCACGCTAATAATTTAAGACAAAAACGTTATATATTATAGGAAAACAACTATATTTATAATAATAAATATCTAAAATGAAAACTAAACTTTTTACTTTGCTATGCGCAATTTCCTTGTTAGGTGTGTCTGCAATGCAAGCTCAGAATCCAACAAAGCCTTATTGGCAGGATGTTGAAGTTGTAAAGGTGAACAAAGAGGATGCTCGAACATCTTTTATGACCTTCGATAATAGAGAAGACGCTCTTTCAAAGAAATTTGAGGATAGTAAGTTTTACCACTCTCTTAATGGTATGTGGAAGTTCTATTTTGTGGATGGTTACAAACAGTTGCCCGATAACATTACAGATCCAAGTGTTTCTACAAAGGATTGGAAAGACATCAAAGTTCCTGGCAACTGGGAAGTACAAGGATTTGGCACAGCAATATATACCAATCATGGTTATGAATTTAAACCAAAGAACCCTCAGCCCCCTACTCTACCCGAAATGAACCCTGTAGGTGTGTATCGTCGTGACATGAATATATCTGCCGATATGCTCAAACGCGATGTGTTTCTACACATTGCAGGAGCAAAATCGGGAGGGTATGTATATATAAATGGTAAAGAAGTTGGCTACAGCGAAGATTCAAAGAATCCAGCTGAGTTTAAAATAAACGGCTACGTTAATGCTGGCAACAATACGTTGGTGCTTAAAATATTCCGCTGGTCAACAGGTTCCTATCTAGAGTGTCAGGACTTCTGGCGTATTTCTGGGATTGAGAGAGATGTATATCTATGGTCGCAACCAAAGAGTCACTTGCGTGACTTTGCTGTGAAATCTGACTTAGATGACACCTACACCGATGGGAACTTTGCATTGAAAACTATGCTAAAGAACAGCACTGATACACAAAACGAAGTTGAAGTAGTATATGAATTATTGGACAGCAACAAAAAAATAATAGCAACCGATAAACAAACAGTTGCTTTGAAGGCAGGTCAAGAAAGTGATGCACGATTCATCAAAACAATCAAGAATCCATTGAAATGGACTTCGGAATCGCCCAACCTATATACTTTGTTGATGACTGTAAAACAGAATGGTGCTGTAACTGAAGTCATTCCTTTTAATGTAGGTTTTCGCTCCATTGAAATCAAAGATGTTACCGATAAATCGGGTCGCAAAGACAAGCTGTTTTTGGTGAACGGACTACCCATCAAACTGAAAGGTGTGAACATTCATGAGCACAATCCTAAGACTGGTCATTATATGACTGAAGACTTAATGATTAGAGACTTCGAGTTAATGAAATTGCACAATATCAATACAGTTCGTCTTGCTCACTACACACAGAGCAGACGTTTCTATGAGCTTTGCAATATCTATGGGCTGTATGTATATGACGAAGCTAATATTGAATCACACGGTATGTATTACGACCTTAGAAAAGGTGGTGGTTTGGGTAACAACCCCGATTGGCTTATTCCACACATGGACCGCGTGATGAATATGTTTGAAAGAAACAAAAATCATCCATCTGTTGCTATTTGGTCACTGGGCAATGAAGCTGGGAATGGATATAATTTCTACAAAGCCTATTTATGGGTGAAAGAACAAGATAAAGATTTGATGTCACGACCTGTCAACTACGAACGCGCTCTGTGGGAATGGAACACCGATATGTATGTTCCACAATATCCAAGTGCAGCATGGCTGGGAGATATTGGCAAAAAAGGATCTGATCGTCCTGTTGTTCCTTCCGAATATTCTCACGCCATGGGAAATTCAAATGGTAACCTAGATATACAATGGGATGAGATTTATAAATATGCGAACCTACAAGGTGGTTACATTTGGGACTGGGTGGATCAAGGTATTGAAGCAATCGACGAAAACGGTGTGAAGTATTGGAAATACGGTGGCGATTATGGTGTGAATGAACCGAGCGATGGGAACTTCCTTTGCAACGGTGTTGTGAATCCTGATCGAAACCCCCACCCTGCCATGAATGAAGTAAAATATGTTCACCAAAACTTTGCGGTGGAAGAACTGAATACAGCAGAAGGTAGATTTAATATATCCAATCGCTTTTACTTTACAACATCAGACGGTTATGACATTACATATAACATTACTCGCAATGGAGTGAAAGTGAAAAGTGGCAAAATTGATGTTCAACTTGCACCACAAGAAACAAAAGAAGTAACACTTGATATTCCAAAAATAAAAGCAGATAACAGTGATGAATACTTTGTGAACTTTGAATTTGTTCAAAAGAATGCATCTCACCTTGTTCCCAAGGGACACGTTGTGGCTATTGAGCAATTCAAATTGAACAGAGAACAAGCAGCTAAACCATTGTACACAGCTTCAAGAGGTGCAAAATTGAATATAACTACAACAGACACTAAAATTACTGTGAAATCAACGACAGTTAATTTACTTTTTGATAAAAAGAGTGGTTTGGTTACTTCATATAAAGTAAACGGTAAAGAGTATTTTGACAAAGGTTTTGGTTTGCAACCCAACTTCTGGAGAGGACCCAATGATAATGATTATGGTAACTCGATGCCCAATCGTTTGCATGTATGGAAACAATCGAGCAAAAACTTCAATGTGGTTGAAGCTAAAAGCTTTGAAGAAGGCAACAATGTTGTGATAGAAGCCAACTATTTACTTGCAGCAGGAAATCTATATATTGTAAAGTATACAATAGACCCTGCCGGAGTGCTCAAAGCAGATATAAAATTCACCTCAACTGACATGAAACAATCTGAGGTGCAAGTATCTGAAGCTACCAAGTTGGCGACTTTCTCACCTGAAACAGAAGCAGCACGAAAATCATCGTCAGAACTAAATGTTCCACGAATTGGCGTGAGATTTAGGCTACCAATGAATATGAACAAGGTGAAATACTTTGGACGTGGACCTGATGAAAACTATGTTGACCGTGCATCAGCTTCAAAAGTGGGAGTGTATAGCACAACTGCAGAAGATATGTACTACCCGTATGTGAGACCCCAAGAGAATGGTCACAGAACAGACACTCGCTGGGTTGCTTTCACAAACGGAAGCAAAGGATTGCTAGTGATTGCAGACTCTACCATTGGCTTCAATTCACTCAGAAATAGCGTAGAAGATTTCGATTCTGAGGAAAACTCCAGTCGCGACTATCAGTGGCACAATTTCTATCCTAAAGAAGTGAATGACAAAAGTAAAGAGTTGGAAAGAAGAGGAATGAAATCACCCGTCAACAATATCCCTCGTCAAACACACATCAATGACATATCGCCACGCGATTTTGTGGAAGTGTGCATCGATATGAAACAACAAGGTGTGGCAGGTTATAATAGTTGGGGTGCTCGTCCACTACCTGAATACACACTCCCAGCCAATCAAAACTATGAATGGGGTTTCACCTTTGTTCCTGTTATTAACGCAACGGATATTGACAGAAGTATTTCGAAGTCCTACAAACAATAATATAGGAAAAAAATAAGTTATCTTCTTCAGATTCAAAAACGCAGTAGAATTTCATTTTACGGCGTTTTTTTTGTAAATAAAACAGGTAAACTGTAGAAAAAAGATTTACAACAAAGAGCATTTTGGCATTCTGCGTTATTTTCCATTTATTTAACTAAGTATTTCTACGAAAACATTTGTGAGTTACGAATTTTTCGTAGCTTTGCAATAACTAAATAACAAAAAAGAATTATGGAACCATTAACTCCTCAAGAAGAAACTGTTATGCTCCACATTTGGGAGCTCGGTAAGTGTGCTATTAAAGATGTAGTGGACAAAATGGAAGACCCAAAACCACCCTACACCACAGTAGCATCAATTTTCAATAACTTAGAAAAGAAAAAATATCTCTCGATGCG
>DENY01000111.1:6262-7319 GCA_002359825.1 Bacteroidales bacterium UBA2632
TAAACTCAGCATAAACAATTACCACAATGGAAACACTTATCCTGTATATCGTAAAAGTAAACATAGCACTTGTAGTATTTTACCTGCTGTATGTGTTGCTACTGCGCAATGACACTTTTATAAGGTTGAGACGCTACTACTTCCTCTCAGCAATTATTTTCTCACTCTCCTACCCTCTTTTCACTGTAGCTGCATTGGGGAACTTGATTAATCTTAGATCAACACCTCCCGAAACAGAAACCTCTGTTTATATGGGAGAAATATCGATAGGAGAATTTATAATTGACGACGTAGAAGAGATAACAACAGTAGCACCCTTTCCATGGATTGCGGTTGTAAAGTATGTCCTCATAGCTGGTATTCTATTTCTGAGTCTCCGCTTTATGTGGCAGCTATACTCCATTGTTCGCATCAAATCGCGCAGCGAAAAGAGAACCTTGTTAGGATATTTAATCTATCACTTAAAGGATGATATAATGCCCTTTTCGTTCTTTAAATGGATATTTGTTCATACCGAAAGGCATTCGGAAGAAGAGTTGAAACAAATACTATTGCACGAACAAACACACGTTGATCAATACCATTCACTGGATGTGATGTTGGTGGAGATGGTATGTATCCTCTTTTGGTACAATCCAGTAGTGTGGCTGATGAAGCGGGATATTACAACCAACTTGGAATATCTGGCAGATAACGCAGTGCTACAAGAGGGTATCAACACACGAGAATATCAATATCACTTATTACAATTGACTTATCATGAAACTGCAGTTCAGATAGTAAACAACTTCAATGTACCACAATTAAAACAACGGATTATGATGATGAACAGTAAGAAATCGCCGATGCGAAAGCTGGCAAAGTACCTGAGCGTGTTGCCACTGGCACTGTTGCTGATTACAGCGAATAGCGTGTATGCTCAACAAAATGAAACGCAACAAGATCCTGTGAAAACAGAGAGTAATAAAGCTAAGGATAAAACTAAATACCATGAAGCTACTGAAAATTTAGATAAGCTGGAAGTTATTTTTAAATCGGAATTGAAATATCCTCAAAT
>DENY01000103.1 GCA_002359825.1 Bacteroidales bacterium UBA2632
ACTTTCTCTAAAATAGGTTGAAAGTAATAAGCAATGGACCCAATACAATTGAATGAATACTTTTCATAGTCTTGATAGTTGGTTATTATGTTTTTAAATAAATCTTGAAAGGAATTATATACCAAATTATAGTAATAAATATCGCTCTCTAAATTATCACCAACAAAATTGCAAAACGATGCACAATAGGCATTAGCCGTTTGAGTTGCGTATACATTATTAAGAATCTCTGCAGGTGATAATTTAAACTCCATAAAAAACTCATCCTTTACATTAGATGGCATATTGCCTCTAATATAATCACTAATTAATTTTTTACCAATATAACTACCGCTACCCTCATCGCCTAAGATAAAGCCTAGTGATTCTATATTTTGAATTACATCTTTCCCATCATATATACACGTATTTGTACCGGTTCCCAAAATAGCTGCAAAACCCTTCTCATATTTCAAAAGGGCTCTTGCTGCAGCTAACAGATCGGTTTCAATTATTATTTCGGCGATATTAAATATGTTAGAAATTCCTTGTATTAATATGTTATCTGATTCTTGAGAATATCCTCCACCGGCACTATAAAAATATATATCTGTTACTTGATGGGCTATCTCTTTAATATTTTGCGGCAGATTTTCAATTAGTGATTTGTTGATGTATTCAGATCCGACAAAAAAAGGATGATAACCTTCCGTTTGAAAAACAAGTTTATTTTCCCCCTCATTCAATAAACACCAAGTTGTATTAGTTGAACCACCATCAGCTATTAAAATCATAGAAATAAATATTTAAGTTGATTTATAAAACATCTTTGTTATATGATTCTCAAGATTGTTTTTTTAATCTTATTTTGTGTCCCCATATAGCGTATAATCCAATAATCAAATAACATGGAACCACCATTAGATAAGCTTGTTTTGGATCTGACCATGAAGATATTTTTTCATATAATAGTGGAAGAACTGCCCCTCCTGCTATAGCCATTACAAGTAGAGAAGATCCTGTTTTTGTAAACTTTCCTAAATCTGATATGGCAAGTGGCCATATTGATGGATAAATTAATGAATTAGCTAGACCTAATAAGGCAATAAATAAAACAGAGGTATATCCGTTTGTGATTTGTGAGATTGCCACAAAACAAATTCCAAGAATGGCAGACAATATTAAAGCTTGTCTTTGAGAAAAATATTTAGGTATACAGGTTATTCCTATCACATAGCCTGTTAGCATACCAAATAGCGTAAGCGATGTGAAAAACTTTGCAGAGCTTAAGGGTATTCCTTGCGAAGACCCATATCCAATTATTGTATTTCCTGCAATAACCTCTATTCCAACATAAATAAATAGTGTAAAAACACCTAAAAGTAAATGAGGAAATTGGATAATACTCTTTTTATCTGAACTGTAACTAGTCCCACCTAACATATCTTCTTCCTCTTCTTCTACCTCAGGCAAAGATGAAAAGTGTATTAATACCGCAACTATGATTAATGCGAGTGCTATGAAAATATAGGGTAGTATAACTTGACGAGCTAACTCATTCAACATTACAGTTTTCTCAGCTAATGAGATCACTTTTAAAGATGCTGTTATATTATCTGCATTTTTTAAAACAATAGAACCTAAAATAATAGGACCTAATATCCCAGCAACACCGTTAGCCAAACCCATAATACTCATTCTCCTAGCACCACTCTCTCGAGGTCCAAGAATGGTTACATAAGGATTAGCAGTAGTTTGAAGAATTGCTAATCCTAACCCTTGTACAAACAAGCCTAATAAAAATATCCAATAGGTTCTAGAGATTGCAGCTGGTATAAACACCAATGAACCAACAGCCATACAAAATAAACCAATTGAAAGAGCTTTTTTATAGCCTGTTTTTTTTAATATATATCCAGATGGAAGTGCCATCACAAAATAAGAGATATAAAATGCAAATGAAACAAACATAGCTTGTAGATCTGTTAATTCACAAGCAATTTGCAAATATGGTATTAAAACTGCGATTGCCCAGGTTACAAATCCGAAGATAAAAAAAATGGTTCCAATTATAAATAATGGATAAATATAATCTTTTGTATTATTTTTATTCATAGTAATATGCTATTTTTAATCTACTTTATCTTTCAGAGCCTGTAAAGCTTTAGCTACGCTTCCATGTTTGAATAAAAAATCACGAGCTTCGTCATACTCTTTCATAGTTGATTTATCTATCAAAATACGTACAGCTCTGTCTGTGATTTTATCATTGATAAGCTGAACATTAATCATCCTATTATCAAGAACCCTACCTAATTGTATAAATACAGTGGTGCTAATCATATCAAACACCATTTTCTGAGAGGCTCCTGCTTTCATACGGGTGCTGCCTGTTACAAATTCAGGACCTACAATTACTTCTAAAGGGAAGTCTGACTCCTGCGCTATGGGTGAATCATAATTATTTACCATGCAACATGTAGTAATATTATTCTCTCTGCACTTTTTAAGGCCATGTAAAACAAAAGGTGTGGTTCCACTAGCAGAAATACCTACAACAATATCTTTTGATGTGATATTCTTCTCTTTCAACATAATCCATGACTCGTCTGTATCATCCTCTCTTTCCTCCAATGCTAGAACTAGTTTATCAACTCCACCTGCAAGAACTGCCGATATGGTGTCATCTTCCATTCCATAGGTAGTAGGAAGTTCAACTACATCTAAAACTGAAAGTCTTCCCCCCGTACCGGCTCCTAAATATATCATTCGTCCACCTGCTTTTACTTTCTCTACTACAGCACTTATTAGTGCATCCAACTGGGGTTTAGCAGTTTCAATGGCTAAAGCTATCTTTTTGTACTCGGTGATTAATCCTAGGGTTAGGTCTTCAACGCTTTTAGTTTCTAAATCTCTATATAAAGAGGGTTGTTCTGTTACTTTATTCATTTTGTGTTAATTCTGTTGATTGTAAAACTTTATTTTGTTCTTGAGCATCATATTTAATGCTCTATTTTATAAGATGTGTTTAAAGATGACAATAAAAAAGTGATAGTAACTTTACAATATTAATTTTGTTACTAACACTTTTTTGTAATTTCATTCGAAGTGTTTGTAAAATGAAACTGATTATCGTTTATTCTCTTTCACAAAGGAGACAATTGTATTCTCTACTGACAAAGGAAAAGTACCTGGCATTCCATACCATATAAACGAATCGCATCCTTCATAATTTTTTTCTTCAATGTGCATATGTGTAGGTAAGTAACTAGACACATCATTTGTATATCCTACCACAGAGACTAAATGATCAGGCCACAGTTTCTTGATTTCTAAACTATAAGATGAGGTTGTTTCCCTTGATAATCCTACAATTTTCCAATTACCAATATTTAATGTGTGTACATAAACAGACATAGAGCTGGGCATTTTATTTTCGTCGTAATATTCTAACATTATATCACTCCATTTACGATTTCTTTCTGAAAGCATATCATGCTCCTTTTCCATATTATCCTTTTTAAAAGCAATGATTTCTTCACGTGAAAGCGGATCAATTGGAATTTGTATTGAATCAAGATAATAAGAAGTAGATCCACTGATCCTTTCCATTGGACTACTTAAAATAGATATAACCTCATTGGCAAGCTTCTCGCCAGTTATATTTTCACCTTGATCCAAGGGATTGATATCTCCAGCAGTACCTTGCAAAAAAACAGAATTAGATGTTCCTGTTCTTTCTTCAACTAATTTCTTGGCTACACCCGGAAAGTTTGCTGAAATGGTGTAATGAAGTGTTCCCGCAGTACTAAATACAGGATGACATGCAGCCATGAAAAGATAGCTTTCTTTTTTACTGTTAAGATACTTTACTTTGATTACATCAACTGTATTATCATATATTTCTGGATGCTCAGCAAGAGCTCTATTATAACCTAAGTCAGCTTCTCCTCGTCCGAAATATAATTCTGCAGGACTTAATTCAGAAAGAGATTGATTCACACTTTTGATAATAGCACCTTTAACGTGTTTGTAGAGATATAAGCTATCTGCTAATTCATTACTCTTTTGCCAAGTTGGCCAGTTTTGTGTTACGGGGGCAAAATGAGTATGCGAAGCATTTATAAAAATAGCTGATGCGGGTATCCCAGTATTTATTTTTATTTCTTCTTTTACTAATCCTATAAAGTCACCATTTATCCCTACAACATCTAAACCAACTATTACAATAGTACTTTTATCGTCTTTTATGGAAAGAGCTCTAGCAGAAAGGTCTTTTTTACTCCTATGTTCTCCGGCATAAAGAATGTTTTCTTTATCCACACCATAAACAGAATTATCTACCATCAAGATATTTTTAATATCTTCTTTTATGGTAACTCCATTTTTGAAGGCAACCTTAACCCAAGCGTTATCATGATAGTCTCCTCCAAATTGATACATAGTATCATCATTGGTTTGAGCAATCAATTTTTTATCATTTGCCACTAAGCTGGCAATATTCATCAACTTGTCATAATTCGTTTTTTTCCACTGCAACTTATTTTTTGATAAATCAGCCTTCCAAAATGAACCATCTTTATCTACAGCATAAAGCGAATTATCGAATACTGCAAGCGTAGCAAAGGATTTTTGTGAAGTATTTGTATCTTCCCATTTTAGAATTCCCTTATCTAAATTAGATCTCAATAATTTACCATCCTCAGAAATTGCAAAAATCATATTTCTAAATCCTGAAATATACTTAATACCATCTGCTTTCCCCAATTTTTCCCACTTAGAACTTGCAACATCTTGTTTTTTTAATAAAATATTGTCACTAACAATAAATAATTCATTGCCAATACCTGTTATTGCAGAATAAGAAGGAATTGTCTCTTTTTCTACCCATTGCAGAGTATAACGGCCTTCCCAAGGTGCAGCATAACCTCCTAAAGCAAGAGAAATTAAATCTTTCCCGGGTTCTAGGCTCACATTTGAAGTTCCTACTTGATAGACACCTTGGCCATAAGAAATACTCGAAAATATGACGAATAATAGTAAACTTTTGATTTTCATCTGCTTTAAATAATTTAAAAGTGAGTGTATCTAATAATTGGAAATAATAATGAGTCAGTTTCGAGATTTATTCTCACAAAAGACTCCTTTTTACTTGGAGAAAGCAACAAAGCAATCGAGGAATAAATTCTAATCTTATCTTTTATGCCTCTGTGAAAAAAAAGAATTCTGAAACTGGCTCATTATTTTAATATAACGAACAACTATAATATACTTATTGCTTTGGAATCTTTAGATATCTTTTTAATAGCATTCGCAATCTGTTCCATATTACTTTTAGTTCCTAGGAGCATCGTTTGAGTGAACCAAATTGCTTCTTCAACAAGCTTGTCATTTTCTGGACAATGGTTGCGATCTAACCAATCATTCATGAATTTTTCTCCATAAATATTTAAATAGTGCTTGTTTTTCGCAAGATTTTTGATATACGGATCTCTAGGTAATGAACCGTAACCGTTGTAGCAAGGAACACCCTCAGCTTGAAGAGCTTTCATGAATTGCAAACGATCCATACCTGAAAAGAAATCTTTATTATAACGAAACATATATAAATGATAGGCACTACGCGTAGTTCCATCATAAAGTTTCGCAGGTGATATACCATTTACATCTTTCAGTAATTCTGTTAAATAAAGAGCATTTTCATATCTCTTTTTTGTTTGATCTTCAAGACGACTCATTTGAGATATAAGAATGGCAGCCTGGAATTCAGTAATTCTAAGATTTGATCCCCGTGTTCCTGATCCAGGCTCTAAAGCTGCAGTATCAGAAGTTTGCCCCTGATGATGAAATCCATAACACTTTTGATAGAAGTCCTCATCANNTAATCCAAAGTTACCTACACATTTACCTTTCCATTCAGCAAGATGAGCTTGACAAGCATCTTCAATCAAATGGATATTATGTTTATCAGCAACACTCATTACAGCATCAATATCACAGGGAGAGCCTCCGATATGCACAGGCATTAATACTTTTGTTGCAGGTGTTATAGCTGAATCAATTTTCGTTGCATCTATTTGAAAGCTTTCAATATCAGTATCTACAAATATAGGTAATGCATAATTCTGAACTATTACATTATAAGTTGCGATAAATGTGTAAGGAGGAATTATAACCTCATCACCAGGACCAATATTTAACGCTCCAAGCATTGCATAAAGAGCAGTTGTCCCACTTGAAGTTGCTAACGCATAATTCGCTCCAGTGACTTTTTTATACTCTTCTTCAAATCTAGGTGCAGTTTTATTACCTAATCTACCCCATTTTCCACTATTTAAAACTTTTAATAGTTCATTTTGCTCGAGTTGACCAAATATTGGCCAGCCTTGCCAGTTGCCAGTATAAGCTTTTGGGCCACCTAAGATTGCAGCTTTTTTATTACTTGATGCAATAGCACCATTAATATTTTGCAACCCGAAAGTCAAACCTACTCCTAAGGCTGAGCTAGTGTGAAGGAATCTCCTTCTGTTCATTTTGACACTTTTCATATTGTTTTGGATTTAATTTGTATTATAAGCTTTTGAAACGATAATTGTTATAAAAAAATACACATAATAAAAATACTATATAACAGTTTTGAAAGTCCCAAAAGCTTAATTTCTNNAAATTACGTCCCCAGTAATGTTACAACTAATTATTTTCATTCAGTAATATACACGATGCAAAATTAAGTTGATTTCATTCAGTTACATCTTTTTTTACGCAATTAAGTCCTCAATTAACGCAAACAAAAAACTAGGTGTCATAGTTTTATATTACATTCAAAACTAAATAAAAAGAGTATATTAATTACTAATCGATATTTGTGTTTCAAATTAACAAATAATTGAACAACCTATTCTCTTAGTAGCACAAATAAAATCATGCAGTTCATCAAAGCGAAAAAAAATTTACAACTGTTTTTCAACATATATCTTCTTTTATCAATCTATCTAATTCTACTTTACTGAATTGAAAATAATTGATATTTTTGTTTACTATGTCGCTAATTTGTAATATCTTAGCAAGATTATTAAACCAGTCTGATTGTTTTGACAATGAAGCCAAAACGAGCAGATAAAAAAAATTTTCTTGAAAACGTTCAAGACGTTAATTTCACTCATGAAAGCCTTAATAGTTTGATTACCAGCCACTACACTGATTTATTCAGGGTATACACGAAGAGCTGTACGCATGTTGCACAAGAGTACTTATCAGGCTTGTTACAATGCGAGAAAGGACATAACAATATGGAGCGAATGGTAGAAAAAGTGAAGGATTCCGATTATAGACGATACATACACTTTTTGTCTGTTAGTAAATGGAGTGCCTCTGATGTGAATTCGACCACGATGAAATTAGTAGATAGCTCTTTGCGCAAACAGAAAATAAAGAGTGGAATGCCTACTGGAATTGTAATCGACGAATCCTCATACCTAAAAAAAGGGTTGAAATCAGTAGGTGTATCCCGCCAATACGCAGGCGTTGTGGGTAAAGTGGATAATTGCCAAGTTGCAGTACATGCATCGTTAGGGAATGAGAAATTTTGCAGTTTGGTGGGAACCGAATTGTTTTTGCCGGAAGTATGGGCAAATGATAAAGAGAGGTGTGATGCTGCAGGAATACCCGAATCGGATCAGAAATTTCAAACAAAACCTGAGCTGGCTTTAAAGTTGATCAAGCGAGCAATTGACTCAGGAGTAGAATTTGATTTTATTGGTGGCGATGGTCTTTATGGTCATAATTCAGAACTCACCCGGGCTTTGGATACATTAGAGCAATTTTACGTGCTGGATGTTCATAAAGATGAACTTGTTTTCTTGGAAGAACCTACGTTCTCGGTACCCGAACGCAAAGGAAATAAAGGTAAGATTCCAACAAAAGTACAACCCGATCTTGAACCAACTCAATTACAAGACTATGTGAAATCACTTAAATATAAGGACTTTACCAAAGAAGTAATAAGAAAGACGGCAAAAGGTTGGAAATCAGCAAAAGTATACACTGTAACAGTTTGGCATTGGAACGGAAAGGAAGAGAAAGCTTGCAAAAGGACATTAATAATTACCAGATCGGAGAAGACAAAATATTCACTCAGTAATGGAGATAAAGAAGAATATACCAACAAAGAATGGGCCTATTTTCAATGCAGTAGATATTGGGTAGAACGCTGCTTTGATGATTGTAAAAATGAGTTAGGAATGTCTGGTTACCAAGTAACGGGATGGTTGGCATGGCAGCATCATATGGCATTAGTAAAGATGGCAAGCCTTTACATCTTAACCTTAAAGCCTGAAAATCAAAATGAAATGCCTTTGTTGAGTGTTCGTGATGCCAGATTGCTAGTCATTGCTACAGCATTTGGAACACCAAATGATGTTGATCTTTGCATGAAGCATATTCATAAAAGACACCGTCAGCGGCAGGCTGATATAGATAGATACTATAAACCAAAATCAATTCAGTAAAGCAGAACTAACATATTTGATAGAATAGTACCAAACTTACAAAAAACGATTAAACATGAGGATTATCTTCATTGGGATACAGATCTAATATAATCAATAGTGCTTCGAAAAAATAATTATCGAGTCTATCCTAAATTGAGCGAGTACCAAATTTGGTTGGGAATTTCATTTCAAAAAATGTTTTTTAAATTTGAAATTCTGTCAAACCTTGGTAAATCGATAATAATGCTATGTTTTTCCTTGTTATTTCAAACTATATTTGAAATATATTGATACCCGGACATAGCTATTCCATTACCAATAAGCTTTACTTTTTCTATACTTCCCCTTCTATACAAATTAAATTATTGGGGTGACTGACAATTTTCCCAAAAGCTTTCAAGTTTAAAAGTTTCATATATTTCACGGGTAACATTCAGAGTTATACTGTGTCCATCACAGGTAATCCGCTGGTGCGAGTTTTTAAGTAAGCATCCCAAAGATGC
>DENY01000042.1:0-198 GCA_002359825.1 Bacteroidales bacterium UBA2632
AAATTAAAAAGCAAAAAAAAATTACACACTTAAAATATAACGCAACACAACATAGATGACAAGCAAAAACATAACAATTTGTTCACTTGGATCTCTCTTTTGAAAAGCAATAAAGCAATTACAGAATATATGATAAAGAACTCTTCATATTCATTTTCTTTTTTAACTGCATCCATGAATATTCATGAAATGGTGAAG
>DENY01000042.1:402-3744 GCA_002359825.1 Bacteroidales bacterium UBA2632
CGAATGGATTCATTTACTGAAAGTTCTAAAAAAAAGATTCGCCAAGTAGCCTTGCGGATATTGGCAGAAGCCGATATAATAGATTCTACCAGCAATAAAATGATAAAAATACAGATAATAGACCCAGTTGTAGAAAAAGTTATTTTGGAGGATAATCCAAATTGGATGAAAGTGTTTTTGAAAAGCGATTTAGATATAAAAAGCTATGATGTGTAGATATAATACAAATATAGAGACTGTAGGGGCGTATTGCATACGCCCTCAATTAACAGGGTCTGTTGTAATTAAAAATAAAGGAGTAAGAAAGCAATAATAAGTAACAAGCATATACATGACAGACATTCTTAAACAATTCGAACATATATACAAGGTAGTAACTTCTACCAGATTCTTGAAGGGCGAGGGTATAGGTGGTGAAATTCCTTTCTACATTGCACCCTACGATGCCACAAAAGAGCTGCAAGTACGCAATGAGATTGCACTACTTATAAAAAGAATGAACACAAGAGGAGTCTCTGTAAAAGAGATAAACCTTTACGATGTGGTATGTCACTTGTTGGAAACCGAAATGGGTTTCGACGATTTTATAGTAATGGAGAAGGATATGGATAAAGATGAGTTTAAAGATGCCATACAATCGCTATTAGAGATAAACGAAGTGTTGATTCCTCACATACAATCTATAGTAGAAGAGAGCGATGCAATAGTATTTTTTCTAACCAGTATTGGTTTGGTGTTTCCATACATTCGTTCGCACAACATACTCAACAATTTGCAAAACGTAGTAAAACATGCACCCCTGCTCACCTTTTTTCCAGGAGAGTACGATGGGCATACACTCAATCTTTTTGGCAAACTAAAAGATGACAACTACTACAGAGCATTCAATATATTTACCATAGGAAAATAAAACTAAACGATATAGCGCCATGATTATAAAGAATATTTTTGATAAAAATATCAATCGAAACATCGAAACGGTTATTAAAGCAGACGACCGTGAAAACATTTCGAGTGAAGTAGAAGAATATGTAATTACACGTGAAATAGCTTCAAGGCTTGAACCTTTTTTCGAATCTTATAACAACTACCATGGAGTAAATGGTGTATGGATATCGGGTTTCTTTGGTAGTGGTAAGTCACACTTGCTAAAGATACTTTCGTATGTGTTGGAAGACAAAACATACGATGGTAAAAGTAGTGGCGAGATCTTTGCCAACAAAATAGACTCCAACAATGCATTGCTAAAAGCAAATGTGACAAAAGCTACAAGAATACCATCAGAGTCTGTTCTCTTTAATATAGACCAACAAGCACAAATAACAACCAAGTCTGACGAAAATGCTGTTCTCTCTGTGTTCTATAAAGTGTTTTNNTTTGAGCATTGGTTGTATAACGAGAAAAAATATGCTGCTTTTGTTGAGCAATACAACTCTCTAACAGGAATAACCTGGGAAACTGACCGCAGGAAATACTTTGCTCCCAAAGTAAAAGATGGAATAAGTAAAGTATTGGGTGGTTTACACAACGACGACCCATCGAAATACAAATCTATAATAGATGAAATACGCAAAGATTTGCGCTTATCGATAGAAGATTTTTCGGAACGTGTAAATAGCTATATAAAATCGAAAGAGAAGGGTTTCCACCTCAATTTCTTTGTTGATGAGGTAGGGCAATACATTAGCGACAATACTAAACTGATGCTTAATCTGCAAACCATAGCCGAATCGCTTGCCACCAAAACACGCGGACATGCATGGATATTGGTTACATCGCAAGAAGATATGGAGAAAGTGGTGCTTGATATGAATGCAAAACAACAAAACGACTTTTCGCGCATTCAGGCACGTTTTGGTATCAAGATGAATCTATCATCGGCAAATGTGGACGAAGTGATAGAGAAACGCTTGCTTAAAAAGAAAAGCGAGCCACAAGAGCAACTAAAAGAGATATACAATAAAGAGAAAGTGCATTTAGAGAGTTTGCTCTCTTTCTCTGAAGAGGGTGTACAATTTAATGGATACAAAAACGAAAAAGACTTTGCCAACAAATATCCATTTGTTGCTTATCAGTTCGACCTTTTCCAACAATGTCGCATAGCCCTGTCGCGCCACAATGCTTTTCAGGGTAAACATTCATCGGTAGGAGAGCGTAGTATGCTGGGAGTTTTCCAACAAGTAGTAACCAGCATAGAAGATGGCAACGAAACCCGGTTGGTTAGTTTCGACAAAATGTATGAGGGCATTCGCAACGAGTTACGTAGCGAAATAAAGAACTCCATAATTATGGCAGAAAACAACCTTACCGACAAGTTTGCTATTCAGGTATTGAAGGCACTGTTTCTTGTAAAGTATTTCGATAACTTTAAGACTACCAAGCGTAACATCATTACTATGATGATAGACGATATGCATATCGATTTTAATGCTCATAAAAAAAGAGTAGAGGAGGCACTAAATATATTAGAAAATCAGAGTTATGTGCAGCGCAACGATAATGTGTATGACTTTCTGACAGACAACGAAAAAGATATAGAGAAAGAGATAAAAGATACAGAGTTGGACGATCAAGCTGTAACACAGTATATGAAGGAGCTCTTCTTCGACCAAATAATTGGCGATTCGCGTATTAGATATACCGATAACAAACAGAACTACGAATTTGCATCGCGCATCGATGATATATTGGTGAGCAAAGAGAAGGAGTTGGAAATTGAGATTATTACCCCCAACTATTACCAACACGATAATAGTGGTCAACTACAGGCAAGAACTATGGGAGCCCCCAAAATGATATTGCACCTACCAGCCGATGCTACCTTTATGAAAGATGTGAAGATGTATCTTCGCACCAACACTTATATTATGCAAAAACAGTCGCGCAGCAATACATCCGATATTATGCGCATTTTGCATGAGAAGTCGCAATTAAATAGAGAGCGTGGCAGCATATTAAAACTAAAAGGCAACGAACTCTTGGCAAAAGCAACTGTATATATGAATGGTAGTCCACATGAAATGGGCAACACATCCGAAGGTAAAAACAGAGTAGTCAATGCATTTCAAGATTTGGTAAAGATTGCCTATCCCAATTTACAGATGTTGGGCAATTATATCTATACCGAAGAGACTATTAGTACTATATTAACTAAAAAGGGAGACGATCTGTTTCAAGGTAACGATGAGTCTATTTCTGAAGCAGAATCAGAAATATTTGGTTACATCAACAGACGCAAAAATCAATCAGACCGAACAACACTCAACGATTTGCGTGAAAACTTTTCGAGACGCCCCTATGGATGGTATCAAAATGCAACCTTCTCTAAACTGGCACAACTGC
>DENY01000042.1:3813-4834 GCA_002359825.1 Bacteroidales bacterium UBA2632
CGATGCCTTTAACCATACTTGTGCAGCAAACGAAGCCAAAGAGGTGGTGGCAGCATTCAAAGAGCAGTTGAACTTGATGTACACAAAGGTGAAAGGGTTTTTAAATCAAACACACGAATATCATTTTTTGAATAGCCTACATCCATTCGCCGAATTTCTTGAAACATTGAAAAATAGAAAAGATAGCAATTATTATTTCTTCAATATTGGCGAATTCGAAAATCAACTATTAGATTACAAAGAAGATTTGCTTGATAGTATTCAGCCATTTATGAATAGTGAGCAAAAGAATATATACGACGATATTAAATCGGTAATACAGGGCAACAAAGCTAATCTTACTTTTGTAGAGGGAGATGAGTTCAAAACTCTTGAAGCTTTAATGGATAGCGAAACTCCCTATCGGGGCAACCAGATAAGAGATGCAAAATCGGCTAAAGACCAATTGACCAACAAAATCTTGCAAGCCATAGATGATGAGAAAGCAAAATTTGCCAAAGTATATGAATCTGTAATTGATGCCATACAATCGCGTGCCGATTTTGACAAACTCACCGAGCTACAACAAGCAGAGGTGTTGCAACCTTTCAATGCTATAAAACGCCAGGTAGAGGATAGAAGCTACAGGTATATTGCTGTAATACGGAGTGATATTCAGTATATAGAAAATCAACTATACGAAAAACAACTCAACTTGATGAGCAAACTGTTAACTCCAAAAACAAAACCTACTTCAACATCTAGCACAGCAACTAATGTAGGTGCAAAAGCAGGCAGTGACAGTCAGACACGGTTTACAGTAGAAGAACCACAGCCTAAGAGATACATTATGAATAATCACATTCATGTGAGTTATCAGAAAAACGACCTCACTTCCGAATCCGATGTTGATGAGTATATACAAGCTTTGCGTGATGCCTATCTAAAAAAGATAAAAGACAATCACATTATTACTTTAAAGAAATCGCATTAGTAAATTAAGATTTGCGAATAAAATAAACCACAGTCACTTGTAATTCAT
>DENY01000042.1:4972-5508 GCA_002359825.1 Bacteroidales bacterium UBA2632
TAAAGTTGCCTATACATGGTTCAACCGTTTTATGGCATTGCGCTTTATGGATGTAAATGGGTATCAGCCAATAGGGGTGCAAGTAATATCTCCCAAAGAGAGCTATACACTACCCGAACTACTGGACGAAGCAAAACAAGGTCATATTCCTACAGAACTCAATGTTGATCATGAACGTATCAATGAACTACTGAATGGAAAGATACAGAGCAATAATCCACAAAATGAGGTGTACAAAATGCTTTTGATTGCAGCATGTAATCACCTCAATAAGGTGTTCCCATTTCTATTTGAACACATTAATGACTATACCGAACTACTGCTTCCAGACGATTTAACTTCAGAGTTCTCTATTCTTCAAGATGTACGTGATGGAATGACTGACGAAGATTGTCAAGAGGTGGAGATAATAGGCTGGTTGTATCAGTTTTATATATCGGAAGTAAACGATGAACTCATTAGTTCTAAAAAGAAATACAGAACAGAAGATTTAGCACCTGCTTCACAACTCTTTACCCCCAAGTGGATTGTGCAGG
>DENY01000042.1:5521-8424 GCA_002359825.1 Bacteroidales bacterium UBA2632
ATTGTGGAGTGAGATAAATCCAAACACCCATGTAACCGATAGTTTAGAGTTTTACATAAAACCAGCCTACAAAGAACAACTGCCACCACGCACAAAGAAAAGCATCGAAGATATTAAGTTCTTTGAACCCTGTGTTGGGTCTGGTC
Organism: Bacteroidales bacterium UBA2632; assembly: GCA_002359825.1. Taxonomy (GTDB): domain Bacteria; phylum Bacteroidota; class Bacteroidia; order Bacteroidales; family Dysgonomonadaceae; genus UBA2632. The sequence goes on from DENY01000042.1 coordinate 5,668, forward strand.
ATATTTTATCTTATGCCTTCGATGTATTTTACAAAATATATGAAGAGCAAGGATATAACCCCACTGAGATACCCGAGCTAATTATTACCAAAAATCTGTACGGAGTAGATATTGACCAACGTGCAGCACAATTAGCATCTTTTGTATTGCTGATGAAAGGAAGACAAAAGCAGAGACGTTTTTTGCGTGCAGTAGAAACTAAAAACATACAACCCAACATCACCTTCTTTCAAAACTTCGATTTTGATGAGAAGTTTGAAAATGCAGCGGGTTTAGGTTCATTGATAACAGTGAAGCCTGATGAAGCAAAAGCGTTCAATGTCGAAGTAAGCACCCTATTCGGAGAACAGCAAGCAGCTTTGAAGAAACTCTACACACTGTTAGGCCAACGTTACGATGTGGTGGTGACCAATCCCCCCTACATTGGCAGTAACAGAATGGAAGCTGATTTGAAAAAGTTTATTGACACCAACTATCCCGACACCAAGTCGGATATGTTTGCCACTTTTGTAGTGCGCTGTTTGGAGCTTTGCTNNAGGACTTACTGGCTATATGACTCCCTTTGTGTGGATGTTTATTTCAAGTTATCAAAAACTAAGAGAGATTATTATAGACAACCATTTTATCAATAACTTAATCCAATTAGAATATTCAGGATTTGATGGAGCAACTGTGCCTATTTGTACTTTTACTTTAAGAAACAAACCAAGTAAAGAGGGAGAGGGTAGTTATATACGTTTAAGTGATTTTATAGGTTCACAACTTCAAGCTCCAAAAACATTAGAGGCTTTACAAAATAATGATTGCGGTTGGTTCTATAAGTTGAATCAAAAAGAATTCTTGAAAATACCAGGTAGTAGAATTGGTTTTTCTGCATCAAAACCAATGCTAGAAGCTTTTGAAAAAGGTGATTTATTAACTGACCTCATTGACGCAAGAGTTGCAATGGCTACTGCAAACAATAATCTATTTATACGAAGCTGGTTTGAAGTTGAGTTTCATAACATAGGGTTTAATATGCTCAATTGTGAAGAAGCTAAATTTTCTAAGAAAAGATGGTTCCCTTGTAATAAGGGCGGGGATTTCAGAAAGTGGTATGGTAATAATGATAATTTAGTTAATTGGGAAAATGATGGAGAAATGATAAGGAGCTTTAAAGATAATAAAACTGATAGGATACGCTCTCATAATTATAATGGATTTTTTTCCTTTAAAGAATCTATATCTTGGAGTGCTTTGAGTTCAACTAATTTAGGCATTAGGTTTAGCCCAAAAGGTTTTTTGTTTGTTACACCTGGGTCAAGTGCATTTTCTAAGCGACATGATATTAATATAAACTCTATCCTTGCTTTTCTAACGACTAAAGTTTCGCTGCATTTTGTGAAAATATTTAGTTCCACAATGAATATTGAAGTAGGTAATATTCTTGGTGTACCTGCAAGAGGATTAAAAGATATAGAACTTGAAAATTGTATTAATTCAATTGAAATATCTAAAAGAGAATGGGACTCTCGTGAAACCTCCTGGGACTTCCAGCAACACAAACTGATAAAACTAAACTTCGATAATATAGAAGAAGCCTACCAAGAATATGAGCACCATTGGCAAAGTCAGTTCTTCCAATTACACCACAACGAAGAAGAACTAAACAGACAGTTTATTAAAATCTACGGTCTGCAAGAAGAAATGACTCCTGATGTGTTATTGGAAGATATAACAATTCTGAAAGAAGAGATAGTTGTCAAAGAATTGAAAGTATTAAGTAACAACTACAAAAGCGGTTGGCAACTAATAGATGGTGAATGGCAACTAAACGATGAAAAGAAAGAAAAGCCAGATTTACCCTTCGATGCTAAAGAAGTCATGAAACAATTTGTAAGCTATGCAGTAGGTTGTATGTTTGGCAGGTATAGTTTAGACAAAGAAGGATTGATACTAGCCAATCAAGGTGAAACATTGGNNAACATTGGAAGACTACATTGCAAAAGTAGGAGTTGCTGAAGAGGAACTACAATTTGTACCCGATGAAGATAACATCATCCCAATATTGGACGATGAGTGGTTTAAAGATGATATGGTGGGGTTGTTCAATGCATTCCTCAAACGCTCATTTGGCAAAGAGAATTTTGAGCAAAACCTTGCTTTTGTAGAAGAGTCACTGGGTAGAGATATGCGCAACTATTTCTTGCGTGATTTCTACACCGATCATGTTCGGAGATACAAGAAGCGACCTATCTATTGGTTATTCTCTAGCCCCAAAGGTTCATTCAACGTACTTATCTATATGCATCGCTACACCCCCGATACGCTCAATAGAATATTCAACAACTACTTGGCAGAATATAGAGAGAAACTAAAAATGCACAGCGAACAACTCAATCATGTTATTGAAAAAGGCGAGGGAAGAGAACAAACACAAGCTGCCAAAGAGCTCGACAAAATAAAAACAGTAATGCTTGAGTTGCAAGAGTACGAAAGAGATATTCTGTATCCTTTAGCAACAGAACGCATTGCTATAGACCTAGACGATGGTGTGCTGGTAAACTACAACAAGTTTGGCGAAGCTATAAAACAAGTTGCAGGATTGAATGATAAGAAAACCAAGAAGAAGGTGAAGGGGTTTGATTGGATTGATGGTTCTACCATTAGATAGAATACAATCTCTCATTTAGAAACAAGGATAAACAAAATAACAACATAAAACAATGAGCTCAACAAACATACAAAACTCACTAAAGAAACTCTTCAATAAGCATC
>DENY01000041.1 GCA_002359825.1 Bacteroidales bacterium UBA2632
TTTTCCTTTTACATATGAAAATAGCAAGCCTCTTTCAGCAAAATACATTTCGGTAGCCGATGAAAGTGCATCGATACTTTTACCTGGCACATAACGATAAAATGGTTCTCCCGCTTTGATAACACCACGCTCAATTTTATCTTTATATTGAGTAGAAGCTCCATCAATTGTTATGGTTAGCGCACTACCTAATTCCATTGTAGCATCGTGTGCCATGATTTTTCGTGGACGATTATATTGACTTGCTTGTGTTGCGGTATAAAGCATAGTTAAATCCTTGTCGGCAAATTCGAATGTAGTTTGCAAAACATCTGGTACGGTACGACCATCTTTGAAAAAATAGACACCTCCCGAAGAAGTAGTGGATGATGGAATACCCAAATCAAATATCTGATTCATTGCATCATACTCATGTGTTAATAAATCGCCACTCAACCCTGTACTGTAATCCCACCAACAACGCCAGCGGAAAAATCTTTCTAAGCTAAATTTATCCCTTGACTCGGGGCCAATGTACTTTTCTAACCCATTGCCCTTCATATAATCCAGATACTCTTTTATTCTCTCTTTGGGTCCGTCAAATTGTGCCCAGTCAATGGTTGAAGGATTAGCAGTTGGATGAATTGGATAGACCCATGCACCATTTGGATCATTTCGATTGGTGCTAGTTTCAATAAGCGAGACTTTTCCTATCTGACCTTTATCAATTATTTCGCGAGCACGCTTGTATATCTCAATTTGTCGTCCTTGATGGCCCAACTGAAAGACCACATTGCTATTTTCGATAGCTTCTTTCACCAAATATGTTTCGGGAACTGTCCAAGTTAATGGCTTCTCTGCATAAATATGCTTGCCAGCTTTTGCCGCATCTATAATCATAGTGCCATGCCAATGATCAGGAGTAGCAATGATAACTGCATCGATATCGTCTGCAGCCAACAGTTCTTTATAATGTTTGTAAATCTTAGGAGCTGGACTATATTTACCGTTCAAACCTTCTCTATGAATATTAGCTCCAGCAGCAACTGCTTGCTTAGCATAGGTGTCAAAAATATCACAGACCCCATTGATGACTACATTCACACTATCTTGATCAACGAAATCTTGATATCGAGTGTTATTTGGGTTGATGCGATTTGCTTCTTTCAAATCCTCAATGTATGATGGAGTGGCATATCCGATTGCTTGCATTAATTGTTCGCCTCTAACTCCAAATCCAATAATACCAAGCCTAATCTGTTTATCATCGGGTTGAATATCCATTATCACAGGATTTTCATCTATTTGGAAAATTTGCGATGCTGTATGCTGGTTCGCTTGAATTTTTCTTTTTTTGTAAACTCCATATCCCATTGCACCCAAAACGGGCAGGGTTGCTAGTGCTTTCAATGCATCTCTCCTCCCCTCTGAATGTTTTTTCATGGGTTTATCTTTTTTATTTTCAGATGCCGAGTTTGCACCTTCTTCTTTATTTATTTTGCTTGACATATTCCTTTATCTTTCTTTTTTCAATTTAAAAATGTATCTGTCTAATCCTATCTCTTTGGAGGTAGGAAAATATAATAAAACCACTAATGCAAAAAAAGCAATTGTGTTTTTATCAATCCATAGGTACGATCCCTCTGGACGTAGAATATAATGTACATCGAGCAAGGGTGGATGAGAAAGGTAATACATTGCCAAAAGACCCATTGCACCCAATTTTGCTAATTTAGAAAAAGCACCAACTATAAGACAAAGACCAATCACAATTAGTCCATAGATATTTAATATATCGGCTATTTGTGTCATAGTAGGATTCATGGCCATCTCTTTAAATATAGAGGCAAAAGCACCTTCCGAATCCATTAAGTATCCATAGGATGTCCAGTTGGGAGAAAAAACTTTAGCCAGACCTTCATAAAGAAAGTACCAACCAATAACCACCCGCAATGTCACTAAAGAAATCAATTGGGGTTTGCTGTATTTGTTTAATAAACTCATTGTTGTGATAATAAAAAGATAATTTAAAAGTGTGTATGTAGTTTATGTGTTCTTGCAAAACAATTAATGTATTGAGCAAGCACTTTTATTAGAATCGTAAAGTAACATATAATACTAGGAAAAGAATACCGCGTGATCGTTAATAATTTAAAAACAACTTTCGTTTTCTAACTATAACTTGAGTAAAGTGATCCAAGAAAAAATTAAAAGAATTTTGAGTTGAGCACTACATCAAAAAAAAGAATATTGGAGCTATAACTTTTTTTTCCGTATGAAGAAAGTAATGCGATGTATTAGTTTTTTTGTAAGTTTGCACTGTATTTCTCTTTTTAGAAAAAGACTACAAAAAAATCACATAAAAGTTATGAACAACTATAGTCAAGAAAATGCATTCGTTTTGTTTTCGGGCGGGCAAGACTCAACAACTTGTCTCTTTTGGGCCAAGAAACAATTTAAAACAGTAACAGCACTTTGCTTCATATACGGACAGCGCCATTCACAAGAAGTCGAAAATGCGCGCCGTATTGCAGAAATGGCGAATGTACCCTTTGAAGTGATGGACGCAACTATTATTTCACATTTATCGCCCAACTCTCTCACCGATGACA
>DENY01000032.1 GCA_002359825.1 Bacteroidales bacterium UBA2632
ACCAATGACATGTTTTTGCAATATGTTGTAAATCAAAGAGTATCAATTTTATCGTTTTGATTTATTAACTGATTAAAACGAAAGGCATTTCATGTCATTTTCTTCTTTTTGCCTAATTGAAAATTGGGTTCCGTCTCAGAATGACAGGGCTATTTATACATGTCGTGTTTTAATTTTTCACTATTAACTTTTAACTCTATACCTGCCATTCCGACACGGAGTGAAGAATCTGTTAGAATAGTGTGCAAATATTTGAACGGATATTTCACTACGTTCAATATGACAGGTAGAGAAATTAATTGAAAAGGGAAAATTGAGAATTGGGAATGGAGGAAAAGAGTAATGAGTAAAGAGTAACGAGTAATGAGTTAAAAGTTAAAGAATAGTGAATAAAGCCTATTTTATCATGAACTAGCGTATGGAATAGTCTTTTAAACACTGTTTCAACATCGTTCAAACAGTGTTTAAAAAATTGACTATAAATTTATTTCTATTATTTATTGCGCACCATTCACTCCGTCCTCACAAAGGCTTCATTTTCATCACCCGTCCATCTGTATTTGTAAAGTGTACTGATTTGTTGACCGTCGTCTGATTTGCCATTATGAGAAATGTAAAACAGTCCATCTCCTAGAGGCTCTAAGCCAGTAGCTCCCCATTTGAAGTTCCATCCTCTTATACCAGTTGCTTCATCTCTTAGTCCAGCATCAAGCAAAGAGAGTGTTTTTACTTCAATGGTTTTATTGTCTGATTGAATTTCACTCATTACCGGCTCTTTATGACCGTCTATTACGAAAAGACTAAAATTGGGGAATTGTGATTTAGCACCACGATACACCGCAGCAAACAGGTTCCCAGTATGTGAGTCATACGCTAGATTCTGTATGCCATATCGGGTATTTCCTGTACGAACAAAGTATTTTCCCATCGGTTTTTCTGGTCCGGATTCATGCAGATTGTTTTGAGATAACACGCCTCCATATTGCTCCCAGTTTTGAATGTCATATTTTAGGATCACTTGATTATCATTGTCATATCTTGTTGTGTCACCATAAACTCCATAGGCAACATACAAATACTTCTTTCCTTCATTAGGATTTCCCATTGAAGGCGCCAATGCTAAACCATCAATTCCGGAACAGGCATATCGGTGTTTCATTTCCTTGTCACCCATTTTCACTGATGCTTGATAATCCTCCACCACTTCTTTCAAATATACCGTTTTTAGTAAATCTTCTTTCTCAGCATCCATATCTGGTTCTGTTATACGTGAACCATCGAATATAGCAATATAAAAACCATCTTTACTCACTCTTTCTACGCCCAGAGTTTTAGTGATTCCTTTTCCAATGGCATCATCTTTGAATTCCAAGGATGCATAAATCTTACCACTTTCAGGATCAAAATCCATATCTCCTAGGTGTCCCACGAAACCTGTCACACTTCCAATCAGATTTCCATTCAAATCGGTTTTTATGAGCTTGTCGGTAAAAGAGAAATAGACAACTTCATTTTCCTGATCCACTGCTGAGCTTTGAACATGAAGTTTTCCTTGTTTACCTGAGAAAATAGATCCAGGTAAATTGGCAGGAGAGTTCTTGTGCACTTGACACATTGGAAGGGACAATAATAAAAATAGAGGTAATAATAAGGATAAGTTTTTCATCTTTTCGTCTTTATATTATGGGTAGTTATTTTTTTTGTAGCAAACAGTCATCAGTTCGTATCTGCTAGCTAGAAATTAATAGATCTCTGCTTGTTTGATTGACAAAGATAGAATCAAAGCTGACAAATAAAAAGGAATCTAGTAAAAAATGAATAAGAATATCTTTATCTTCTTATTGCGATCCATGAAAGATAAATTTAGTTTGTCACTAATAATGTTTAATTCACAACAATAAATGCATTTTGTCAAAACCATATTTCTGTTTTTGGTGTTTTCATATAGAAAGTAAAAGATCTTATTTATAATATATGCTTTATTAATATACACTTCACTTTAAAACTTTTAATAAATATGGAAAAGAAAAAATTAGAGAACAAGAAAGATGAGAAGAAAACAACTTCCAACAAGAAAGGGAAATTGAAAATTGAAGATGAAAATGCACTGAAGGATTTTTTGGTGGATGAACTCAAAGATATCTATTTTGCAGAAAATGAAATATTGAAAGGACTGACAAAAATGAAAGATGCCGCCAGTTCAACTAAGTTGAAAAAAGCAATTGATAAACATTATAATCAAACAGAGACTCAAATTGTGCGATTAGAAGAGGCTTTTAAATTGTTTGACGAGAAGCCAGTAAAGAAAAAATGTAAAGCTATAGTGGGAATTCTGGCTGAAGGTGATGATATATTGGAAGACACTGAAGAAGGAACCATGACCCGCGATGCAGCAATTATTATAGCATCTCAAAAAGTTGAACATTACGAAATTGCTACTTATGGAAGTTTGGCTGAATTGGCAAGAACTATTAACAGAGAGGATGTTACAAAGCTGTTAGAAAAAACACTCAAAGAAGAGAAGAAAACTGATGTTACATTAACTGTTTTGGCTGTTGATAAAATAAATGAACAAGCTGCCCAGGAACCTGCAGAATAAGATTATATTGTAATTAATTAATACTCAAGAAAACCAAGAGTTATTATATACTTAATCTCTTGGTTTTTTTGTGTTTCAAATATTCGGTTAATGAACTAGAGATTAACAGTGAAGAAAATTAGGCTTGGAAAGAATATAAAGAGTTTAATAAATTAGTCGCAACTCGAGTTTATATTATACTTCATATACTTCTTCCTTTTCATCCAATGCTATTATTTTTCTCAATAAACGTGCTTGTTCATCTTTTGTTCTTTTTTTAGATTCATCTAACTTCACCTCTTTCAATGTCATATAATATCTACTGTAAAACTGCATGAATAGAAGTAGATAGACTAATCCTAAACCCACTATGTTGGAAAGCAAACTGGGTTGTAATTCAAAGATAGATACTGCTCCATGATATACAATACTGGCTAGGATAAGTAAAAGTGGTGTTATTATAACCATATATGAGTTACTAGATATCTCATAAGCCTTATTGTCTTTCTCACACAAATCTATAGCCAGTGGCTTGCTACCACCGCCCCATCGGTTCTTGAGCACAACTTTGTGTTTGCCCGAAGATACGTCAATTCGCACAGTCTTCTCTATTCCAACAGTTCCAGCTTTTTTTCCGTCAACATATATGTTGATGCTTTTCGCTTGATTGACCCATTCGTTAGGACGAATTATTGTTAGTTTTGCCATTCTCTTAAAGATTTCATGTTGTTATTAAGTTAATAACTTTCTTGTCATGCATTTGTTTTTCTTGACAATTGATTTCACTTCCACAATATACAAAACATTTCAGAGTTGGGGGCTATTCTATAAATCATATTGCAATAACTGCAGTGCAAAGTCTCTACCAAAAAATCGCCACAAACTGTTTGATATAATTCTTAAATTATTCAGTAGCCTCCATTTTATAATGAAAGTTCTTAGCATTGAAATACATAAAGAGAAAAACAACTACAGCATACACAGCAATCACGACAAAATATAGTCCTTCAAAATCAAAGAGATTTACCACTATCAGATATATGGAAAACAAAATTAGCAAAAGAATTGGCATCATCGCCGGTCCATATTTAAAACTTTTCACACTTATGGTTTTATTTTCATCAATGCCAAGATTCACTGTCACTGGTTTGTTGAAACCCATGATGCTTTTCTTTTTTAGTGCCACTTTGTGTTTTCCGGGCAATACTTCAAATTCAATGTTTTTGCCACTATTGAGCTCACCTACTTTTTCATCGTCAATGTAGATATTTACATTCGATTGTTTGCACCACTCAAATGGGCGGTCTATTGTTATTTTAGCCATGAGAAATTAATGATTAATTGTTGTAGGATAATTGTTAATAGATGCTGTTCATTTTGCTATTCGATTCATTTTGTAATTAGCCGATTGCTAGCAGGGCTGCTTGCTAGAAGTCTATTATCTTGCAAAAAGTCTGTACTAGTATTTGGATAGGTGCAACATTCAGAAGCTACAGCTTATTTTTTCAGAAACTCTTTCTCCACACCCTCATTTATCAAACTCTCGGCATAGTTCCAAATAGTTGTCGAACCATTTTTTATCTCCTTTTTCTTATCATGTACTTTCTGATAAGGCACATCATACTCCACCCAAGTTCCACCATTGTTTGAGAAATTTTGCAACAGAGGTTCAAACATATCCATCGACTTTGCAAACTTAGCTTCATCTGTTTCACCCGCTTCAAACTCCTCCCAAACTGTTATCAGCTCTTCGGCTTGCTCTTCTGGCAAGATGCCGAAAATACGTTTCGCTGCAACCAGTTCTTCCTCTGTGTTTTTGTGGTCTTTTGTAGTGCTGTAAAAGAAGGTGTCACCGGCATCAATTTCTACAATATCGTGAATCAACACCATTTTCAATACCTTTAATAAGTCTATCGTTTTGTCTGAATGTTCCGCTAAGACCATTGCCATCACTGCTAGGTGCCAACTGTGCTCTGCATCATTCTCTCTTCTTTCGCTATTAAATAACTTAGTTTTGCGTTGAATATATTTTATCTTATCAATCTCTTTTATAAATGCTACTTGTTTTTCTAAGTTGGTTATCTTCATTTCTCTACTTGTATTTAAATGATGTATATATTATAATATCAAATTTACACAAAGGTAATAAACACCTTCATTATATAAAAGCTCAAGCTTTAAATGATATTTCCATTTAGTTCCCTGCAATACAATTTAACTTCTAAATCAATTATATGCCTTTAGTTTGTAGGGAATATTGTATTTTTGACCTTTTATGAAAAAAGCGCCATGCTATAGTCACAATTTATACTCAAGAGTAATGCAACATACATCTTCCAATACTAAGCTTCTAAAAACTAGACCTCATTTCGAAATTCTAAATGGAATGAGAGGATTGGCTGCCCTCGTGATAGTTGTTTTTCACTTTATGGAAATTATAATTACTGATTTCAGTAGAATTTATATTGCACATGGTTTTTTAGCTGTAGATTTTTTCTTTGTCCTATCGGGCTTTGTTGTAGCCTATGCCTACGACAACCGAATTGCTGGAATGGGTTTAAAAACCTTTATCAAATTAAGGCTTATTCGTTTAGAACCTTTGGTTGTGATAGGCTCTATATTGGGGTTGCTTACTTTCCTATTCGACCCTTATAGTAATCTTTATGCCGTTTATGGTTTTAGAGAGACTGCTATGCTTTTCATCACTTCGGTATTTATGATACCCTATCCAGTAGTGTCAGAGCGTTATTTCAATCTCTTTAATCTCAATGCTCCTAGTTGGTCTCTGTTTTGGGAATACGTTGCCAACCTTGCTTATGCTGCTATACTATTTAGGGTAAGCAGGAAAGTATTAACTACCGTGGCTCTTATAGGTGCTGCCTCTCTTTTTTATATTGGCTGGCAATATGGCAATCTTTTAGGAGGTTGGAGTGGTGGAACTTTCTTCCATGGTTTGGCACGCATCACTTTCTCCTTCTCAATGGGTATGTTAGTGCATCGTTCTGGATGGATTATTAGAAACAAATTGGGCTTGTTAGGCATGTGTGGTTTACTAATGCTTGCATTTTTAACTCCCTACAACGACCAATGGGCTTGGATTGTAGAACCTCTAATAGTTGTATTCTATTTTCCTCTTCTGGTATCATTGGGCGCAGGAGCAAGTCTATCAAGTAAGCATCACAAAATCAATAAATTTTCGGGCGATATCTCCTATCCACTATACATGACGCACTATCCGTTTATGTGGATATTTGCCAACTATGTAGTAGCTGAAGAACCAACAATGGCAGAGCTTGCATGGGTCATTCCTATTTCAACAATTGTACTTGTTGCATTTGCCTACATAGTGTCAGAATTAATAGATTCGCCTANNAACATCGCTTACTAAAGCGTTGAGGTAGATTGACATTACATAACTTAAATCATACACTGTAATTCGCCTTTGCGTCTTTGTAATTGCGAGAAGCCAATCTGGCGCAACTTCTTTGACTTGTGACTACTCGCTTCTGCTGAAAGCAAAAGAGAATTTCGTTTCACTACACGCGTTTTGCAAATCGAGCAAAAAAAACGGAGATTATCTGTTGTAAATTCTATGAAATATAAATCTGACTGCAAAACCTGAAACAAGCAATCCAACACCAGATATCATAACTTTTAAGGGCAATGAAACAGACATTACCAAACATCCAATTAATCCA
>DENY01000260.1:0-2354 GCA_002359825.1 Bacteroidales bacterium UBA2632
CAGAGATTCATAAACAACCTGTGATGTCGTTGATTAAGGTGCCAGTTTTGAATCTATTTATACGCAAGAAAATAAAGACAAAATTGATCGATTTCTTTGGAGGCAATTTAGTAGAAGTCGTTATTGGGGGAGCCGCTCTTAACAAAGAGGTGGAGAAATTTCTTCGATTCATTCATTTTCCCTACACAGTGGGTTATGGTATGACGGAGTGTAGTCCACTGATAGCTTATGCTTATTGGACAGAGTTTAAAGAGCAATCTTGTGGTAAAATCGTGGACAGAATGGAAGCTAAAATTGATTCAAGCAATCCGCAGAAGCAAGTTGGCGAAATATTGGTGAAAGGTACCAACGTTATGCTGGGTTATTACAAAAATGAAAAAGCTACCAAAGAAGTGATGCTTCCCGATGGATGGATGAAAACAGGCGACTTGGGAATATTAGACAAAGACAATTTTTTGTTCATCAAAGGACGCAACAAGAATTTAATTCTGGGTGCATCGGGTCAGAATATCTATCCCGAAGAGATCGAAGATAAGCTAAATAATTCTCCTTACATACAAGAGTCTTTGGTGATAGAAGAAGAAGGCAAAGTGCTCGCCCTTATTTTTCCTGATGCCGAGGCAATGAAGCAACTTCAAATTGAACCGAAGGATTACACCGCATTTTTTGACGAAGAGGTTAAGAAAATCAATCAAACCTTACCGGGTTACAGCAAAATTAAATCGTTCCGCATTCGAAAAGAAGAGTTTGATAAAACTCCAAAGAGAAGTATTCGCCGTTTTAAATATACAGATTGATTCCGCTACGAACATTCATTAGAACTTTTCTGACACTATATTTATAAGTTGATTGTTAATTGCAATCAACTTATATTGTTTTTAGTGCATTTGCTTCTAAATTAATTGCTATTTTTGCACCATACACTTTACTCTAATATAAAAATATGGAATATACATTTTTAGGATTAATCGAGCAAAGCATTCGAAAAAATTGGAAGTTACCTGCACTCACTGACTTCGAAGGTGAAACAATCTATTATAAAGACTTAGCCTCCAACATGGTCAAAATCCATGCCTATTTCAAAGCGACTGGAATACAAAAAGGAGATAAAATAGCCATTTGTGGCAGAAATTCATCCAACTGGGCGATAGCGTTCTTCGCAACATTGAGTTATGGCGCGGTTGTAGTGAGTATTCTGCATGAGTTTGACAAAGCCAGTATAGAGTATATTGTGCATCACTCAGATGCTAAAGTGTTTTTTGCTGATACTGCAATATTTGAAAAAACCGAATTAGAATCTATGCCGCAGCTTGAAGCAGTTGTCTCTCTCGACGACTTCTCTCTTCTATATAGTAAAACTGAAGAGTTGAAAAGCTTTTTCGCAAATGCTGACAGATATTTCGAGAAAACTATCACTAAAGATTTCACTGCCAATGATATCGATTGGCATAAAGAAGAGAATGATGAGTTGGCCATCATCAATTATACATCGGGTACTACCAGCAGTCCTAAAGGGGTGATGATTCCCTACCGTAGTATATGGTCAAACACACAGTTTGCCAACGATAATGTTACATTCATGAAGAGAGGAGACGACATAGTGTGTATGTTGCCAATGGCGCACACATATGGTTTGGCATTCGAAATTCTTAAATCTATTACATTGGGATGTCATGTGCATTTTCTGGGTAAGATACCCTCGCCAAGTGTTATAAAAGCAAGCTTTGCAAAATNNGTATAAAAGCAAGCTTTGTAAAATATCGACCAAAACTGGTAATGGCTGTTCCTTTGATTATTGAGAAGATTGTAACGGGTAATATATTCCCAGCAATTGAAAAACAACCTATTAAGACTTTGCTTAAAGTCCCTATCATCAATATTTTTGTTCGCAAGAAAATTAGAAATCAGATGATTGATTTCTTTGGTGGTCAAATTGGTGAAGTGACTATTGGTGGTGCAGCATTGAACAAAGAAGTTGAGAAATTTCTGATGTCTATTCACTTTCCTTTTACAGTGGGCTATGGCATGACAGAGACAAGTCCCTTGATAGGTTATTGTTCATGGAAAGAGTTCAGGAGCCAATCGTGTGGCAAAGTGGTAGATCGCATGGAGGTAAAAATTGATTCTGATAATCCTGAAACCGAAGTAGGAGAAATCATCGTGCGAGGAATGAATGTGATGCTTGGTTATTACAAAAATGAAGCGGCTACTAATGAAGTGATGCTTCCTGATGGTTGGATGAAAACGGGTGACCTCGGGATAATGGACAAGGATGGCTTCATGTATATTAAGGGGCGCAACAAGAATTTGATTATCAGCGCATCTGGACAAAATATCTATCCCGAAGAGATCGA
>DENY01000260.1:2442-9624 GCA_002359825.1 Bacteroidales bacterium UBA2632
TGATTATCAAGCATACTTTGATGTTAAGATAAAAGAAGTAAATCAAAATTTAGCTGCTTATAGCCAAATTAGATCGTTCCAAATTCGAGAAGAAGAGTTTGACAAGACTCCAAAGAGGAGTATCAGACGGTTTAAATATATGTAGTAACATCAATTGAAAAGTGATAGTGGAAAATTGAAATTGTAAAAAGGTCATCAATCAATCACATGAACTAAACCATCTTAATCTGCGCATATTGGAAATTTTACTGAACCTGTAATTTTTAATAAAATAATAAGGTTGAGTTAAGTGCTATATTTCCAGCTACTAAGTATATCACGTTTCTTAAAATCAACATCAAAAGGAACAATTTTTTGCGCAAAAGTGTTGCGCCTTTACGGTTGGTCATGCAAGAGCTATATCGTAATTCGTAATTAGTTGTCAATTGTCACCTGTCAATTATTTAACCTCTCACCTCTCATTCAGAGAAAAACATATCACCTCTCTCCCTTGTTATATCATAGTATAACTGCCAAATCGTCAGATTTTCACTTTGGCAAGAGATTTGTCCAATATTAATCAAACGAATTAATATAAACAACATAAAAACACCATACCTATGAACTATAATAACTTTACAATCAAAGCACAAGAGGCTTTGCAAAAAGCCATCACTTTAGCACAAACAGGCAATCAACAAATGATAGAACCTACTCATTTGCTAAAAGCAATAATGATGGTAGGTGAGAATATTACGAACTTCTTGTTTAACAAACTAAGTGTTAACTCACGCAACTTGGAGTTGGCACTGGACAGAGAGATAGAATCTTATCCAAAAGTATCGGGTGGAGAACCTATGCTCACACGCGAAACAAATCAAGTGATGCAAAAAGCTGCTGATTATGCCAGCAAGATGGGCGACCAATATGTTTCGCTCGAGCATTTGTTATTGTCACTTTTGAGTGAAAAGAGCACTGCTTCGCAGATGTTGAAAGATGCAGGAGTGACACAAAACCATTTGCAGATGGCCATTGATGAATTGCGCAAAGGTGAAAAAGTGACCAGTCAGTCGGCTGAAGATACTTATCAATCGTTGAGCAAATATGCTGAGAATTTAATTGAAAAGGCACGAGATGGAAAACTAGACCCAGTTATTGGACGTGACGATGAAATAAGACGAGTGCTGCAAATATTGAGTAGAAGAACCAAAAATAATCCTATCTTAATTGGAGAACCCGGAACAGGTAAAACTGCTATTGCAGAAGGATTGGCACATCGCATTATTCGAGGCGATGTACCTGAAAACTTGAAGAGTAAACAGATTTTCTCACTCGACATGGGAGCATTAGTTGCTGGAGCAAAATACAAAGGAGAATTTGAAGAACGCTTGAAATCTGTTGTAAACGAAGTTATCAAGTCTGAAGGCGAGATAATACTCTTTATTGACGAAATTCACACCCTTGTGGGTGCGGGCAAAGGTGAAGGTGCGATGGATGCTGCCAATATTTTGAAACCTGCATTGGCACGTGGAGAGTTGCGAGCTATTGGTGCAACCACATTGGATGAATACCAGNNTGGTGAATGAACCAAGCGAACCAGATACAATTTCTATTTTACGAGGTTTGAAAGAACGATATGAAAATCACCACAAAGTGCGTATTAAAGATGAAGCTCTGATTGCTGCTGTTCAGTTGTCAAGTAGATACATTACTGATAGATTTTTGCCCGACAAGGCAATTGACCTGATGGATGAAGCGTCTGCCAAATTGCGGATGGAAGTTGATTCGGTTCCCGAAGAACTGGATGAAATTTCACGTCGTATCAAACAATTGGAGATTGAACGTGAAGCCATCAAACGCGAAGACGACAAGCCCAAAGAGGACATCTTGACTAAGCAGATTGAAAATTTGCGGGAGGAAGAAAACGTGATGCGTGCCAAATGGCAATCGGAAAAGGAGATTATTAACAAGATTCAGCAAAGCAAAATAGAGATTGAGGATGCCAAGTTTCAAGCAGAGAAAGCCGAGCGAGAAGGTGATTACGGATTGGTGGCTGAGTTGCGTTACGGTAAAATAAAACAGATTGAGACTGAAATAGAATCATTGAAATCAGAATTGCATGATCGACAAGGTGGCCGAGCAATGATAAAAGAAGAGGTAGATGCTGAGGATATTGCAGATGTGGTNNTGGTCAACAAGAGGCAATTCATGCCGTGGCAGATGCTGTGCGTCGTAGTCGTGCTGGATTGCAAGACCCGAAGAAGCCAATAGGTTCTTTCATCTTTTTGGGAACTACAGGAGTGGGTAAAACTGAGTTGGCAAAGGCTTTAGCCGAATATCTATTTGACGATGAGCACATGCTCACTCGCATCGATATGAGCGAATATCAAGAGAAGTTTAGCGCTACACGTTTGATTGGTGCACCTCCGGGGTATGTAGGATATGACGAGGGAGGTCAACTTTCGGAAGCTATTCGTCGCAAACCATACTCTGTAGTACTTTTCGATGAAATTGAGAAAGCGCATCCTGATGTATTCAATATTTTACTACAAGTGTTGGATGATGGTCGATTAACCGACAACAAGGGTAGGGTGGTCAACTTCAAGAATACCATCATTATAATGACATCCAACTTGGGGTCTAATTTAATTCGTGATAAGTTTTCACAAATTACAGCGAATAATCGCGAACAGGTGATTGAAAATACTGAACTCGAAGTGATGAATCTTTTGAAAAAGACTATTCGTCCTGAGTTTCTGAATCGGATTGACGAGATAATTATGTTTACTCCATTGACAGAAGCGGAGATTGCCGAAATTGTGAAACTCCAATTGAATGGTCTCAAAAAGATGCTTCATCTCAATGGTATTGAAATGGAATATACAACGGAAACGGTGAAAAGTATTGCAGAAGCAGGTTACAACCCTGAATTTGGGGCACGTCCCGTTAAACGAGTTATCCAACGCAAAGTGTTGAATCAACTTTCGAAGGATTTGTTGGCAGGAACTATCGACAAGTCTAAACCCATCATTATTGATGCAGTGGACGAAGTGTTGTTTTTANNGAGACAAGGAACAAGAGACAAATTTGCATAAAAAAAGCACGGAGATAATCTCTGTGCTTTTTTGTTTAATAGAGTTTCATCTAAAAATACACAGCTTCAAAAACAGCCAAAGGGGCTCTCTTAGCAACATTCAATTCTAATGTATCATTATGAATAGTGTAATTGTCTGCCAATTCAAAAACCTCCATAAACTCTGTTTCATTTACATCCACATCAGGACATAACATCATGGTGATGCCCATATTGTTGAAGCGAATTATGTTTCCATCTTCCAACTCATATTCGCCTGTGATAGAGTTGCAACCAGCAAATCCACTTACAGTGTTATCATTTGTTTTCAAAATAAAGAATATTTCACGTTCTTGATTTTCTGCCATCTCCACATCTTTACCTTCCAGTTGAATCAACTTCCAATATTTCTCGGTGATTACTTGGTCAGTGTTAACTGGTTGAGATGTTGCATCATCATTAGCTTTTTTACTGCTACCGCAGCTAATCAATACAAATGATATGAGTGATAGAATAAGAATATTTATTCTCATATTTTTTTGTTTTGATTCGTTAGTTTATTTTGCGCACAAACTTGGTAAGAATCATAATACTTTGACCATCTATTTTCCCTTCAATATGTGTTGGGTCATTAAGGTCGAGGCGAATGTTTCTTACTGCTGTGCCCATCTTGGCGTTTATGCTTGATCCTTTTACATCTAGATCTTTGATTAAACTCACTGAATCTCCCCCAATCAATAGTGTGCCGTTGCAATCTCTGTGCAGGCTATCTTCAATATCCGATAGGTGTTCGCCAGTTGCTTTTGCCCATTCCAAATTGTCTTCGTCGAGGTACAACATCTCAATGGCGTCATGCGCCCAAGATTCCGATCTAAAGCGATTGAGCATTCTCCAAGCCAATACCTGCACTGCAGGTACTTCACTCCACATAGTGTTGGGCAAAAAGGCAGACCAATAGCTACTATCTAACTCTTCTGTAATATTTATTTGTGCCAAACATTTGTCACACAAGTGTACATTAGTATCAATATCTGCACCACTTCCGTGTGGTACATTATACATGTTGACTGCCTCAGCAGTTTCACACAATTCGCACGTGCCATTGCTACGTGCTTGTAATTTCTTTGATAAACTCATTTTCTATTATATTTTCGTGTTAATTTTTATGCAAAGATAGGCAATTAATTGATAAGGCGGGGAATGAGGATTGAGGTCTGTAAATTGCAAATTGTAAAGTGAAAGTTGGACAGGGCAAAATGAATTCTCAACTCTCAAGTTTCACTAATTTCAAAGCGTAGTCGAAGGGTTAATATAAGTAATTTGTAATTCGTAATTGGCAATTATTCCTTATTTTAGCGGACAATTACACACAAACAAAATAAACATACTATGAGTAATGTATTAAAACAGATTGGTCTTAGACTGCAGGGATTGCGAGAGTCTTTAGATTTGTCGCAAGAAACTTTTGCTGCTTCGTGTGATATTCCAATTGAAGATTATATTGAGTACGAAAGAGGTGAAAAAGATATGACTATCAGTATAATGAGGTCGATATCAGAGAAGTTCGATGTAGATACTTCCGTCTTGATGTTTGATGATGAACCCAAGATGACAAGTTATTTTTTGACCCGAAAAGGAAAAGGTCTATCCATAAAAAGAGTGAAAGCTTATAAATACCAAACATTGGNNCAACCTCAGGTAGCCGATTTACCATTGCATACGAGTAACCATGGCGGACAAGAATTTAACAGGGTGCTCGAGGGTAGGATGAAACTTTTTATAGATAAAAAAGAACTCATTCTCAATGAAGGCGACAGCGTCTATTTTGATGCCTCTCTACCTCATGGGATGCAACCTATGGACGGGAAATCGGTAAAATTATTAGCCATAATTATATAGTTGAATAGATATACATCAAATATGATCAATAAATTTTTAAATCAGACAAATTTTACCTCTACAGAGGATTTTTCTGAACACTATAAAGAGAATGTTCCCGATAATTTCAATTTTGCTTATGATGTTGTGGATGAATGGGCAAAGACTTCACCCAATAAAAATGCTTTATGCTGGGTAAATGATAAAGGCGAACATCTTAACATTACTTACAAAGAATTGAAAGAGAAAAGTGATCAGGCTGCATCATTTTTCCAACAACAAGGTATTACAAAATCTGATATGGTGATGTTGATTCTGAAAAGAAGATATCAATTTTGGTACGCAATTATAGGTTTACACAAAATTGGAGCCATAGCCATTCCTGCAACGCATCTCCTCACAAAAAAAGACATAGTATATAGAAACAATGCTGCCAATATCAAAGCAATCATAAGTGTTGATGACGATGTTGTGCTGTCGCATATAGATGAGTCAATGGGTGATTCGCCCAGTGTGAATATAAAAATATGTTGTGGCAAAACGGACAAACCAGGTTGGGTCGATTTTGAAGAAGGATTGCGCAATGCTCCTCATTTTACTCGCCCACAGCATGCCAATAACAATGACGATGTTATGTTGCTTTACTTCACTTCAGGTACAACCGGAGAGCCCAAAATGGTGATTCACAACTATCTCTATCCTCTTGCACATATTATTACCGCAAAATATTGGCACAACTTGCACGAGAATAGTCTTCATCTTACTGTAGCCGACACTGGTTGGGGCAAAGCTGTTTGGGGAAAACTATATGGGCAAATGATTGTGGGAGCAGAGATTATGGTATATGATCATGAGAAATTCGATCCTGCCGAAATGCTTGAATTGATTGCCAATTATAAAATAACCTCTTTCTGTGCGCCTCCCACGGTGTATCGCTTTCTTATTAAAGAAGATTTGACAAAGTATGATCTCTCGTCACTCGAATATGTAACCACTGCAGGCGAGGCATTGAATCCATCTGTTTTTGACGCATTTCAAGATGCCACAGGCTTGATGATTCGCGAAGCTTTTGGACAAACAGAAACAACAGCCACCATTATCACATTTCCGTGGATGAAATCTATTCCAGGATCTATGGGTGTTCCCAATCCCACCTACGATATCGACTTGATTGACTCAGATGGCCGTTCTGTAGAAGATGGAGAAACGGGCGAAGTAATATTCAGAACAGATAAGACTATCCCGTTGGGACTGTTTATGGGATACTATAAAGACGAAGAAATGACGCGTTCTGTTTATAGCAACAATGTTTATCGAACGGGAGATATGGCATGGAGAGACGAAAACGGTTATTTCTGGTTTGAAGGCCGAACGGATGATGTGATCAAGAGTTCGGGCTACAGGATTGGGCCATTTGAAGTGGAGAGTGCTATACTGACACACCCTGCTGTTGTGGAATGTGCCGTGACAGGTGTACCCGACGAGGTGAGGGGGCAAATCATAAAAGCAACTATCGTGTTGAATGCAAAATTCAAACATCTCGATAAAGATAAATTGATAAAAGAAATTCAAAATCACACCAAAAAGGTTACTGCTCCCTATAAATACCCTCGTATAATTGAGTTTGTAGAAGAATTACCTAAAACAATCAGCGGGAAGATAAAGAGGGCGGAAATAAGGAGAATTAAGAGTTAAGAGTTAAAAATTAAAAGCGAAATGCTTATTTGAATGTGAGGATTGCCTAACGTTCCCTTCTGACAGCCAAAATCCATTGTAGCATTCCCTTGCATGTGCGTCACGTTTAATTGTCAAAGTCGTTAACGAAATTTGATTCCGCTAAATTTCGAGATTTGATTTAATCTAATGAAAGTAGTCGATGATCGATTACTTTTTTGAAATAAAATTTACACATCACAGAAACTTATGAAACTATTTTACAAAACAATTTTATTGAGCATTCTGATATGTTTCAGTTGTCATTCAGTGTTTTCGCAATACAAACGGAATACATACAGTGATAATCTGAAAACATATAATCTACCCAAAAACAATATCTATAAAAAGGGTTGGATTGATTTTAATAAAAACGGAAAGAAAGACGTTTACGAAGATCCTACAGCAAATATTGATGATCGTATAGAGGATCTGTTGCGTCAAATGAACGTAGAAGAAAAATCTAACCAAATGGTAACGCTGTATGGTTATGGACGGGTATTGAAAGATGACTTACCCAATGAGGGTTGGAAACAACA
>DENY01000191.1 GCA_002359825.1 Bacteroidales bacterium UBA2632
AGGGCTAAAAAAGTCCCCAAATATCTTCACATCCTTAATCTCACCTTTCTGAACCTCCAGATTTATCTCAACATGACCTCCGCTTGTTTTTATTCCCTTTTGGAAATTGTACTTGGGTGAATTTCCGAAATTCCAATCCCATGTTCCATACTTCTCATCAACTAGTTTATTAATTGCCTCTAAATCTGAATCTGTTAACTCATAAAGTTCAGAATCTTTGTACATAGTGCGTACATGATTGATAATGCGACTTTCAAATTCTTCAAGCGTAATATTCTGCTTGAGATGTTCCGTAATATTGGTTACACGACTGCTAATAGACTTCACGGCTTTGTCTCTATACTTCAAAGGGTTTAGCTTTAAGGCTTGCGCCAGACTGGGTAATGTTGATTCGAAAAGCAAAGTCCCATGTTGCAATACCTTGTCATTGTAATAACATTTAGCATTGCCCGAAAATTTCTTCCCTTCAATGGTCATGTCGTTCCTGCCCTCAAACTTTGCATCCACATCCAATGACCTCAGCACATCTATTATTGGCTGCGTATATTTTCTAAAATCAGCAGACTTATCTTCCCCATCCTTCATGATAAAAGTGAAATTCAAATTGCCCGGATCGTGAAATACCGCACCACCACCAGAGAGACGTCTGATGACAATAATGTCATTTTCTTTCACATAGTCCACATTAATTTCAGCAAGTGAGTTTTGAAATTTTCCAACAATAATGGAGGGATCATTAATATACAGATAGAAGCAATCTTCTGATTTATTATTCAATAAGAATTCTTCTGTTGCCAAATTAAAGGCGGGATTGGATGTTTTTGAACGGAGAATCAACATATATTTGAGTTTTCTGAGTTGTGTAAATAAATAATATTGGCTACAGTAATCTGCTGGCATCGATTTGAAATCGATGTGTCGAATAGCAAAAAATCTATTAGCGGACCATAAATGAAAGATATTAACCATTTATTCAATAAACTGTTCATCTTTAATTCTTAGCCAGAATAATAGCCAACAATGACAATAATTAAAGTTCAAAGATAAAGTATAATCTTTTAAATCATCCCTTTCAGTATCGAAATGTTGGGCAATATTTTTAATGAAGGAAGAATATATTTACTTATATGTCCATTATTCAGCTGAAATTGTGGATAGAACAATCACTTGATGTATATTTCTCAATCCATATATTTACCTTTCTATCAGTCTAGTTGCAAGATATTTTGTATTTTTGTATTCATTATAATCGAAAACAAAGAAAACAGATATATAAAATGAATATTTTAGAGCTAAACGAACAAGAAATTTTCCGTCGTGAAAGTCTTCAAGAATTACGTGACTTGGGAATTGACCCATATCCAGCTGCACTTTATAATGTAGATGCTTACTCAACTGATATAAAAGAAAAGTTTGATGATGAGACAACACCTCAACGTCAAGTAAGCATTGCAGGTCGCATAATGAGTCGTCGCATTATGGGCAAAGCTTCTTTTGTAGAGCTTATGGACTCTAAAGGGCGTGTTCAGGTATATATTACCCGAGACGATATTTGTCCTGATGAAAACAAAGATTTGTACAATACTGTATTCAAGAAATTACTGGATATAGGCGACTTTATCGGAATCACAGGTTATGTATTTCGCACTAAAATGGGAGAGATATCGGTTCATGCTCAAAGCTTAACCATTTTGGCTAAATCATTGAAACCTCTTCCAGTTGTGAAAACAAAAGATGGTGTTTCATACGATACTTTTACCGATCCTGAAATGCGTCATCGTCAACGTTATGTTGATTTGATTGTGAACGAACATGTTCGTGATACATTCGTAAAACGTACTAAGATGTTCAATGCGATGCGCACCTTTTTCAATGAGAGAGGCTATTTGGAAGTGGACACCCCTGTGTTGCAAAGCATTCCTGGTGGAGCGGCTGCTAGACCATTCATCACACATCACAATGCATTAAACATGCCACTCTATTTGCGCATTGCCAACGAGTTGTATTTGAAACGTCTTATTGTTGGTGGATTTGAAGGTGTATACGAGTTTTCTCGCAATTTTAGAAATGAAGGAATGGACCGTACACACAATCCCGAGTTTACTGTGATGGAAATATATGTAGCTTATACTGACTACAACTGGATGATGGAGTTCACCGAACAAATGCTAGAGTATGTAGCCATGCAAGTGCTTGGAACAACGAAAGCCATCATTGGTGAAAAGACTATCGATTTTAAAGCACCTTATCGACGTATCTCCATGATTGATTCTATTGAAGAAAACACAGGAATTAATGTAGCTGGTATGAATGAAGCTGAGCTGAGAGAAGTTTGCACGAAACTGGGCGTAGAGCAAGACGCAACTATGGGTGTAGGTAAATTAATTGATGAGATATTTGGAGAGAAGTGTGAAGGAACTTATATTCAACCAACATTCATTACCGACTACCCCATTGAGATGTCTCCATTGACTAAGAAACATCGTACAAATCCAAATCTTACCGAACGTTTTGAGTTGATGGTAAATGGAAAAGAGTTAGCAAATGCCTATTCAGAGTTGAACGATCCGATTGATCAACGTGAGCGTTTTGAAGATCAGATGAAACTATCAGAAAAAGGCGATGATGAAGCGATGTTTATAGACCACGACTTCTTGCATGCTTTGGAGTATGGAATGCCGCCTACTTCGGGCATGGGTATTGGAATGGACCGATTGGCAATGTATTTGACAGGACAAGAGTCAATACAGGAAGTATTGCTATTTCCTCAAATGCGTCCTGAAAGATCGGCAAAGAAAGATGAACCTTCTAAATATACAGCCATTGGCATACCCGAAGAGTGGGTGGCAGTAGTTCAAAAGGCAGGATATAACACAATAGAGTCTTTGAAAGATGTAAATCCAAACAAATTTCATCAAGAACTATGTGGTTTGAATAAGAAGTTCAAACTTGAACTGAACAATCCTGCTTTAGAAGAGGTTAAAACATGGATAGAGAAGGCATAGTTTTCTTATTATAAGAACTAACCTATTAGTTTCAGTATGCACAGTTTCGTAATCAGAAGAGAATATAATAGTAATAGTGTTACTATTCCAACTGTCTATTCTGAACATCTCTTGAAAAAACAGATATATAACATAAATTCTTATGGGAAAATTNNACGATGTAGCTCCTTGGGTTACAAAATTAGAAGTGACGGCAATGGCAGATGCCGCCAACATGGCAAATATGGCATTGCATGACGGAACACTTCCTGGCAATGAATTCTTAGGATGGGTAAATCTTCCTTCCTCTATAACAGAGGCTCAAATTGAAGAGATAGAAAAAGCAGCAGTTCAATTGCGTACTCTGTGCGACGTAGTTGTAATTATTGGTATAGGAGGTAGTTACTTGGGTGCGAAAGCAGTTATTGATGCACTATCCAACTCTTTCGATTGGTTGCAAACCAAAAGAAAGAATCCAGTGATCGTATATGCTGGTAATAACATCAGTGAAGATTACTTGCATGAACTAATTGAATATTTAGATGACAAGAGTTTCGGCATCATCAACATATCGAAATCAGGAACTACAACCGAACCCGCTTTATCATTTAGAATTTTAAAAAATAAACTAGAGAATGAAGTAGGCAAAGAAGAAGCAAGAAAACGCATTGTTGCGATAACTGATGCCACAAAAGGTGCTTTACGCACATTGGCTAATCAAGAAGGATATAAAACATTTGTTATATCTGATGATGTAGGTGGAAGATACTCTGTACTTACTCCTGTTGGCCTTTTACCTATTGCAGTAGCAGGTATCAATATTCGATTCTTATTGCAAGGAGCATCTGAAATTGAAAAAGAAACAGGTATAGAGACACCTTTTAAAGATAATCTTGCGGCAATTTATGCAGTAACAAGGAATGAGTTGTACAAGAAAGGTAAGAAGATAGAGGTGCTTGCCAACTTTCACCCAAAATTGAATTATTTTGCCGAGTGGTGGAAGCAACTCTTTGGCGAAAGCGAGGGAAAAGATGGAAAGGGCATTTTTAACGCTGCTGTAAACTTCACAACACATCTACACTCTATGGGTCAGTGGATTCAAGAAGGAGAGCGCACTATCTTTGAAACAACGATTTCAATAGACAAGCCAAATAAGAAAGTAACTATTCCACATGACGAAGTCAACCTCGATGGTTTAAACTATTTGGAAAATAAGCGCGTAGATGAAGTAAATAAAATGGCTGAATTAGGAACACGTATTG
>DENY01000017.1:0-2368 GCA_002359825.1 Bacteroidales bacterium UBA2632
TGAGTTGAGAAAGAACAGCTTCATTGTAATCTATTTTGCGGTTTTTCATCCGTCGCAACAACATTTCTTTGGCAAAGTCAATTTGCTTGCTAGCCTCTTCTTTCAGCAGTTGTCTAATTTTAGTGCGTGCTTTGGACGTTACAACAAAATTCAACCAATCTTGCTTTGGAGATTGGTTGGGTGAAGTATTTATCTCAATTTGCTCACCACTTTTCAACTTATATTTGATAGGAACATTCTTTCCGTTAACTTTACCAGAAACACAAGAAGCGCCAACTTTGGAGTGTATAGAAAAAGCAAAATCTAGCACTGTCGCCCCTTTTGGAAGTTTCTTCAGATCACCTTTAGGTGTGAAAACAAAAATCTCATCATCATAAAGATTCAACTTGAAATCTTCTAGTTTATTTTCTTGATCAGTGTCTCTATTTTCCAGAGATTCGCGCATTGTATTGAGCCAATCTTCAAATGAAGATTCAGCTTTCAAACCCTTGTATTTCCAGTGAGCAGCAAGGCCACGCTCTGCCACTTCATTCATACGGCGTGTGCGTATTTGCACTTCCACCCACTTCGATTCAGGGCCCATAACTGTAATGTGAAGTGACTCGTAACCATTCGTTTTGGGTATCGACAACCAGTCTTTCAAACGTTTTGGATTAGGCTGATACATATCAGTTATGATTGAATATACTTGCCAACAATCGGCCTTTTCATTTTCAATATCTGAATCAAGAATAACTCGAATTGCAAATAGATCATATATACTTTCAAATTCAATTTGCTGTTTCTTCAGCTTGTTCAGAATAGAAAAAATGGATTTTGTGCGCCCTTTTACTTCAAACTTTAAACCTGTTTGTTCTAGTTTCTTCGTTACAGGATCAAGAAACGCTTTAATATATTGTTCGCGTGACCGCTTAGTTTCATTAAGCTTTTGAGCTACGTAATCATAAGCTTCTCGGTCTGTATATTTTAGAGATAAATCTTCCAACTCAGATTTTATGTTGTACAAACCCATACGATGTGCAAGCGGGGCGTACAAAAAAAGAGTTTCAACACCAAAGTCAAAACGTTCCTTTTCATCTAGCTCTTTAGCCTCTCTCATTTGTTGTACACGCATTGATAGCACAATAAATATTACCCTGATATCTTGAATAAAAGAGAGAATCAACTTAACGTAATTGTCCGACTTATCATCAGACTTTTTGGAGTCTAATTTTTGCACTTTCTGAAGACCCTGAAGAATTACCTTAATTTCCTCACCGAAAAATCTCTCGACCTCATCAAATGAAGTATAACCTTCTTGAAGGGCATCGAACAACAAGATAGAGCAAACAGTTGCCTGCTTCAGTCGTATTTCTTCTACAGCAATGATAGCAGTCTTCAGAGAGAACTGGAGTTGATTGAGTGAGTCTTTATTGCTAAAGATTGCATTGTCTTGTCTCACGATTGCAGACAACCTGTTTACCTCTTCAACAGACATTGTCTCGCGCAGAAATGAGTAGACCTTCTTGTGTAAATCTGCAAAAGAGGACTTATATATTGTTTTAAAATCTTTCATTGTATCTCGTGATTCTTTATATTGAATCGAACCAAAAACTTCTTGACTCTGTAAAAATACAAATTTATATATTTACACGCCGTTAAAATATGAAAAGTATCTATAGAATATCTATTCAATGTTTTGCGTTATAACATTTCAATGAAGGTAAAACTAGCTAATAATGTTTATATTTGTGATGCAAAAGACTCTAATTTTACAAACAGCTATATGAAAAAACTAATTATTTTGCTTTGTTTACTTCCTGAGATACTGTGGGCAAGTAAGCCTACTACAATCATACAACTGAACGATGAGTGGCAATTTACCCAAACCGACAAAGACGAATGGCACTCTGCCACTGTCCCCGGGTCGGTGCAACGAGACTTGATCCGTTTGGAAATTCTACCTGACCCATACTATGGCACAAACGAAGAAAAAGTGCAATGGGTGGAGAATGAAAACTGGGATTTCAAGAAAAGCTTTCAATTAACCGTAGAAGAATTAGAGTATGCCGATGCGTTACTTACTTTTGAAGGCCTCGATACGCATGCAGATGTATTTCTGAATGGATCTAAACTGTTTCATGCTGAAAACATGTTTCTTAAACATGAACAATCAGTGAAAAGCTTATTGAGAGTAGGCGAGAACAATATCTATGTGAAATTCTATTCGCCCATTTCGCACATGATGCCTGCCCGATTGACCAATGGTTTTGAATATCCAGTTGGAAATGATGCAAGAGAGGAGAAGCTGAGCGTTTATTCTCGTAAAGCTCCCTACCACTACGGCTGGGACTGGGGAATGCGTCTTGTGCAAATGGGAATATGGCGA
>DENY01000017.1:2406-8670 GCA_002359825.1 Bacteroidales bacterium UBA2632
ACTAAACAATCACATTGAAGTTTACAGTCTTGCCGACAATGAAAACCCAGCAAAACTAATCATTAGCTACACACTGGACAACCAAAAAGAGATGACGTATGAAAGGGAAATTACTTTAACAAAAGGATTTAACAAAATATCTGTTCCATTCGAAATTTCAAATCCTCAACTCTGGATGCCAAATGGATGGGGCAAGCAACATTTATATAACTTCACCGCGAAAATTGTTATTAACAACGATGTGGTTGCAAAGAAGTCACATCAAATAGGTCTACGCAATATCAGTATTGTAACAGATACCGATGAGTTTGGAGAATCCTTTTATTTTGAAGTAAACGGAGATCCTATGTTTGCAAAAGGTGCTAACTATATTCCGGGCGAAATTATGAACACCTTGCAAGATGACAAATATTATGAGCAACTCTTTGAAAACATTGTGGCTGCTAACATGAATATGATTCGTGTTTGGGGTGGAGGTTTTTACGAAAACGACAAGTTTTACGAACTGGCAGATGAGAAAGGGATTTTGATTTGGCAAGACTTTATGTTTGGTTGCACTCCCTACCCTCACGACGATGCTTTTCTAAAAAATGTAGCAGTCGAAGCACGGTACAACGTGAAGAAACTACGCAACCATCCCTCAATTGCCATTTGGTGTGGCAACAACGAAGTAGAAGAGTCAATTAAGTATTGGGGTTTCGATAAACAGTTTTCTAAAGAGATAATGGAAGGTTTTAGAGAAGGATATGACAAAACATTCCGCAAGCTATTACCCCAAATTGTGATGGAAATAGATCCTAACAAGTTTTATCTTCATGGCTCGCCTGACACAGCAAATTGGGGTCGACCTCAATCGCTCAACTATGGCGATGCACATTATTGGGGAGTATGGCACGGACGCGAACCTTTTGAGATATTGGATAAAAACGTACCACGATTTATGAGTGAGTTCGGTTTTCAATCCTTTCCCGAAATGAAAACAATTCGCACTTTTGCAACTCCAAAAAACTTTGATATAAACTCGGAAGTAATGAAATCGCATCAAAAAAGTGGTATAGGTAACGAGGCCATCAAGCAATATATGGATATGTATTACAACACGCCCACCAACTTCGAAGATTTTGTATATGTGGGTTTGGTAATGCAAGGGCAAGGAATGAAATATGGTTTGGAAGCTCATCGTAGAAACAGACCCTTCTGTATGGGAACGCTCTATTGGCAACTCAACGATAGTTGGCCAGTTGTTTCATGGTCGGGTATAGATTATTACAACAACTGGAAAGCCATGCACTACAAGGCCCGCGATGTGTTTGCCCCTATTGCATTGAATGTACACAATGAAGCAGACAGCCTCAATTTCCATATAATGTCTGATAATCTAACGGATGCTAACAATCTTACTTTGAATATATCGTTCATCGACTTCAAAGGAAAATTAATAAAAAACACTCAAACTAAAGTAATGGCTAAAGCAAACACTAGCGAAAAAGTATATGCTGTGTCNNTTGCTGTGTCCATTGCAGACTTTGCAACACCAGAACAACAACAAAATAGTGTGGTGAATGTGCAACTCATCGACAACAAGAAAAACACTCTTGCAAAAAACAACTACTTTTTCTACTGGCCCAACAAACTAAACTTACCGAAAACCAAAATTGACCAATCAATATCTTACGCTGATGGCAAATATACCATTACTTTGAAGAGTAAGTATTTGGCAAAAGATGTGTTTGTAGAAATACCCATTCAAGGAGCAAAGTTTAGTGACAACTTTTTCGACCTTCTACCGGGCGAAAAGAAAGTTATTACAATTACATCTCCTGAACTAGAGAAGTCTGCAAAAACTCCTATCACTGTTAAGCATTTGAGAGAAACATATAACTAATCAATCATTCGTAGAGTGTTCGAGCAACGTTCTGGCACTCTTTGAATAAAGTTATTATTTATTGTAAAGTAT
The DNA here is from genome assembly GCA_002359825.1 of Bacteroidales bacterium UBA2632. Lineage (GTDB taxonomy): Bacteria > Bacteroidota > Bacteroidia > Bacteroidales > Dysgonomonadaceae > UBA2632. The sequence continues at coordinate 4,364 of DENY01000017.1, forward strand.
GGGTAAAACAAGTTAGCATATCTTCATATGCGTGACTCCAATCAACTTACCTCTACGATTTTAAAGTATTTTCATTGCTAACTGCCATTACAATAACATCTTTTTTTTCACGTTTACCAAATCGCTATGGTTGATTGCTCTTCAAAAATAATTCTTATGCCTTAAGTAGTGTAGTAATATGAAAAAGTGTTTTTGTATTAGAAAACACAATGTAGAGAACCTCTATTCAAGATTGATTGGGCTGATGTCATATGTTGAAGAATTGCAAATAGAACATACATTAGACTTGACCTAAAAAGACAATCTTCAGGCGCTAAGACACAGAAAAGAGACGTAAACAAGAAAATCACAAAAGGAAGCACAAGCAGCATTGCGGAGCCTTTTTGAATATGTGGAGGTGGCAAATAGAACCTAGCCAGACTACAAGCTCTTGATGATGGAGCTGATTACTTTAATTTTAATTGCTGAATTTACAAATCTTATAAAAACACGGGCAACTTATATAAAGTAAAAAGAAGAGAAAGCTAAAAAGAGCAAAGAGGCTGCTATCACTCCCCAATCAGAAGTTGAAGTTAAATTAAACAGATAAGTGATAATGAAAAAGAGAATGTGTAAAAGAGAAGTATTATTCTGTTAAGTTTTTTATCGTTTCAATATCCAGGCATCTCTGTACCTAGAATTCTCAGTTTGAAACTTCTGTAAAAAGTTCTGAGCTTCTTTCCTATCAGAAAAAGATGCAGCGTAAACATCTAGTCGTCTAGGTCTTTCAATCATTGAAGCTGCGCTGAATCCCTGTTTTATCAGTGTGTCCAGTGTTTTATCTGCAACTTCTCTCACTTCATACACACCCACTACTATATAATAGGAAGCAGATGATCATTGCATTGATTGAGCTTTATTACTGTCAGCAGTAGCTGGCAAAGAAGCANNCCAAGTTGTTTTTTGTAACAGCCGAAGCCGAAGAAGAATTTTTTGGTGTAACCGCTCTATATTGGCTCTTGTTAAAGATTAATGGTTTTGACACAATCTCGGCCTGCTGACTTTTTGGATTGGAATTATTGTAAGACACGGTCACAAAAAAGAACAATAATGCAACTGCTACAGCTGTTGATACCAATCTAACAATAGATTTAACTGGTATCGCGTTTTCATTATCTCTCGTGGTTGACAAAACGAGTGCTACTGGCTTGACATTTGCATTTGACAAACCATAAAACAGTGGACGAATATAAGATTTGTTTGGCAAGAAGATGAGATTGTTTTCTTTATTAATCTTGAAAGTCCCTAAGTTGTTCCATACAATCTGCTCTTCTTTCATTAGTCTACTTCTCAACTCTTGGCTTGCAGCTTCAATTCTCTTTATAGCAACTTCATAGGATTCATTGTTCGTTTTCATCAAAGATTCCGCAAGTAGTCCGTCGTTGTAGGTGAGTTTACTATTGAAAATCAACTCGCAAGTTGGTGCATTCAATCCCCACAATCCACTTCGCTCCACTTCAGTCATATTTACAACAAAACCACCCAAGCCCGGCACAATAATGCAGTCGTGAGTATGCAACAGAAAATCTATATGTAACGCAATTTCATCCATAAAGCAAAGTTATAAAAACATCAATCAAAAATGAAATAAACAATAATATATTTTCGTAAAAAAATATCATCTGCCTAAAGGTACAATTTATTTAGCTATTTTCTGCGGATTTTTATTGGCAAAATCTTTCCAGTCTTTATATTTCGTAGTTTCCGAATCATGTCCCGATTGATAGAAATGACACAATGCAGCCGCTAAACCATCAGAAGCATCCAGTTGACGCAACATATTCTCGTTGGGTATCTTCAAAATCTGTTGCAATTANNAATAATCTGTTGCAACATATAGGCTACCTGCTCTTTGGTCGCACGTCCGTTGCCCGTTATCGACATCTTTATTTTCAAAGGAGCGTACTCACATATGGGTACATCTCGCGAAATGGCTGCAGCCATGGCCACACCTTGAGCCCTACCCAATTTGAGCATGCTTTGTACATTCTTCCCGTAGAAAGGTGCTTCAATGGCCAACTCATCGGGCAAATATTCTTCAATCAACGAAATAGTACGTTCGTAGATACGAGATAAACGTAAATAATGGTTTTCAAATTTGCTCAGTTGTAACACCCCCATTGCTTCCATTTGAGGCTTGTTGTTGAGCACTTTCAATATTCCATAACCCATAATTTGAGTTCCAGGGTCAATGCCCATAATTACACGTTCTTTTTGCATCTAAAGTTCTATTTCTTCTAATAATGTTGAGAAACCAGCAATTTTATCTTGAAATTTCTTCACCAACTCCTCGTTCAGCTTCTTTCCTTTGGTCTTATCCCAGTTTTCTAAATCAACTAAACTCTCAAATGTAAATTGTACAGAGTATGAATGCCCCTCGGGAATCTCTTGAGAATGCACTTTACACATTCTGGCATTGGTCAACAACTTGTCTGTTATCGCCTCTGCAATGTATGTGCTTTTCATATAATCTATAAAAACAAGATTTATTTTGTCCTCTACGTGGAAAGTGGTGTTTATTGTAACCATAGTTTAATGGGTGTTTGTAAATATTTTAGAGTTTTCTGATTGCAAATATAAACAAATTATATATCTTTGCCGAAGAAAATTAGAAAAGGGGGATTAGCTCATTTGGCTAGAGCGTTTGACTGGCAGTCAAAAGGTAATCGGTTCGACTCCGATATTCTCCACCAGTATATATNNATATATTTAAAAGCACTATAGATATCATCATCTGTGGTGCTTTTTTTGTGACGTTTATGCTTATCTTTGTGCTTTGAATTGAAAATAGCATATAATTGTAAACAACCGCTGACGTAAGTTTGTAACTCATATCTGCTGTAGGAAAATTTCGAAATAGCTATTTTAATAGATCAGAAAGATGAAGAAAAGATTATTATTCATATTATATACGTTTATTGTCTGGATTGCTGTTTTTGCAATACAAAAGATACTATTTCTTCTCTATCATCATGACTTAGCTGCGGGTCATTCTTTTTCAGAATTCGCACAAGTTATAACAAATGGACTTAAACTGGATGCAACAATGGCAGGATATCTCACTGCCATACCGCTATTGTTAACCCTTGTCTCTATTTGGTTCACAGGAGGAAAGATACACACAGTGTTGAAAGTTTACTTTGCAGTTATCGCTATAGTTGTGGCATCTATCTTCACAGTTGACGAAGCGTTGTACGGATATTGGAAATTCAGATTAGACTCTACCGTCTTCTTTTACCTTGAATCTCCGGCAAATGCTATGTCAAGCGTTCCCATACTAACTTTTGTATTGCAACTAATCAAAACAATTGTTTTTTCCCTACTAATATACTGGTTACTTAAACGTTATATTATCCCAGTTCTACCCCAAAAGCCTACTCTGAAGAAATGGCAGACAATGGCTGCTGGCATTTTCCTTGCGGGATTATTATTCATTGCCATTCGTGGTGGGGTTACTACATCAACAGCCAACGTGGGAATGGTCTATTTCAGTAAAGACCAATTCTTGAATCATGCAGCCATTAATCCATGTTTCAGTTTGCTGACATCGATGAGCAGACAAGAGGACTTCTCAGCACAGTTCCAGTTTTTCCCGGAAGTAGAACGTCAACAACTCTTCTCTCCTCTTTATCCAGCAGCAAATAATACACGTATTGACGAAGAAGACAAGCTACTTAAAACAAATAGGCCAAACGTTCTGATTATTGTATTGGAAGGAATCACTGCAAACGTTATCGAATCTACTGGAGGAGAAAGCAATATTACGCCCAACTTGAACCGACTAAGCAAAGAGGGAGTCCTGTTTCGAAATATATATGCCAACTCTTTCCGAACCGATCGAGGATTGGTTGCTGTTCTCAATGGATACTTGGCACAGCCCACAACATCAATANNGGCGAAATGAAGGGTATGAAACAGATGTATTATATGGTGGTGATATTAATTTCACCAATATGCGGAGTTTTTTCTTTAACTCGGGATACAATTCAATTACATCGGATGTTGACTTCCCCATTAGTAGTCGTTTGAGCAAATGGGGTGCAGATGACGATGTTACGTTTGAGCGTCTGTATGATGATATTCTCAATAAAAAGGAAAAGCAAACTCCCTGGCATACCACTTTCCTAACATTGAGTAGCCACGAACCTTTTAAAGTTCCTTATAGCCGTTTGGAGCACCCTTATCTCAATTCGGTTGCCTTTACAGATAGTTGTTTGGGAGACTTTGTGGATAAAATCAAAAAGACACCAGCATGGGATGACCTTCTC
>DENY01000017.1:8696-9109 GCA_002359825.1 Bacteroidales bacterium UBA2632
TCCCGATACAGTGAAGATGTATGAACCCCGTCGCTATCACATACCTTGTCTATGGATTGGCGGTGCAGTAAAAGCTCCTGTAGTTATTAAGAAATATATCAATCAGACAGACTTGGTAGCCACCCTATTGGGTCAACTTGAAATAGAGAAAGAGGAGTTTACATTTAGCAGAGATTTATTCAGTCCCAACTACCCAGAATTTGCTTTCTACACCTTCAACAATGGCTTTGCATTCATAGATAGCTCAGGTATCTCGGTATATGATAACACAGATGACGCTTCTCTTATAGAAGAACCAGAAATAAGCAACATAAGGATAAACAAAGGAAAGACAATTTTACAAACACTCTATAAAGATTTAGGAAAAAGATAATTTATAACAAAAAAATCCTTCAAGGTTGAGACCTTAAAGG
>DENY01000182.1:0-1645 GCA_002359825.1 Bacteroidales bacterium UBA2632
GCGATGAATATGAAAAACAAAGCAGATGCTAATAGTAAATATATTGTTAGTTTTCTCATTGAATTTTGGTTTTAAAATTGATTAAACGTTTATTTATGTCTTTCTGTTACAAACTTACAGAATTTATGATATAATAAATCGTCATTATAATCTGTTGTATTCTAAAGTTAATATACAGTTGTTTCTCCTTGATAATATGCAATTCTTCTGTTTCTCCATATTCCATACTCTCTAAAGGCGTTCATGTAGTGCCAACTCAAGATTCATATAGTTAGCCTGGCTCAATTTTCGCCTTACATAATCGATGTGCCATTTGCAGGCAGCAACTCTGTCATTAGATTTCGAAAAGTCCAACATTACTCTATTTGTAAGGCTTCCCCAATCCTTTTGATTTTTATTTGGCTCGGGAATTCTAATTACAACTTTTCTTTTTTCTGTGGGTTTACCCGTGCGCTCTTTAGCACTCTCTATTGATCTGTTCACAGCTCCCATACNNTAGTGATCAACCAGCTTCTTCCAATCTTGCTGACTGGCAGGAACTGGAGTGTATCCTGTGGCAAATGATTTGTCATCGACATTGTGTATTTCTAAAAAAAGAATAAATCGAACATCCAGTGTTCTTTGCTCAATCTGTTTTTGTAAGTAATATACGGCTCATCGAGATTTTCGTCCTCTTAGTAATTACGATGCGATCCTCCTGAATAGAGAAGCACCATATCATTATTTATAAAAGTCTTATTCTTTTTTCTCTCTGTCATAGAAATAATCCTCTTTTCCTTCTTCTTTAGGAGGTTTTATATCATTCATTGCACTTTTGGAACAAGAGGCAATAGAAATGATACTTATTATAAATAATAGAAAATAGCTAATTACTTTTCTCATTCAGTATTTAAAAAACTTTTCCAAGTAACATAGAAACATTTGTTTATACATTACTTGGAAAAGAATTAGATTAATAAAACAAAGAATTATTTATTCCAAGCCCAGAATGTTACTTCACACAGTGAAATAAATGTATCTCCTCTATAATTTTCGATCAATTTAACTCGTAAGTATCTTGCTTTAGGACTATCTTCTTTTTCAAAATAGATATTGTCTCCTTCACCAAAATCAGCTAATGTAGATGAAGAATTATCNNTAGTTTTGTCCAATCAGACCAATCCCCAGTTAGCGGTGGTTCTCCACCTCCCATGTAGCCCCATAGTTCATAAACTTTTGGACACACATTTGATAATGGCCAATATAAACTTGCTCTAAATCGTTTTAAGTCATAATAACTTCCATCATAACGAGTGCCTATATCAAAGGTAAAAGACCCTTTAGTAAGATAATTACGATATCCTATAGCATCATAATCTTCTGGCTTTGACATGATTTCGCCATTCCATAAATAACTGATATTACCATCTTCAACACCACCATCATTATTCATTTTAAACTCTTTGAAAGGAGCTTTATCAACTAATATAAATTCAGGAATTGATGCAGATACTGTATATGTAATATCATCATAAATATTATTAATTGTGATCTCATACGGCTCTGTCAAGTCAAGTGTCAAAGTAGTGTCAGTTGGAGAAAGAAGTTTTGCTCTTTTAGAAATATTCAAATTTACTTTTACCTCTTTGAGGTTTTTCAAATTACG
>DENY01000182.1:1753-5098 GCA_002359825.1 Bacteroidales bacterium UBA2632
ATAGAAATATTTTTTTCATATTAATTTATTTTTAAATTATTACCACCAAGGATTTTGCACCAAAGCGTTACTCTTATTTATTTCAGACTCTGGTATTGGGAACAAATAGTATGCTTTCTCAAATACACGTGTCTCAAAAGAAACTCTCTTATAAAAGTCAGTGTATGTGAAATTGTTTGCTGCAGCATCACCTGCATTTATGTTCATACCCCACATACGGCCACCATCACCCCATTTACGGTTGTCAGTTGCACCACCTGTATCAGGAGTGTGCGCCAACCATCTTCTGCGCGATGTGAAATAGCGGTCTCCTTCGAAAGCCAATTCTATTTGTCTTTCTCTTAAAACGAACTCACGTTGTAGGTCTTTATTTCCAGCAATTTCAGGATTGGTTACAAATGCACTTGGTACACCAGCTCTCTCTCTAATCATATCCCAATACTTGCGGATTTCAGCATTTCCTGGATCATATTCATTCAATGCTTCTACATAGTCTAGTAATACCTGAGCATAACGTATATACACATTCATGTATTGTTGAGGATAGGTACGNNATTTGCCATCGGATCATTATTCTTAAATGCTAAGTAGCCTGTTCTTGGATAGAAAGTATAAGTTCCTGATCCGCGAGACTGCCCTCCTAAATAGAGTTCTACACGTCCATATCCGTTTTTTTGACCAGCAGAGCTGTAATAGTCTCTTTTTTCTTTATCATCTGGGATTTGAGGAATAATGCGTTTGTTATAAAGAATTGACGCATAAAAGCGAGGTTCACGGTTTGCATACATGTTCCAGTCTCCTGCCCAATGTCCCCACGCTTGTGATTCGCGAATGTCTTCAATTATTTGTTTGCGACCAGCTTCTGTGTTAACATCTCTGTTTTTTGGATTCCAATGTGGATTTGGAGTTGTTGAAAATCCGCTTTCTACATAACCTGAAGAAGGATCATCAATGGTTTTTCCATTTTCCATTAGGAACGCATCAACAACTCTCTGAGTTGGTCCAACACCACCCAGGTTATTTGGACCGGGTGAAGCGTGAATCATCCAAGCCTCAGTATTTCCTGCACCATATGTACCAAAAATAACTTCACTATTCCACTTTTTCAGGTGAACATCAACAAGTGATTTGTAAGGATTAAATTGTCCTTCATTTTTATATAAATGAAGTCTAGCTTCAGGGTTATTTTCTGAAATTTTAATTACTTCACGACTTGCTTCAGCAGCTCGTTTCCATTTGTTTTCATCATAGGTGGTGTTTGCTAAAGGTGTTCCATCAGGATTTTTGAAATCTGCATAGTCAGCGTTTCCGTTCCATTGCGGACTGGCAGCAAATGTAAGAACAATCGATTTTACTGATTTACAAACTATTTTATTAGGCCTTCCCATCTCGGTTTGATCGTTCCACCAATGAAGGGGTAAATCCTTTTCAGCAGAATCCATCATCTCCACAATGTATTCAACCACTTCATCAAAAGGTGCTCGTTGCATATTTACAAAGTCTGCATCGTTGCCTTGTTGTTCTTTTAATAAGACTACAGGACCATATTGACGCAAAAGTAGCCAATAATAATAGCCACGTAAAAATCGTACCTCTGCTTTATACTGAGTTTTCAAAGCTTCACTTAATTCACCATTTCTATCTACATTGTTTTCAAAAGTAAATGAAGCTCTAATTGCTCTGTACCAAAGCGCATATTTATTGTAAAATCCGGAACTTGGTGTCCAGTTACCCAAGTTAATTGGATATGTATTATACACTGTCCAGGTTAAATCGATTTCATCTGCCAGTCCTAACCAGGGGTCATCTTGATGTAAATTATGTCGTGGTATGGCTGCATATACATTGGCAAGGTATCCTTCAGTTTGTTTCCTTGAACTCCAAACCATTTCATCTGTTTTCATATCATCGGGCAACTTCTCTAAGAAGTCTGTACAACCCGCAAAGAAAAACAGCTGTATTAAAAATAAACTTACTATAATTTTTTTCATTTTTCTTTTTGCTTAAAAAGTTGTTCTAATACCGAAATTAATTTTTCTTGGAATAGGATATTTGTCACCATTTGGAGATGCTGTTTCAGGATCCCACATGTCCCAAGGTGCGAACAAAGCAACATTAGTTGCTAAAATATGTATCCTTAAAGATTGAAGTCCTAATACAGAAATAAGTTTCTTGTCAAATGTGTAACCAAGTTCTATATCCGCCAATCTAAGTAAATTTCCACTATAGATATTACGAGTAGAGGCTTGCCAGTTGTTGGTTGATCGTCCATCGGAGTGTCTTGGATAGAATGCATTTGGATTAGGATTTTCTTCTGTCCATCTATCCAGTGCTTTATCAAATACGTTACCTTTACCTACTCCTTCAGCAAACGGAATAAAAGTAGATCCACCCAATCCATAAGAAACTCTAGCCTGACCACGGAAAAATACACCAAAATCTATCCCTTTCCACATAAGTTGTGTTCCAAAACCATAAATAATTTCAGGAACATTTGAATAACCAATAGAGGTTTGGTCATCTGCGTCAATAACACCGTCATCGTTAATGTCTTTATACTTCACATCACCCGGACGAACAGTACCAAACATTTGCTCTGGATGGTTGTCTATTTCATCTTGATCTGCAAACAATCCTTCAGCAATCAATCCAAAACGTTGTCCGAGTGGATGTCCTGTTCTCATGCGGTATGCATATTCCATTTGGGGTTCATCCATTTCAAGTATCTTGTTGCGTGTGAAAGCAAAGTTACCATAAAAACGATATTGAAACTTATCTATGTTGTTATTTAACTCAAGCGTTGCTTCAAATCCTTGATTTTTCATTCTACCCATATTTGCGAATGGAACCGTATTAACTCCAGCTATAGCAGGTAATGAGCCACGTTCTATGAGAATATCTGTTCTTTTTTCATGGAAGTAGTCTACGTCCATTGTGAAAATATTGTCAAACAGTCCTAGTTCAAAACCGATATTCTTTTTCAATCCTTTTTCCCATGTTAAGTTAGATACTCCTATCTGGCTTTCTCCAACTCCTCCAATTGTAGTGGGATTAAAACCAAATCCGTAGCCTCCTAAACCGTCACCCCATGTGGATAAATAACCATATCGAATTGGGACACCACCTCTCTCAGGTAATGCATCAGAACCTACTAGTCCTAGAGAGGCTCTAAACTTTAAAAGACTAATTGCATTTACATTCCAAAAGGGTTCGCTTGAAATAAGGTAACCAATGGCTCCTGCAGGGAAAACCCCGAAGCGCTGATCACTTGGGAAGTTCTCTGATCCGTTATATCCAACGTTAAATTCTCCAAAATAAGTGTCTCTGAATGCATATGTACCTCCA
>DENY01000133.1 GCA_002359825.1 Bacteroidales bacterium UBA2632
AAGCTGAGGGTCGCGAGTTCGAATCTCGTTTGCCGCTCTCTTAAATAGATTTCTCAATAGTGTTGACTAACTTATACCATAAGTAACTATCCTTATTTATATGCTGCTATAGCATATAAAATTTTGCCTTCTATTGCTAGTTGTTTTGTATATTTGTAGGTGTAAAAATAATTAAGACAACCATTATGCGAAACAAAATTTTCTTTTCACTACTCCTGTCCTTGCTGTTTTTCAGTTGCAACAGTGCTCACACCGATAATGATAGACTTTCTTTGCGTTACGATTCACCAGCTCAATTATGGGAGGAGACTTTGCCACTTGGAAATGGTAGAATAGGAATGATGCCAGATGGTGGTGTTGATAAAGAGAAAATTGTTCTCAACGATATCACAATGTGGTCGGGTAGTCAAGACCCTGAAGCTTTGAATCCTGATGCAATCAACTATCTTCCTGAAATACGACAACTGNNGAATTTGAAAGCGCAAGAGATAATGTATAAACATTTTCGTAGCAAAGGTCAAGGTTCAGCTCTTGGTCAAGGCAAAGATGCACCTTACGGATGTTTTCAAATGGTGGGTGATTTGACTATCGACTATAATTATGACACTGACATAAAAGCAGATGCGTATAGTCGTTCACTATATTTAGATGAGGCCACGGCTAACACTTCATTCAAAAAAGGTGATATAAATTATAAGCGCGAATACTTTGTATCACATTCTGATGATGTAATGATTATTCGACTAAGGGCTGATAAGAAAAACGCTATTTCATTCAATGTGGGGCTTTCACGTCCTGAGCGAGGCGATGTTTTTGTGGAAAACAGTGCATTGTATATGAGAGGTCAATTGAATGATGGGCATAACACAGATAAAGGTGTAAAGTACCTCACCAAAGTTCAAATAACAAATAGTGGTGGTAGCTTATCCGCTGATGAGAACTCGCTTTCTATTGCCGATGCTAATGAAGCAATTATTGTAATATCTACTTCTACCAATATGCTAGATAAGGGGTACGAAGTTACGGTGTCCGATTTGATGAGTAAAGCGCATGGTTCGAACTACAATAGACTAAAGAGGAGTCATGTTGAGGCTTATCAAGAGAAGTTCAACAGGGTTGAGTTGAATTTAGGAGATCAAGATAATGAGACTCCAACAAATGTACGTTTGATGCAATTTCAAACTAATAATGACCCATCATTTGCTGCCCTCTATTTTCAGTATGGTCGTTACCTTATGATTTGTGGCACTAATGAAAACTCCATGCCTCTTAATTTGCAAGGATTGTGGGCCAACACTGTGCAAACCCCATGGAATGGAGACTATCATCTCAATATTAATGTGCAGATGAACTACTGGCCAGCTGAGGTGTGCAATCTTTCTGAATTGCACAAACCTCTAATTAATTTTACTAAATCGTTAGAAACATCTGGTACAACAACAGCGAAAACATTTTATGATGCCGAAGGTTGGGTGGCACATGTCATTACCAATCCTTGGCTCTTCACTGCACCTGCAGAACATGCATCGTGGGGAGCAACCAATACCGGTGGTGCGTGGCTTTGCGAACACCTTTGGGAACATTATGCGTTTACACAGAACAAAGACTATTTACAGAGTGTCTATCCCACACTGGCAAGTGCAAGTCGTTTCTTTTTGACTAATATGATTGCCGAGCCAAAAGAGGGATGGTTGGTAACAGCACCTTCTTCGTCTCCCGAAAATAGCTTCTATCTTCCAGGCAGTAAAGATGCAGTGTATGTGTGTATGGGACCCACAATGGATGTGCAAATTATCAGCGAGCTATTCACAAATACACTTGAGGCCGCAAAAATATTGGGCATTGAAGACGAAACAACTAAGAATATTCGCAAAACCTTGCCTCAACTACCACCCATGCAAATTAGTCCCCATGGTTATTTGCAAGAATGGCTCGAAGATTATGAAGAGACTGATGTTCATCATCGCCATGTTTCACATCTCTATGGTCTGTATCCATCCAATCAAATAACACCCGATAGAACACCTGAACTAGCCGAAGCAGCTCGTCAAACATTGGAGCGACGAGGTGATGGAGGTACAGGTTGGTCACGTGCATGGAAGGTTAACTTCTGGGCACGACTGCATGATGGCAACAGAGCATATAAACTTTTGAAAAGCTTACTACAACCAGCCATTGGAGACAAGGTGGAAATGGGTAGAGCTGGTAGTGGGACTTATCCCAATCTGTTTTGCGCTCATCCACCTTTTCAAATAGATGGCAACTTTGGTGGAACAGCTGGTATTGCCGAAATGTTAATTCAAAGCCACGATGGATTTATAGAGCTCCTTCCTGCAATACCTGATGAATGGGCTGATGGTAGCTTCAAAGGGTTGCGTGTACGTGGAGGTGCAGAAGTGAGTGCGGCATGGAAAGATCATCAACTGCAAAGTGTAGAGATACTTGCTACTGTTGGCAATGATTTTAAGTTTAAAGTGCCTACAAATGTTTCCTCTGTCTATGTTGATGGTAAAACTGTTGAGATAGAAGATGGCTATGTGATATTGGCTAATGGTAATAACGAGAAAGCTATATTGACGTTTGAGTAAATAGAATCAACTTGATAATACAATTAAGATATAAATAAATCTTTGATAAAATGAGAAAAAGTATATTCCTCCTAATTTCTTTGTTACTATTTGTAAGTTACTCTTGCAAACAGTCTAAGAATGTAATCAGTTTTGATGATTTTGGTGTTAAACCAAACACGAAAGAAAATGCATCCTTGAGCGCAGTTAAATTAGTAGAGCATTTATCGGCAATAACAGATACTTCCCACGCTACAATTGTCTTTCCTAAAGGGAGATACGACTTCTATGAAGATGGATCTTTTCAGCGTGAATATTATATATCAAATCACGACCAGACCAATCCTAAAAGTGTTGGTTTCGCTTTCGAACATCTTCAAAACATAACCATTGATGGACAAGGTTCTGACTTTATTTTTCATGGAAGAATGGTCCCTTTTGCATTTTTGAACAATGCTAACATCACTTTGAAGAATGTAAATATAGATTTTGAAGTGCCTGCTTTGCGTCAACTTAAGGTCGTTGCGTTGAATAAAGATGCTGATGAAGTAATAGCTGAGATTTATCCTCAAGATAACTATAGGGTGGAAAACGGTGCGCTTATTATTGAAGGTGAAGGATATGAATATACTCCTTTTGTTTCATTGGCTTTTCGCTCTGATAAGCGTCTTGCCTATAAACGCTCCGATGTTAGTTTTTCTCCATCTTCCGTATCAGAGAAGTCGGCCAATTTGTTATCTATAAAAGGATGGGATCAATTAAATGAAACTTCTGTGGGCGAGAGATTTGTGCTTCGTTCCTATTATCGTCCTACTCCTGGTATCTTTGTATCTGAAAGTCTAAATACAACCTTTGAGAATGTAACGGTACATTATGCAGAAGGCATGGGCTTATTAGCACAGATGAGTGAAAATATTACGCTTGATGGTTTTAATGTTTGCCTAAGAGGTGAAGATGATGAGCGATTTTTTACTACGCAAGCTGATGCAACTCATTTTTCGGCTTGTAAAGGTGAAATTATTTCGAAGAATGGTTTGTATGAAGGCATGGCAGATGATGCTATCAATGTTCATGGTACTTATTTGCGAGTAACTAAACGAATAGATGATAATACCTTGTTAGCACAGTATATGCATCCACAAGCTTGGGGTTTCAAATGGGGTGAAATGGGTGATTCTGTTCAGTTTATTGAATCAGAAAAGATGGAGCTTGTATCTAATCATATCAATACAATAAAGTCGATTAAAGCCTTTGATCAACCAACTGAGTTTGGTGCAAAAGAGTTTGAAATAACTTTTACTAATGCATTGCCAGTTGAAATATCCGAAGAAGGTAAGTATGGAGTTGAAAATCTAACTTGGACACCAGAGGTGGTGTTTTCCGATAATACTATTCGGAATAACCGTGCTCGCGGCTCTTTGTTTAGTACCCCCAGAAGAGTCGTTTGTGAAAGCAATCTTTTTGATCATACTCATGGTACAGCTATTCTACTTTGTGGCGATTGTAATGGTTGGTTTGAAANNCACATGTAAAGATGTTCTTATTAAGAATAATAGATTTGTCAATGCTTTGACAGCTAACTATCAGTTCACTAATGCAGTTATCTCTATCTATCCAGAAATTCCTAATCTTGAAGATCAAAAGAAGTTTTTCCACTCTGGTATTGTTATTGAAGACAATACATTTGAGATGTTTGATAGACCTATCTTATATGCAAAATCTACAGATGGCTTAGTATTTAGGAACAACACTGTGTTATACAATGATGAGTTTGAGCCCTTTCATTGGAATACCCACTTGTTCTTTTTTGAGAAGGTGAATAATATTATAATCGAAGGTAATAACTTTGGGAGGGATTTGGATTTGAATGAAGATATTAGAACTGAATTGTCAGAGCCTAATGCTGTTAGTGTGAATTAATGAAAGAATATTTTGAAGTTTAGACTCTAATTAAAAAGACTAAAGCAGGTTGCTTACTTCAGCAACCTGCTTTAGTCTTTATTCTCAATAGGGTTATGTTCATTCTGCCTTGCAATTAACTCCAAAATCAATCGCCGCTTCAAATGTTCGATTCCATGGTAGCGCAAAGTATAGATTATGTGTTTCTTTGCAGTTAACTCTCTTGTTTAAATAGGATGGTTTACTGCTTGAAAAGTAGTCCATGCTATTCTTAAAGTATTTCTGCATGCTTTTCATACCATTGNNAATTTTTCAGCTCTTACCCTAGTTTCATCATTTATTATAGTAGAACTTCTTCCATCATTTTCCAGATAAGTGTTTATATCTTTCCTTACTAATGTGTGAAAATAATAGTCGTCCATCAATCTATGCAATAAGAACCAATTTTGAGCTGTCATTACCTTGTTAATCGACTCTGAGTCAGAGAAAAGATGATTCTTAGCTATTGTAAATATCAACCCTTGAGGTAGTGCAGTGCCGATTGTGTTTCCTGCTGTATTCCATGAAGCGTATCCTGCCAGCTGACTTAAAATGTCTTTATCTAACAACATGTTTGTAAATTGCTCATCACCTCCTTGAATATTTCCGATACGATCTACATCTGCGATTATTACATTTTGTCCTAGATTAATCTGTTCTTTAATTTGGTTAGTAAAGTTTTCAGCTACTCCTGGTATGTTGCGAGATGAAAAAATATAAAACAGTGCGTCAGGTTTCTCTTCATCTTTTGCTTCTTTTGCTCCTGCTGCAAATATATGTCGGCTTACTGTTTCCGAAAGTTTAGTATCTTGGAAAGGCATTATTTGCTCACTTTCATCGAACGAACTATATACAGCTTTTACAATAGTCTTTTGATTGAATTTATCATTCAAAGAACGAGATAGCAGTAACATTACTGCATCGTCAGCTCCAGGCAATACAACTGCTTTGTTGCTGAGATTTAGCCTTGCAATTTCATGAGATAGTTTTTTCTGATCTTCTAAATGAATTCCTTGAGATGCAGCATCATCTTGTGATAAAACAAGAAAATCGATTATGCCATTCTTGACCATATCAATTGACGACATATTGACTTTTAAATTTCTTTTACGTGTAAGTAGATAGTTTCGAATTACACCATCTGGTATTTTCTTCTCTAATTCATCCATCACAACTTTATTCTCAGGACTTGTATCACCAGCAATTTTAGTCCATCTTGTAAAGTCGTTGTTATATCTTGCATTCTCATTATTATAAGTGAGTGCCAGACGCATTATAACGTTTTGAGCATATATTTTTATGTTCGGAGCTCTTTCTCGAATTTCTCTAATGAGATGAATCCGTGCTGTTGCAGTTTCCTCATCTACGTTATAGGCACGAGAGCCAACAAGACCACTATAAGCAACCATATCCACAACCACTATTGCAGCATCAAACTTATTTAGATCTTGACTTTTAACCCAGTTTTGAAGTTTATCTGAATCACCAGGCGTAAAGAAATGTCCAAGAAATTCCATTGGTGGATAGGTTACTTCTGCGTTGGCAATATTGGCCATACGTGATGGAAACTGCCAACTACTAGGTCTGTCATCTAAGGGGATTAATAAGATTCGAGTTTTTTGGGCGAATCCCATCGTTGCAATTGAAATTAATAGTATGAAAGCTATTATTGTTTTCCTTTTCATTGAGTAATGTGTTTTTTTTGATGGAAACATTGATTTAAGAAAAATGAAGGAGAGCTGTTGTGCCCTCCTTAATTTTATTTTATTTCCATTTAGTTTCTAACCCTTGTTGTTGAATCCAACTTTGGAAGTCAGTCAACGTGTTTTTGTTTTCTCTTCCAGCACGAGGAGGCACGCCCTTTTTCTTGGCAAATGCGACTAATAACCCAACTGCTTCACCAATACTCCATTCTACTGGATGTAAACGATAACATCCGTTAGTGATGTGAGTAGTACCAATGTTCTTGTTAGCAGGTAGCAGGTTATGAATCCTTTGAGGCAGTAANNTCCTAGTGGAATCTCAAAGGGCAATGAGGAAAAATCGACATAGTTTATTCCACGTGAACTTGGGTGAAGGTCAATGTGATAATAACCAACACCTACACTGTCATAAAAGTCTGCGGCATTTTTACATGCTTCGGCACCAGCTACTAGTTTTCTGTTTTCTGCACCTACATGTTCTTCCAATACAGTAAATTGAGCTTTAATTCTTCTCGCTTCTCTTATATAGGGGTACTTGGCCATACCATCTTCTGTACCCATCATGTCGCCTCTCAATCTGAGACCTGCCCATCCTTGACCTCCATCAGGTCGTGGTGCTTCGGTTTGTAACCAATAGAAAAGTGAAAGGTTTTGTTGTCTAGCAGCATCTACGTGTTTATTAAATTCTTTTTCAGAAACGTCAATTAGATTGCCTAGTAGGTAATCATTTTGTGGCCAGTTTACAATCGTTGCGCCACCGTCATATGTCCCATCTACAAAGTTGTTTTCATTAATAATACGTCTATAATTCCACAGATTAAGCGAATCGCCCGTTGATATTCCTTCAGGATGGAATCCTAATTTTTTCGGTTTCAATGTTCGAGGATCAGAATATGTCAGGTCTAACAATCTACCCGACCATGCAGGTTCCATTTTAGGAACAAACTTGCTCCAAAAATCATAATCCTTTGGACGGTCAATAATATTATTTACTCCTGGTTGATAATCCATAGCAAAACAAAGAGTAAAAGCTTGATTGTTGAGTGGATCAGCTTTTTCAGGAGCATGTAGTTCGTTTGTCTGACTTTTAGATTCTGTACCAGTAATATACTCTGTGCCTGTAAGTGGTAGTAAATCTCCACATTCAGTAGCATCTACAAAATAAGGAGCAGTTAAAACCATCGGATCTCCTGTTTTTAAGGATACCACTTCCAAAGCTTTAACAGAATCACCCACTACATCTGCTTTTCTGATTTTATATTCAGTTAATAGTTTTAGTTTTCCTGTGCTAATGTAAGGTGCTAACATCTCTATTAATACTGAAACTGCAACTCGGGGTTCATGGCATAAACGTGAAACTGTCCCATCACCTGGGTTCAAGCGTTCTCTACCTTTTGCATCT
The DNA here is from genome assembly GCA_002359825.1 of Bacteroidales bacterium UBA2632. Lineage (GTDB taxonomy): Bacteria > Bacteroidota > Bacteroidia > Bacteroidales > Dysgonomonadaceae > UBA2632. The sequence goes on from DENY01000133.1 coordinate 7,611, forward strand.
GCTGTCAAAGGATAGTTTCTCTTGTAGTAATCTCTCACTTTTGTCCGAAATTCTCTGTAGGAAGCAGGTGCTCCATGAGTTTCAATCCATTGATGCTCATCTGTTGGAACCCCTTGTTG
>DENY01000058.1:0-7837 GCA_002359825.1 Bacteroidales bacterium UBA2632
GACATGTTTTTCCGACAAATATTTTATTATATCTGTTTTGTGTAATTTCCCTATTTAGTTAGCATTCGGTGAATCTCGTATAGGAATTCACTTTTTCAGAGCTTCTCAGACTTCTTTTCTGAAAAGCTCTGAAAACATTCAGAGACAATACGGAGTTTTTAGGAGTTGATTTCAGCCCAATTGTTTGACAATTGTTCGGCTATATCTTTCGAGTAAACGTTAACATATTGATGGATAGGGCTTTCTTAAAGTATTTATTCGTTTTTTGCGAGGATAAACTATTATTTAAAACAATAAAGGAATAGGTGAATAGTTGTCTAAACTAAAAAAAGAGAATGCCGTTTTAAGACATCCTCTTTAATTTAAAATTATATTGGATAATTCAATGGGTTAAAACATCGATACAACTTTGTTTATACCTGCAACAAGTTGATCTATCTCTTCTTTAGTATTATAGAATGCAAGAGAGGCCCTCACAGTTCCTTCCACTTGCATCAAATCCATCAATGGTTGTGTACAATGATGTCCAGTACGCACTGCAATACCCATTCTGTCCAATAGCATTCCCATATCGTAATGATGGATACCTTTTACCAGAAATGAAACCACACTACTCTTATTAGCAGCAGTGCCATAAATCTTGAGTCCATCAATCTTGAGGAGTTGCTCAGTTGCATATTCAAGTAATTCGTGCTCATACTCGACAATATTCTCTAATCCTATCTCAGATATATAGTCAAGTCCTGCAGCCATAGCGGTTGATCCCACAAAATCGGGAGTACCTGCCTCAAACTTATAAGGGAGTTCATTGAAAGTAGTTTTTTCGAATGAAACATTTGCAATCATTTCGCCTCCTCCATGATAAGGGGGAAGTTTATTTAACCATTCCTCTTTACCATACAGTATACCCATTCCTGTTGGACCATATACTTTGTGAGCTGAGAAAACCAAAAAGTCGCAATCAAGCTTTTGCACATCCAATGGCACGTGTTGCACAGATTGTGCTGCATCAATCAATACTGGAACATTATTATGGTGAGCAATTCTGATTATTTCTTCAATATCATTCACTGTTCCCAAAGCATTTGAAATATGCGTGATAGAAACAAGCTTGGTCCGTGGATTGATAAGCTTATTAAACTCTTCAATAATCAATTCACCTTTATCATTGATAGGAATCACGCGAAGTTTAACGCCAGATATTTCTTCTTGTAATTGCCAAGGAACAATATTGGAGTGATGCTCCATAGCCGAAACAATAATTTCATCGTGGGGCTGGCAAAATGCTCTGCAATATGTAGAGGCAATTAAATTAATTGATTCTGTTGTGCCGCGCGTGAAAACAATCTCATTGGAAGATTTAGCACCTATAAACTTTTGTATGGTAGCTCTTGCAGCTTCGTGAGCATCTGTTGCCTGCTGACTCAAATAGTGAACCCCTCTATGTATATTAGCATTGAGAGTATAGTACATCTCTTCAATTTTGTTGACTACACATATAGGCTTTTGTGTGGTAGCTGCATTGTCCAGATAAACCAATGGCTTTCCATATACTTTACGTGAAAGTATAGGAAAGTCACTTCTTATTTTGTTAATATCCATCATTGGGTCATATTCTTTTCTATTGGCACACATTGCAATTGCCACAACGCATCAACTCTCCCCTAAAACGTTTGTCAATAAGAAATTCGAGCCTCTCTTTCAACGATTCGATATTGATTAATTCAAGTACGTCTTTTGTAAAAGCAACCATCAAGAGCATTTTTGCCTCATCTTTAGGTATGCCGCGTGCTTGAAGATAAAACATAGCCTCATCATCTAAATGTCCAGTGGTCAAACCGTGAGAACATTTCACATCATCGGCGTAAATTTCGAGTTGTGGCTTGGCAAACATCTTCGCATCGGGAGAAGCAACTAAATTTCGATTGGTCTGATAGGCCAATGTTTTCTGCGCATCCTTTTCAACTAATATTTTACCACAGAAAACGCCTGTAGATCGATCTTGCAACACATATTTAAACAGTTCGTTGCTTGTGCAATTGGGTACAAGATGATCCAGAAATGCATAATTATCTACATGTTGACTCTTATCAGCAATGGCAAGTCCACCTATAGTGGCGTGTGCATTTTCGCCCAAAAGTCTGAATCGGTAGTTATTCCGAGTATAACCATTGTGCAATGTTATACTGCTTGTAATTACATTAGATTGACTTTGCTGAGCTGTGAATAGTGAAGAGAGACGAGTTACTTTTGTAGAATTTTCCTCCAACTCATAGAAATCTACGACAGATGAATCATCAGCAAATATTTCTGTAACCTGAGTTACTACAAAATGCACATCATCTACAGCATGGTCGCATACCAGTAGTTTAGCTTTAGCTCCTGTTTCAGCGATGATGAGAATTCGTCTGTTTACGCTTAAATCAACTCCACCTCTCAAAATATTAATAAGCTGAATTGGTTTTTCAATCACAATTCCTTTAGGGATATACAACACAAATCCGTCTGGTGTAAACATAGTGTTGAATGCTACCAAACCATCATCGGAGTAGTCAGCACCTTGTCCATAATACTCTTTAAAAACTTCTGGATATAGATGAGCAAACTCTTTCATACCTCCAGCATAAACTCCTTGAGGCAATACCTCCACTTGATTATTGTTAGTATAATATCTGTCGTTGACGAGAAAATGCAAGTTAGTAGCCAAATTGGGTACATCGCACTTAAATGTATCGTAAGGATTTACAGGTATAGGTATATCCCGAATATTCAATCCTAATTCAGTGTCAAATGCACGAGAAACGTCAGAGTGTATGTACTCTTCTTTTTTTGATGTTGGAAAACCTATCTCTTTGAATGTACCGAAAGCAGCATCACGTTGATCATTCATCACCGCAACAGAATTGCTGTCTATCTCTTTTTTATATTGTTGGAATAGGTCTATATATTGTTGTTCAATCATTGTTTTAATATCTAAATATGTTCATTTATCAAAATGACACATAATTAATTATTTTCTTAAATCTAATTACAAGATTTTATACGCTAATGAATAATTACTTTTCTAACCAATCATAGCCTTTTTCCTCAAGCTCGAGAGCAAGTTCAGGACCGGCACTTTTTACTATCACACCATTTTGGAGTACGTGTACAAAATCGGGTTTGATGTATTCCAACAAACGTTGATAGTGAGTAATAAGGATAGTTGCGTTCTCTGGTGTACGCAACTTATTTACCCCAGCTGCAACTATACGCAGAGCATCAATATCTAGTCCAGAGTCTGTTTCATCTAAGATAGATAGCTTGGGATTTAACATAGCCATTTGAAAAATCTCGTTACGTTTCTTTTCTCCACCTGAGAAACCTTCGTTTACAGAACGACTCACCAATTGTTTATCCATGCCCAACATTTCGCGTTTATCACGCATCTNNGCAGCTATAGGGTCTAAGCCTTTATATTTGCGATTTTCATTTACTGCTGCGCGCATAAAGTTGACCATGCTCACTCCAGGTATTTCAATAGGATACTGAAAACTTAAGAAAATTCCTTCATTAGCTCTTATTTCAGGCTCCATATCCAGAATATCTTTCCCTTGAAATGTGATACTCCCTCGAGTTACTTCAAATTTTGGGTTTCCAGCCAGTACGGATGCCAGAGTGCTTTTACCAGAACCATTTGGACCCATTATCGCATGAATCTCACCAGGTTTAACTTCTATATTTATGCCTTTTAGAATTTCTTTTCCTTCTACTCGGGCATGTAGCTTTTTTATACTTAACATGTTGTAGATTGTTTTTATTGAATGATTAAATCACTACGGAGTAATCCATTTATAAAGTGAATAACCTAATTTATATAGAATAAAAATGCAAACCTAAGTTTGCAGTTGAATAACAACTCAAAATAGAAAATGTTTGCTCTCCTAAATTTAGGTGTTTAAATCATCCTTGAAGAGCAACACATCTTTCAAATATCTATCTCATTGGGAGTATTAGCCTCTTTTACTTTCTTAAACAAATCGGAAGCAAACACATNNTCGTTGAGCGATTCATTGTCAGCATCCATTATTTCTGCTTTGGAACCTTCCCATTCTTTTTTGCCTTCGTGAATGTATATTATATGGTCACCAATATTCATAATAGAGTTCATGTCATGGGTAACTACAATAGTGGTCATACCAAAATCCTTTGTTAGATCTCTAATGAGTTCATCAATTAACTGTGATGTTTTAGGGTCTAGCCCCGAATTAGGTTCGTCGCAAAAGAGATAATGAGGGTTTAACGCAATAGCGCGTGCAATAGCAACACGCTTCATCATTCCTCCACTGATTTCAGAGGGGTACAAATTGTGAGCTGCTTCCAGTCCTACACGCTCCAAACAGAATTCGGCTCTTTTTATTCGCTCTCTCTTATTTTTACGAGAAAATATATCTAAAGGAAAGGATACATTTTCCAAAACAGTTTTTGAATCAAATAGAGCAGATCCCTGAAAAAGCATACCCATATCTTTTCTCAATTTCTTTATATCGCGATGACGCATCTTTAAGAAATCTTTTCCTCCATAAAGAACTTCGCCTTGATCAGGTGTTAAGAGTCCAATAAGATTCTTTAGAAAAACAGTTTTACCTGAACCACTTCTTCCTATAATCATATTTACAAGCCCTTTCTTAAATTTAGTGCTTATATCGTCGATCACGACACGACCATCAAAAGATTTTGTGAGGTTGTTTACTTCAATCATAATCTATTTATTTTACCCCATTACTAATTGAGTGAATACTAAATCGACAACAAGAATAAGAATACTATTGATAACGACCGAATCTGTACTTGCCTTACCTACATCCAATGATCCACCTTTTGCAAAGTATCCAAAATAAGCAGCTACTGAAGCAATAATGAAACCGAAAATCATTGATTTTACAATAGAATACCATACGAAGAAGTCATTGAAGAAAGCTTGGATTCCATAAATATATGTTTCGGGTGGCGGTGTGTTTGTTATAGCACAAATAACATATCCTCCTATCAAACCCAAAAACATACTGAAGATAACCAACACTGGCATAAAAGCAACAAACGCTGTTATTTTTGGTAAAATCAAATAGTTGGCAGAGTTGACCCCCATTATTTCCAAAGCATCTATTTGCTCGGTTACGCGCATTGTGCCAATTTCGGAAGCAATGTTTGAACCGACTTTTCCAGCCAATATCAAACACATGATAGTGGATGAGAACTCCAACAATATAATTTCTCTTGAAACCACACCCACAGTAAAGCGTGGCAACAGTGGAGAGGCAACATTTAGTGCAATTTGCACTACCATAACAGCTCCAATGAAAAAGGAAATTATCATGACAATCCACAGAGAATTAACTCCCAACTTATACATCTCCTTGAAGAATTCTTTTATAAACTCTCTAAGCTTATCTGGAAGGGTAAGCGTACTTTTCATAAGCACAGCATATTGCCCTACACTATCCAATGATTCTATTAATTTCATGTCTATTTCACTTTAAATTCACACAAAGATAAATATTGTTTGTCACTATTTGGAATTTATAGAAGAAAGATGTAACATTTATGATTTATATGTAATACTTTTGCAACTATGAATGACTTTTTCGATAAAGAACTTGGCCCAGTTGTAGTCAAAAGAAACAATCGTGCAAAAAGAGTAATTGTACGACGCAAACACGATGTAGTAGAGATGACAGTTCCTACACGTCTGACCAATACTGAAATCAAAAAACACTTTGACAACCTAAAACCACAAATCTTAAATTTACCAATACAAAAGATAGTAAAGATAACAGAGGCGCCGAATATTGAAGCTTCTACTTTTAAAGTAGTAATAGACCGCCAACCATCGTATAGCGATAGAGCTGGAATGTTTTTAGAAAATGGCATTTTGAAACTTGGCGTACCTCCTCAGTATGACATCAAAAGAAATGATGTTCAATTGGTAATAAAAGATTTAATAATTTATGGCTTGCGCTATGAAGCCAAAAGAATATTGCCACGGAAAGTTTTATTTTTGGCTAAGAAACATGGATTAAAAGTCAATGAAATTAAGATAAATAGCAGTAAAAAGCGCTGGGGAAGTTGCACTAACAGAAAAAACATAAACCTATCTCTTTTTCTGATAGTGTTGCCCGAACGTTTGATAGACTATGTGATCCTACACGAATTAGCCCACACTATCGAGTTGAATCACAGTCCAAGGTTTTGGCAAATACTTGATGTTTTTTGTGAAGGAAAAGCTCAAGAACTCGACCATGAGTGTACTTATTGGACTACCGACTATTTGTACTGTTTGAAGCAATAACGAATTACAAGTAAATTTATGTATATCTTATTTTCGAAAGTGACATAATTTNNTATATTTCATATTCTTGAAAGTGACTTAACCTCTAAGGGGTCATCAAAAAAGCAATTACAAATCTTTCAACAATACATCTCCTTCAACATTATATAAGCTTTCGCGAGAACGCATTAGGGCGTCCCAGTGTGACTTGAACTCAATGTCGGCATCAATTTTGAAACTCTCAGAACCGTAAACATCAATCTTGCTCATCAGTAATTTTACACTCATTAAATTAATATCAAAGGCAGGCTGAAAGGCCATCACATCTGGATCCTCTTCATCGGGTGTGGGAGAAATTATTTGCAATTCTTGCAACAAGTCGATAATTTGATTGGTCAATCGAATAGGTATGGCGTGCTTTTCTGAAATTTCATCTACCGTGAGTGGTGATTTTTCTGTAGCAAAACGTTTGGCAATTAGAGATGCAATAAGAATGGTAAAAAAATCATTGTATCTTCGACTAATGTTCTTCGTTTCTTTCTCAAAATAAAACTTCCGAATGTTTTGCAATGAAAAAGATAATTCTACTCCCATTAAAACAATGTTCCACGACAATTGCATCCATAGTAACAAAAGAGGCAATGCTGCAAAACTACCATAGATAGCATTGTATTTAGTTATCCATAACTGTCCGCTTATATAAACCAATTGAAATATTTGCAATGCCGTTCCCGCCACAAAACCTGCAATAAGAGCATTTACAAACTTAACTTTGGTGTTAGGCATAAACTTATAGAGCAATGTCAACACCAAAATGATAATGAAAAATGGAAGAATATTTAGCACCTGAGTAACCAATGGATTTAAGATATAGCTAAATGCATCGAAATAAACGGTTGAAGAACTAATCATTATCGTCAGGGCGCTATTGAGAACAATAAAAATAGGCATAATGAAGATAAGAGCAAAATAGTCAGATATTCTGCGCTGTATTGTCCTGCCTTTACTTAGTTGCCATATAGTATTGAAGTTGTTTTCTATATCAGAAAAAAGAATAAAAACAGTATAAAGTAGCACTATAACACCAACTCCCGCAAAAACACCACCCTGCGCATGCTCCAATGAATTATCTATAAACTCTGTTACTTGCAAAAGTATCTCTTCTTGTCCAGGAAAATAAGTAGATAGTTGTCCTTTTATAATATTCAGCAACCCAAAACCTCGTGCCACTGCAAAGAGTACCGCCAATCCTGGCACCAATGATAGCAATGTTCGATAAGTAAGTGATGCAGCCCTCACATTTAGTTGCAACTCCATGGTGTTACGAACGGTCATAATAATTGCTTTCAGACCATTGTAAAATATGTTTCGTTTACCACTGACATCTTGCGAATCTAAACGCCAAATATCATTGGTGAGAAAATTAATTAGATTAGAAATCTTTTTCTTTAGCTTAGCAAGCTTGCTTTCCTCTTTTTTCTTTTTCTTGTCTTTGTCCTCTTCCATATTCACTCGTTGCAAAAAATAAAA
>DENY01000058.1:7890-13241 GCA_002359825.1 Bacteroidales bacterium UBA2632
ATAAGCCGGGTTCTGTGTCTTCTAACAAAAGAAAATGTTTGTCATTTGTCTGCGAGTAATGTCACCATTACCCTTTAGCGGTCTACCCCTCGGCATCGGGCGAGCAGCCCTACATATCCGATATACATGACCTTGCAACCCATAAGACGTACGGCACTCTGCATTACTGCAAAACCCGGTGAGCTCTTACCTCACCTTTTCACCCTTACCTCCGTCTTTATTCAAAAGATGGTGGCGGTAATTTTCTGTTACGTTGCTCTACTCTCACAAATAGCTTCCTGTTAGGAAGTATGGTGCTCTGCGTTGCCCGGACTTTCCTCAACACATAAATGTGTAGCGACAAACCGACCGACTGCTATTACAAAAGTAACATTATATTGATGATTTTAAATCAATAACGTTTAATAATTTATAGGTTATGAAAATATTTCATTCTCATAGTAGCTCAAATTGTGTAAATTGAATGAACCCACCCAATTATTAGATGTTATAGCTTAAAAATAAATAGAACACAATATATGAGAACAAACGGACTAATGATGCAATATTTCGAATGGTATTTGCCAAACGATGGAAACCTGTGGAACAGATTAAAAGACGATGCTCCGCACCTTAGTCAAATTGGTGTTACTTCCGTTTGGATTCCACCTTGCTACAAAGGCACAGGGTCGGACGATGTTGGATATGGAGCTTATGATTTGTACGACTTGGGTGAGTTTGATCAAAAGGGGACTGTTCGCACAAAATACGGAACCAAGCAAGAGTTGCACGATTGCATTGACGCCCTTCACGATAATGGCATAATGGTATATGCCGATGTTGTGCTCAATCACAAAGCAGGTGGCGACGAGTTGCAAACTTTCACTGTAGTGGAAGTCGATCCACATGACCGCAATAATGGAATAACGGAACCTTATGAAATAGAAGGTTGGACACGCTTTACATTCCCTGGAAGGAACAATAAATACTCTGAATTTAAATGGAGTTGGGAGCATTTCTCAGCTACAGATTACAATCATCGTGATAACAAAGAAGCTATTTATGTGATTCAAGGAGAGAATAAAGGTATTGACGTAAACGACAATTCTGTTAGTCCTGAATTTGCCAACTTTGACTACCTCATGTTTACAGACATAGATTATAAACACCCTGATGTGTATGAAGAGACAAAGCGATGGATTAGCTGGTTCATAAAAGAAACGAATATTGATGGTATTCGATTAGACGCTATAAAACACATCAACGATTGGTTTATTGATGATTTAATTAAGCATGTAAAAGGGGAATTTGGAGAAGATTTCTATGCGGTTGGTGAATACTGGTACTACGACAACATGGTTATCAATGAATATCTTCACAATGTGGATTACAATATTGATCTATTTGATGTGGCACTCCACTTCAACTTCAAACAAGCTTCTGAAGAAGGCGGGGCTTTTGATATGAGAAAGATATTCGAGAATAGTGTGGTTGCAGAACATCCTACAAGAACTGTCACCTTCGTAGACAATCACGATTCTCAACCTTCACAAGCTCTAGAGTCATTCGTTCAACGATGGTTCAAACCACTAGGATACGCCTTAATTCTACTGCGAAAAGATGGTTACCCTTGCCTATTCATGGGCGATTACTACGGTATTGGCGGAGATAACCCACAGGAAGATAATCAATGGACAATTGACCAACTACTAGACGTACGCAGAGATTTCGCCTATGGCGAACAAGATGATTATTTCGACCATCCCAATGTTGTTGGTTGGGTAAGGAAAGGAGACGAGAACCATCCCGATGGTTGCGTTGTGATTATGAGTAATGGTGTGGGTGGACAAAAGCCAATGTTTGTTGGTGAAGACTACGCAGGTTCTGCTTGGTTTGACAAAATGAGCAACATTGAAGAAGATATAGTGATTGGCGAAGATGGCAAAGGCTTTTTCAATGTGAAAGACGGCTCCGTTTCCGTATATCTTAAACGAGTATAGTGAGGCACTCCCTCTTTTCCTATCATTTTTCTATTAACTATAGATAAAAACTTTATCTTTGTAAATCATTGCAAGAAAAAGACTAAAAACCATCACAAAACTACTTGTACACAAACATGATCTATTTATATACTACCTACTCTTCATCCTACCTCATGCCCCTGCCGGGGGATAAATAATTTCTACAGCACACGCGCAATAGTAGCAATAGAGTTTGTTGTTACTCTATCACAATAAACAACTACAACTCGCACTAAACAGATATAAACAAACTTAAACATGAAACGCTCATGCGTTCAACAAGCAATATGAAAGTGATGAAATTTGGCGGGATTTCTTTAGGAACTTCCGAGGCTATTCAAAAAGTAAAAGATATAATTGGTGTTGAGCAACAACCTGTAATAATTGTTGTCTCCGCCCTATATGGAGTGACCGAACAACTCTTGCAAGCTGCTGATTATGCCTTGAATGATGACAAGAGCTATGAAATGATCTTCGACATTCTGAAGAAACGTCACAAGGAAATAGTAGAAGAGACCATCGCGTCAGAAAAACTAAAAACAGATCTAAACGAAGAGATGCAACCCCTCTTCGAGGATTTGAAAAACATATTGCGTGGCGTATATCTAATTGGTGATTTGTCGCAAAAGACTTCAGATAAAATAGTCAGCTATGGAGAAAGATTGTCCAGCCTCATCCTCAGCAAAATTATTCCCGATGCACAGCTCTTAGATTCCACCCAGTTTATCAAAACCACCAAGCAGTTTAATAAACACATTCCTGATATACCACTTTCCAATCAACTCATCAAAGAACAGTTTAAAAATATAAATGGCGTTGCCATTGTTCCAGGATTCATATCTTCGAGCAAAGACGAAGACGATATTACCAACCTAGGACGGGGTGGTTCTGACTACACAGCTTCCATTATTGCTGCGGCATTGAATGCATCGGTGCTGGAAATCTGGACCGACGTGGACGGATTCATGACCGCCGATCCAAAAATTATTCAATCGGCTTACGTTATAGAAGAGTTGTCGTATATCGAAGCCATTGAGCTGAGTAACTTTGGCGCAAAAGTGATCTATCCACCCACCATTTTCCCAGTTTATCACAAAAACATACCCATACGGGTTAGAAACAGCTTCAACCCATCATCGAAGGGAACACTGATACTGAACAAGCAGTCGAAGAACGACGGAAAGGTCATCAAAGGTATATCATCCATTAGTGATACTGCCCTCATCACCATTCAAGGATTGGGTATGGTGGGAATTATTGGTGTCAACCACAGAATATTCCAAGCATTGGCGCTCAATGGCATCAGTGTGTTTCTGGTTTCGCAAGCTTCTTCGGAAAACAGCACCTCAATTGGTGTGAGTACACCCGATGCAGCTCCGGCTCAAAGGGTGTTGAGCGAAGAATTTGCACATGAGATAGCAATGGGGAGCATCAATGAGATTACGGTAGAATACAACCTCTCGACCATTGCCATTGTGGGGCAAAATATGAGACATGTACCGGGAGTTGCCGGCAAGTTCTTTGAAACACTTGGCCGGAGCGGTATCAGTATATTTGCATTGGCACAAGGAGCTTCAGAAACAAACATTTCGTGTGTCATCACCAAAGAAAATCTGCGCAAAGCACTCAATGTGATTCACGATTCATTCTTCTTGTCTGCCTATCAAGAGTTGAATCTGTTTATTGTTGGCACGGGAACTGTTGGCAGCAAGTTGATCAACCAGATAAAACGACAAAAAGAGACACTGAAAGAACAAAACAAACTGCGTGTGAACGTAGTGGGCATTGCCAATGGGCGCAAAGCGTTGTTCAATCGTGATGGTATTGAGTTGGATGATTTCTACAACAACCTAATGACAAACGGGGTGAAGAGTTCGCCCCAGATTATACGCGATGAGATATTCGAAATGAATATCTTCAACTCGGTGTTTGTTGATTGCACGGCGAGCCCCGATGTTTCGGAGCTTTACAAAGAGCTCATGTCTAACAATGTTTCCATTGTCACAGCCAATAAGATTGCAGCCTCATCAGCTTTTGAGAACTACACCGAACTGAAAGAAACTGCCCGTGCTAACGGTGTGAAGTTTTTGTTTGAAACCAATGTGGGTGCAGGGCTCCCCATTATCAACACAATGAACTCACTCACCAACTCGGGCGACAAAATAGTGAAACTACAAGCAGTGCTATCGGGAACGCTCAATTTCATCTTCAACACATTGAGCAAAGACATTCCATTTAGCCAAGCCATCAAACTATCGGTGGATGCCAAATTTGCCGAACCCGATCCACGCACAGACCTTAGCGGATTGGATGTGGTGCGCAAGCTAGTGATACTTTCTCGTGAAGCAGGAGGTAGCATAGAGCACGACGATGTGAAGATAGTTCCGCTAATTCCACAGAAATACTTCGAAGGATCGTTGGATAAGTTTTGGAGCACTATCTCCGAAATGGATGCAAGCTTTGAGAAGCAGAGGAAGCAACTAGAGCTGGAAGATAAGTGCATTCGTCTAATTGCAACCTATGAAGTTGGCGAGTCGGGCAGATGCGAATGTGAGGTGGCACTGCGTGAAGTGGAAAGAGGCCATCCTTTCTACGACCTAGAGGGTAGCAACAACATCATTATGATAACAACCGAAAGATACAATGAGCACCCCATGGTCATAAAAGGTTACGGAGCGGGAGCCGATGTAACAGCAGCGGGTGTATTTGCCGATGTAATTTCGATTGCCAATATCCGATAGGCTCAAGCATAATAGGTCTTAAGTTTTATTTTTATATTTTGCGAGGTAGTTAATACATAAATGACTAGTTTTGCGAGTCATAACGATAGCGCATCAAAGCTCATAGATGAAACACCACTTAGTCACTATAATATTAACCCTAATGTTCATTACGAACGCCACCTTATCTCTTTCGCAGACTGAGACCTTGAGCGGTGACTCGGTGCGTGCTTTAGACTTTCAAGAACCTCAGACGTTCAACCCCAACGATACCCTCAGCGGTGACTCACTTTTGGTGACTCCATCGGATACAATTCCCAAAAAAAAAGAGGTACTCGAAAGTAAAGTAATTTACACAGCACAAGACTCCATCATTTTCACCAAAGACAACAAGGGTTATTTGTATGGCGAGGCCGATGTGAAATACCAAGACATAGCCATCAAGGGAGAGCTCATAACCATGGACATGGACAGTAGCACCATTGGGGCAACCTTTGGGCTGGACTCAATTGGCAAGGAGTTTGGTTATCCAACATTCGAAGACAAAGGCACACAATATGAGATGAAAGGTGTAAAATATAATTTCAAAACAGAAAAAGCATACATCTCTAATGTAGTGACAGAACAAGGT
>DENY01000058.1:13388-15557 GCA_002359825.1 Bacteroidales bacterium UBA2632
TCGTACTTCCCTTTGCATTTTTCCCATTCAATGAGACCTATTCATCGGGAATTATCATGCCATCCTATGGTGACGAAATGGACCGAGGTTTCTATCTGCACAATGGTGGATATTATTTCGCTATTAGCGATTATGTTGATTTGTCTTTGACGGGGGAAATATACACAAAAGGTTCATGGGGAGCTGGTGTGCAAACGAATTACCGCAAACGATATAAGTTTTCGGGAAACATGAATGCCAATTATCTCAAAACAATATTGGGAGATAAAGGATTGCCCGACTACTCGGCATCTACCGACTTTAGACTGAACTGGACACACTCGCAAGATCCCAAAGCAAACATGTATCGTACATTATCTGCCAGTGTAAACTACTCAACCAGTTCATACAATCAGCGCNNGCCGTATCTTTCCATTCAAACGAAAGGACGCAATAGGCGAAGAGAAGTGGTACGAAAAAATAACAATGAGCTACTCGGGTGAATTCCGCAACTCAATTCAGACCAAAGAAAACAAGTTTATGGAAGCCAATATCATCAAAGATTGGCAAAATGGTATGCGCCACAACATCCCCGTGAGCGCAACTTTCAGTCTGTTCGACTACATCAACATATCGCCCTCATTCAATTACAACGAACGCTGGTACACGGGAAAAGAGATGCAGGAATGGGACCCAGAAAAGAAACGACACGTAACTACAGATACCATCTATGGCTTCAATCGGGTGTATGATTACAATGCATCTATTAGCATGAACACAAAACTATACGGAAAGTACACCCCAATGAAGATGTTTGGCGACAAAGTGCAAGCAATTCGACACGTATTTTCGCCCAGCATCAGCCTTAGTTACAGTCCCGACTTTGGTGCTCCTCGCTACAAGTTCTACGAGACCTATACCTACCGAAATGAATATGGAGAAGATGTGGAACACACCTACTCGCCCTATTCAGGCATGATGTTTGGGGCCCCCTCGCAGGGCGAACAAGGTAATATTGGGTTCGACTTCAAGAACAACATTGAGATGAAGATTCGCTCGGAAAGCGACACAACTGACTACAAAAAAATAAGCATCATCGACGACCTCGGCATCAACTTTAGCTACAACATGATGGCAGACTCCCTGAAGTGGAGCATGATAAACACCAATATGCGTTTGAAGTTGTCAAAATCATATACCCTAAGCATCAATGCAACTTGGGATCCCTATCAGTATGAGGTGAACGAAAGTGGTCGTCCTATAAAAGTAGATAAATTGAGGGTGCTCAACGGAAAAGGATTTGGCAAACTTTATAGTACTGGCACATCGTTTGCCTACTCCATCAATCAAGATACTTTTGGCAAACTGTTTGGCAAGAAAGATGATGAGGGTAAAAAAGAAGGCGACCCAAAAGAGAGTCTCATTGATGATGGCTCATTGGGCACCGAGCCCGAGTATGAATCGCCTAGAGATGAACCAAAAAGTGTTTTCGCTAGCGACGAATCGGACACGCAAGAGTACGACCGATATGGATATATGAAACCCGGTGTTAATTGGAACCTGTCGTTCAACTACTCGTTGCGCTATGGATATGGCGATTTCGATTTCGACAAACTAGAATATAAAGGCAAACTCACGCACAGCTTGGGCCTAAGCGGATCGTTGCAACCCACCAAAAACTGGAACCTGACTTTCAACACAGACTACAATTTCGATTTGAAAAAAGTGACTTACGTCAATTGCACCCTCACCCGCGATTTGCATTGCTGGAGCATGTCGGCGAGTTTCATTCCCATTGGTCCCTACAAATCGTACAACTTCATCATCAGTGCCAACTCGTCCCTCCTACAAGACCTCAAATACGAACAACGCAGTTCTCAGTATGAGAATATGCAGTGGTATTAGGCGTTGAGACAAGACAGCTCGTGCGCATTTGTAATGCGTGTGTCGCGATAGCGAGCATCATTTCAACCAATTTCTTATTACTTCGTAACACACCGATTGCAAATCGGCGCGAGCGACTACCCATGTTTTGACATTATGTAAGGTTTTGTCACCGAAAAGCATGCATATTTCTTTACATAGGTGTCATGTAACGTTGCGAAGCACTCTTGTAAAATCATTTTGTAGCTTTGCAGTGTTGCGAAGCAGTCATGTAAAGTTACAAGGGTGCTCTGCAACGATGCGAAG
>DENY01000058.1:15864-19220 GCA_002359825.1 Bacteroidales bacterium UBA2632
CAGGGCTATCTTTCGTCTGTGCCAAAACGAGTAGTGCGCATCCGCATCAAAGGCGATGAGGCCTATCTCACTGTCAAAAGCACGGTTTCGGGCAATGGATTGACTAGATTTGAGTGGGAAAAAGAGATTTCCGTGGAAGATGCAGAAGTGATGTTGACATTTTGCGAGAAAGAAATCATCGAGAAGACCCGCTATCTGGTGAAAGTGGGCGCACATATTTTTGAGGTGGACGAGTTTTATGGAAGCAACGAGGGACTTTTTGTGGCAGAAGTAGAACTGCAAGCGGAAGACGAGGAATTTGAGAAGCCAGATTGGCTGGGCGAAGAAGTAACGCACGATGTGCGCTATTACAACTCTATGTTGGTGAAGAATCCGTATAGTAAATGGGAGAAATAACCCCCGCTCGCGCGGTTTTGTAAACCGTGTGTTGCAAAGCAAAAGAAATTGAATTAAAATGTTTCGCTGGCGCGACACACGCATTGCAAATGCGCGCGAGCAAACCTCAACCCTTACAATCCACTCCTCAATTTACTCCATTTACAAAACACTGCATCCGTTATATCCAATAGTATAAACAACAACGACCCAATGATGGACAGCATCACAATACCGGCATACATAGTCAGATAGTCGATGCGCATCCATGCATCTACGATGAAAAATCCGAGTCCTTTGTCTGTACCAAATGTGCCCGTTACGAATAGCACCGAGGTGGCAATCCCCACCGTAACACGCAATGCTGAAAGTATTTCGGGAAGAATGGCCGGCAAAACCACATGCCAAATTTGTTGTGCCTTCGAAGCACCCAAGGTAGAGAGCACATAATAGTTTTCTTTGTCGATGTTGCGAATGGCATCGCGAATGGAGATGACGAGTTGGAACACAATAATCAAAACAATCATCACCACTTTGGTGGTTTCGCCAATTCCAAACAAAATCATCACCACAGGAAGCAACGCCAACTTAGGGACAGGATAGGAAAGGTACAAAAGTGGATTGAGCAACTTGTTTGCTTGTTTGCTGAGGCCTGTCAACAATCCCCCCATTAAGCCCAATGCCAAAGCAATGAACACCCCGATGAATATGCGTCGCAAACTTGCCACGGAGTGGTCAAACATCCCCTGCGAAAGGGTCTGGGGAAGGGTGGCATAAACATCCAAAGGGTTGGGCAATGCCTTATTGTTGAAAACAACTGCCAGCAACCACCAAATTACATTGAAAGAGATGATGCCTGCAAACAACAGTCGGAACGATTTGGGCAAGAATACTTTTTTCATCATCGTCTTTGGTTATTAGTGCCATTCGTTGTATCAACGCCTTCACGAATCCATCCCACCAATTGCTTCTTGAACTCCGCAAAGGCGGTTTCGCTTTGTTGCTCCTCGCTCTCGAAGAGAGGATTCTTCACAAAACGTAATACTGTGGCAGGTTGTTTGTCCAACAACAGAATGTGCTCGCCCAACTTCACAGCTTCGGACAAATTGTGGGTAGTGAAAATAGTAGTGGGACGATATTTTCGCCACAAATCGAGGAACAACTCACGCGAAGTATCCGCCGTGAGCGTGTCCAATGCAGAAAAAGGTTCGTCCATCAGCAGAATATCGGGATGCGAGATAAACACCCGTGCCAATGCAACCCTTTGTCGTTGCCCTCCGCTCAATTGCGATGGATATCGGTTGAGTAAATCAGTCAATTCTAGCTTAGTTAGCACATCATCCACTTCAGCTTTATCAATTTTGATGTCTTTGTTAATCACAAAGGGCAATAGAATATTATCTTTCACCTTCTTCCAGGCCAGCAAGCCTAAGTTTTGGGGCACATAGCCATAGGTCAATCCAGCAGAGTGCAGTTGCGATGTGCCCATCAGTATTTCGCCTTCGTAATTCTTGATAATTCCGCTCAATACATTTAGCAAGGTAGACTTGCCACAGCCCGAAGGGCCGACTACGGTGAGCGTTTTCCCTTTTTCTAGCGAAAAGGAGATGTCTTTAAGCACCCTAGTTTTGCCAAAGTTGACAGAAACGTTGTGAAGAGATAGTTTTCCAGAACTCATACTATTGAAATCAGGGAAGCAGTCCCGTTGCAATTAAAGTGTTGATATCAAAATTGGATGGCACAAGGTCTTTGGCTTTCAACCATTGGGCTACTCTTTCCAAATCCTTTTCTTGGGGAAGTTGGGCTTTGGTATAATTGGGCAATTTGATGTTCCCCACCAACTCTTTGGGCACTCCCACTTCTGCGATCAGCAAAGCATGAAAGTCAGTTATTGGTTTTGTTGTGATTAAATCTATCGCCTGGTTATAGGCACGATAAAAACTCTTTATGGCCTCATATTTCTGAGCAATTGCCTCGTCGTGAAACGCAATTCCCGTTACATGCAAACCCATTTCGCTGATGTCGATAATGTTCATATTGCCATTTTGCAACGCAATGGTAACAAAAGGATCGGGCAACATAGTGGCATCAATCTTCCCGTTCCTCAACATCTCCAATCGGAGAGGGATTTTGTTTATTTCTACCTTGTCTACATCGTCCAAAGCGATATTGGCTTCAAGCAACACCAAATCGGTACAGAAATCTATAACCGTGTTGCGCGACACTGCCAAGCTTTTCCCAGACAAATCAGCAACGCTATTCACTCCAGAATCCTTTCCAGCAACCAACACAAAAGTGCCATCACATTGCGAGGTAACTTTCAGTTTTACTCCACCCGCCTTTTGAATGGCAGCTCCAGTGTAGTCCAAAATTGTTCCATCTAAGTTGCCACTCTGGAAAGCGGCATCGCGCTCATTGGCCGAGTAGAATTTATTGATGGCTACGCTCACCCCCTCTGCTTCAAAGAGTCCCTGTTCTTGTGCTACTGCCAGAGGCAGATAGTCCATGGATGACATCACGCCGATATTGAGCTGAAAACTGCTGTCAATCTGAGCTCCCTTGTTACTCTTATTGGTGCAAGCACCGAAAAGAAGGACAAGGAAGAACATATTAAGTATATAAATTGGTTTGATTTGCATAAACTATTATGATTATCTGGTGAGACATGTAAATGAAAAGTCGAAGATAATTAAAAATATTGGTTTTTTATTATTTTTGCTCGCGCGCTTTTGCAAAGCGTGTGTCGCGAAGCGAAATCCTTCTTTGCCTNNTTTTATATTGCAGCCGTATCAAGATAAAAAAGCCACCTTAGGAAAGTGGCTTTAAATAATCAGTTATGTAAGCGAGTTATTCAACAATGGTCACCCAACCATGCACATCTGGCTCATCGCCATATTGTATTGCACGCAATTTGTCGTAGAGTCTCTTACTGATAGGTCCAGGAGTTCCATCTTTGCAAAACTCGTAGGTTTTCTTTGTTA
>DENY01000058.1:19287-22142 GCA_002359825.1 Bacteroidales bacterium UBA2632
TAACAGCGGCTGTTCCACAAGCCCCCGCTTCTTCAAAAGTAGAAAGCTCTTCAACAGGAACTGGTCGGCGTTCAATTTTCATTCCCATATCTTCAGCCAATTGCATCAAACTTTTGTTAGTGATGGATGGAAGGATGGAAGACGATTTAGGAGTGATGTAGGTGTTGTCTTTTATTCCAAAGAAATTGGCAGGACCACATTCATCAATATATTTCTTCTCTCTAGCATCCAGATAAACCACGGCAGAGTAGCCCATTTTGGCAGCTTTCACTCCCGACTTCATACTGGCTGCATAGTTTCCACCTACTTTATAAGTACCTGTTCCAAGAGGTGCAGCTCTGTCATACTCACGCATGATGGCCATGGGTGTTGGTTTGAATCCTTCTTTGAAATAAGGTCCCACAGGAGTAACAAACACCAAGAAGGTGTATTCTTCGGCAGGCTTCACGCCAACTTGTGCGCTTGTGCCAAACAACAATGGACGAATGTAAAGAGAAGCACCACTTTCATACGGAGGTACAAATCGCTCATTTTCTTTTACCACCTTCAGAATACATTCTTCAAACAACTCAACAGGAAGTTCAGCCATCATGATGCCGTCACAGGACTTTTGCAGACGAAGTGCGTTTTCGCGCATTCTAAATAGACGAATTTTGTTATCTTTACCACGAAAGGCTTTCATGCCTTCAAAAGCTTCTTGTCCGTAATGCAAACAAGTAGCTGCCATATGATGGTTTAAGAACTCAGAAGTCTCTAGTTCTGGCTTGCTCCATTGTCCGTTACTATAATAAGCACGCACATTGTAATCGGTTTTCATGTAACCGAACGCTAAGTTTGACCAGTTAATTGTATCCATGTTTAATTATTTTTGATTAGACCTACATAATAGATTAGATTAGCGCAAATATAAGATTATTTTCTCTATTTGTAATTTATTTACAACTAAAATAGCTAATTTCGTAACCCCAAAATGATTGATAAAGCAACCATAGACCGTATTCAAGACGCTGCACAGATTGTAGATGTAGTCTCCGACTTTGTTACACTCAAGAAAAGAGGTGTAAACTACTNNTATGACGATCGCACTCCTTCGTTTTCAGTTTCACCCTCAAAGAATATATGCAAATGTTTTTCGTGTGGCGAAGGCGGTACTGCCATACATTTTATTATGAAGCACGAACAGTTGTCTTACTACGAGGCACTGAAATATCTTGCAAAGAAATATAATATTGAGGTCAGAGAGCGAGAAATGACCGACGAGGAGAAAGTATTGGAGAGTGAACGCGAAAGTTTATTCATCATCAACGACTATGCACGGAACTATTTCAAGAATTTGCTCTACGAAAACCCTGAAGGGAAAAGTGTAGGTCTCTCCTATTTCAAAGAGCGTGGCTTCAGAGACGATATCATCAAAAAATTTGAACTGGGCTATGCCCTCGAGCAGCGCAATGCATTCTCGACAGAGGCTTTACGACTGGGTTACAAAAAAGAATTCTTAATAAAAACAGGACTTGTTGCAGGTGGCGAAAACAACAGTCCACTTTATGACAGATTCCGTGGTCGTGTCATCTTTCCCGTACACACACTATCGGGCAAGGTAGTTGCCTTTGGTGGGCGCATACTACGCAAAGCAGACAATCTAGCCAAATACGTAAACTCGCCCGAAAGTGAAATNNGAAATCTATTCAAAGAGCAGGGAGCTATATGGTATCTACTTTGCCAAAAAAGCCATTGTGAAAGAAGACCGTTGCTTTATGGTGGAAGGATATACCGATGTACTTTCAATGCATCAAGCGGGAATTGAGAATGTTGTGTCCTCTTCGGGAACTGCTCTCACAACGGGACAGATAAGACTCATCCGTCGCTTCACACAAAACATGACTGTCCTCTATGATGGTGATGCTGCAGGAATAACTGCTGCCCTGAGAGGAATTGATTTACTGCTTGAAGAAGGTTTGAACGTGAAGGTTGTTCTCCTACCCAAAGGAGAAGACCCCGACTCGTTTGCACGCAAACAAAATGCAGAGAGTTTCAATAAGTTTATTGCAGATAATGAGGTGGATTTCATCCGCTTTAAAGCACAACTACTCCTCGACGAAACCAAAGACGACCCTATCAAACGGGCGGGACTCATTTCTAATATTGTAGAAAGCATTGCACTCATCCCCGATGGCATCAAGCGCTCAGTATATATTAAAGACAGTGCAAGTTTATTAGAAATAGACGAAAAACTATTGATTCAGGAGGTAAATAAGATCAGTCTGCGAAAGTACGACCAAAGGAATCGACCTCAACCCATAAGAGCCAACAGACCTGACGAGCAACATAAGACATCTCAAACTTCAATCAATAAAGAACCTCATGCTCCCATCTCACGTAGAAGAACCCGCATAGAAAACTATGAACGAGAGATCATTCGTTACATTGTGCGCTACGGAATGACAATGATTTTCCAACGCTTCGAGAAACAAAAACAGAAAAAAGGCAAACTATCTGAGGAAGTAGATGTTTTGGTGGAAGAAGGTAGCACAGTGATAGAGTTTGTGCATTTCGATTTGGAGCGTGACAACATAAAAATCACCAACCCTCTCTACTCACAAATCTTCGAGGAGGCATACACGAAAGCTGCTGATGCGGATTTCCAACCTTCCCGATATTTTATTTCTCATTCAGACTCAAACATTAGCAAGTTGGCAACCGAAATGTTGAGCGACAAATATCAATTGAGCAACATTCATGCGAAGGCTCTTGGCGAAGACCTCAACGATGACAAATCGAAACTACTTGAACAAAACTCTTTGGAGATTTTAATCCCACGTGTGACAACAGAACTGAAGAATGCATATATCATGCAA
>DENY01000058.1:22339-29660 GCA_002359825.1 Bacteroidales bacterium UBA2632
AATCCCTTATGCATTATGTCGAGACTAAAGATGTGGTGAAACAATTTTCGCAACATTTGGCACTAAACAAAGTAAGCATCCGTGTGCCCGAAGGTGCAGTTTTTGGTCTTCTCGGACCAAATGGTGCAGGCAAAACAACACTCATACGCATCATCACCCGGATCACAGCACCCGATAGTGGCGAAGTATTATTGAACGGAAGCCCACTCAACAGAGAGGACATCTACAAAATAGGATACCTACCCGAAGAACGCGGACTTTACAAAAAGATGAAAGTGGGCGAACAGGCCATGTATTTGGCTCGGCTGAAAGGAATGTCGCGCGANNAAATCATGGGTTGGTACAACCGCAAGGTGGAAGAACTGTCAAAGGGGATGCAACAAAAAGTACAATTTATCTCTACCATCATTCACAATCCCGATCTATTGATATTTGACGAACCCTTTAGTGGCTTCGATCCTGTAAATGCTGAATTGATTAAACAAGAGATGTTGAAGCTAAAAGCTGAAGGCAAAACAATTATTCTCTCTACACACAACATGGAATCGGTGGAAGCTCTGTGTGACGAAATTGCACTGATTGACAAATCGGAAGTGGTTTTGCAAGGCAGTGTTTACGAACTACGCAACCAACACAAGAAAGACATCTATAAATTTCGATTACTTACACATGAGTTTGACAACGAACAGTTGAACTTGGATGTACTCACAAACGAACGATACAATGAGTATAGTGATATCCGCATAAAGAAACCATTGGACATGGACCAATCTCAACTGATAAAACTGATGCTCGATAGGTACAAGATAGCATCATTTGAAGAAGAGCTACCCACAATGAACGAAGTATTTATTGAAACCGTAACACAGTAAAACACACCTCCATCTTATGAACGCATTAAAAATAATCATATCACGCGAATACATTTCACGCGTCACCAAGAAGTCTTTCATTCTGCTCACCATCTTTATGCCGTTTCTTTTCACGGCATTAATATTTGTTCCCTATTGGCTTTCAACGATACAAGACTCGGGAGTACGCAAGATAGTTGTTATTGACGAACTTGGACTTTACGCATCCGAATTTGAAAACACCGCCTATTACGAATATGAACTATTGGGCAAAGGTGATGCTACTGACCAACAGTTGCGCTTGGGCAAAGATGTTTATGCCATTCTGCAAATAACTGGCGACCTGAGTCAAAATCCAAAGGCGGTCAGCCTATTGTCAGAAAAGCAAGCACCCATGGACCTACTTAATTCAATTGAGCGAAGGCTCTCAGAGAAAGTAACTGAACAGAAACTAGAGGTACTATCCCATGCAGACAATGTGGACAGTCGAACTATAGCGCAAGTAAAAGAGATTATAGAATCGGATAGCAATATATCACTCTCAACTATGAGATGGGGAGACGATGGCAAAATATCTGAAACATCAACTGTTGTAGCGTCCATTGTTGGAGGAGGTTTCACCATTCTCATCTATATGTTTATCATGATTTACGGCAGTATGGTGATGCAAGCTGTGATGGAAGAAAAGCGCAGTCGCATTGTAGAGGTTATGATTTCATCAGTTAAACCTGTATATATGTTGATTGGTAAAATCATCGGAATTGGATTAGTAGGTATCACACAGTTAGCTTTCTGGGGAGTCATGCTTGCCATCCTATTTACAGGTGCTTCCTTTTTCCTAACCAACCCCGAACAAGCATCGCAAATGGCAGCAGCTAGTGGACAAATGGGAGGTATGGGAGGTATGGACATTGAAGGCGCATTGGCCTCAATAATGTCTGTTAATTGGGTTGAGATAATCTTCTATTTCCTCATCTATTTCATTGGAGGATTCATAATGTTTGCATCAATATTTGCAACCATCGGATCAGCAGTTGACAATGAAGAAGACACACAACAATTCATGACACCCATTACCATACTGATGCTCTTTGCATTTTATGCCGGGTTCTACAGCATCAACAACCCCGATGGACCACTGGCTTTTTGGTGTTCACTCATACCCATTACATCGCCCATTGTAATGATGGTGCGATTGCCTTTTGGTGTTCCCTTGTGGGAAAAGCTATTGTCTGTAGTGTTGCTCTATGGTTCGTTTATCCTGACATCCATTATGGCAGCTAAAATATACAGGGTGGGTATATTGATGTATGGCAAGAAGCCTTCAATTAAAGAAGTAATAAAATGGATGAAGTATAAGTAGAAAGTTATAACTCAACTCTAAATGAAATCGGAATTAAAGGCTGAAAAGAATGCTTTTGATTCCGATTTTTGTTTCTCCTCTCATTGGTTACTTTACTTCATTTCAAAGTCATCCGTCCTAAATGGCACTGCAGGCAATTCACGAGTATTGTATAAATTACCTATTTGGAAGTTCTTAAAACAATAACGCACAGCTATAGGATTTGGCACGTTTTCATTTGATACAATCACCGTTCTTTTCCCTTTATCTATCTCCGCTATAGCAGGATGAAACTCCTCATCCCTTCCAGCAATTTCAAACCCATTGAGTTTTTTTGCTCCTCCAACCCCGTCTTCAGTATTATAGAAAGAAAGAATAATCTTGCCATCTTTCACTTCCATTGATTTATACTCTGGTCCTCGTGACCAAACGCTTTTATATCCGTATGTATCAGACATAGCCATAAAACCAAGTCTTCTTCCTACATCTCGTTTATTGCGTGGATGAATATTATCTATTTCATATGTTTCAACAAGATCGTTTGTTGAAATCATTCCGCTATTGGGGATTAATGATTGTGCTTTGTACTGTGCTTCTCTCAAATATTGTGCTTGTTTCTCTCCGTAATCATATGGGGCAATCTCAACATAATAAAAAGGCAGGTTACCCAAATTCCAATCGCTCCTCCACAGATCAACCATATTGGCAAGTCGTTGAGCATACACCTCGTGTTTACCCACATTAGATTCACCTTGATACCATATAAAACCTTTTATGGTATAATTCTTCAATGGATGAATCATAGCATTATACATAACCATAGGTTGCTTCGCCGAACTAAGAGCTTCAATTGCTTTCTGATCAAGGTCAACATCAGGATATGTTTTCAGAATTTCCCTGCTGGTCCATCCCTCAACAGTCGTACCTCCCCAACTTGATGCAATGATACCAATTGGAACATTCAGTGATTGATAAAGAGTTTCAGCAAAATGATAAGCAGTTGCACTGAAATCAGCAGCGTTTTCTGGATTGGACTCTTTCCACGTTCCATTTACCATTTCCTGTGGTTCCATTGCGGCTGTTTTCAATATAGTGGCAATTCTAATACCTTTGTTCATACCAGAAAAAGCGATTGTTTCGTTTGCACCTAATACGGGGTTGCTTGTAGCACCATTCAACGTTCTGTTCATATTGCTTTGTCCCGATTAGAACCAAACTTCACCAATCAGCACATTATTCAACACTACTTCCTCTCCGTCCGATATGGAAATGGAATAAGGCGTGAAGCTAGCTTCAGGAGTAGCAACAGTCACGATCCAGTTACCGCTTTTGTCAGCAGTTGTTTTAGTAATTTCATTTCTCCACGATGGCTTCACTTCGATTGTTTTGACAGCATCAGCTTTACCCCAAATGTTTACATTAGCCTTTTGTTGCAACACCATATTGTCACTCATTATTTCGGGCAACACAGGCATTGCAAAACTCGTTGCGAATAATGATAAACAGAAAATAATTAAAAGANNGATGAAAGACATAAAATAATTAGAATACTCTTTCTCATGATAATTAACTTGTTAGATATTTATTGATATTATTATTTGTACAATTGTTTACTCCTCAATTGGAATATTATTTCTTGCTCTCTCACTCTTTGCGTCAGAATTTCTTANNTCTTTAATCTTATTTTCAGTAGCATTGTTCTGAGGTTCCCAAAACTTCTTTTGCTTCAACTGTTCAGGGAAAAAGTTATCTTCCACAAAGTTGTCTTCAAAATCGTGAGCATATTTATAATCTTTACCATAGCCCAATTCTTTCATCAAAGATGTTGGTGCGTTACGCAAATGTAATGGAACAGGCAAGTTACCTGTTTCTCGCACAACAGCCATGGCTTTATTAATAGCAAGATAAGTGGAATTACTTTTGGGAGATGTAGCCAAATAAACTGTAGTTTGTGCTAAAACAATTCGTCCTTCAGGCCAACCAATTTTCGTAAGCGTATCGAAGCAGGCATTTGCAAGTAATAAAGCATTGGGATTGGCTAACCCAATATCTTCAGAAGCAGAAATAACCAATCGGCGCGCAATGAATTTAGGATCTTCCCCACCCTCCACCATGCGCGCCAACCAATAGATGGCCGCATCGGGGTCGCTACCGCGAATAGACTTGATGAAAGCAGAGATAATATCGTAGTGCATTTCACCACCTTTGTCGTAAGCTGCAGGATTCTCTTGCAATCGTTCTGACACCAATTGGTCATCAATCACAATCTTATCGTCAACGGAGGCCTCTACGATTAAATCGAGTATATTGAGCAATTTGCGCGCATCTCCTCCAGCAAATCTAAACAAAGCGGTAGTCTCTTTTACCTCAATTTGTTTTTGTTGAAGAATATAATCTTTGGTTAAAGCCCTCTCCAGCAATTCAGCCAAATCCTCCGTTTCCATCGACTTCAACACATACANNGCGAATCACCTCAAACGAAGGATTCTCAGTGGTTGCACCAATTAAAGTAATAGTACCTGTTTCCACAGCATGCAACAAAGAGTCTTGTTGTGATTTACTGAAACGATGAATCTCATCAATAAACAATATGGGTGCTGCAGAACTAAAGAAACGATTACTCCCTGCTTTCTCTATTACTTCTCGTACGTCTTTCACCCCAGAGTTAATGGCACTCAGCTTATAAAAAGGTGCATCCAGCACATTAGATATGATATTGGCAAGTGTAGTTTTCCCTACTCCAGGAGGACCCCAGAGAATAATGGAAGGAATTCGCCCCGAATCAATCATTTTGCGCAACACCGATCCTTTGCCAACTAAATGTTGTTGACCAACGAAATCGTCTAATGTTTGAGGTCGTAAACGTTCTGCTAAAGGTGAACTCATAAGCTATGTCTTTCTTTCTGTTTACTACAAAGATACATAATTTTATCGATTGAGTATTGGCAAGCTGGATGGTATCTAACCGAACTTTTCACCTCTTTGCGCCTCTTCGTCTTTGCAGGAAATCGTTCTTGTTGTTATACCAACACCTTCACAAACCAATAAACAATCACCCCCAAATTAATAAACTTCAGCACAATCCCCGCAAAGAAACCGATAAAAGCTCCTGAAGCATGTTTCAATGCTGGTAGTATATGGGAACCTGAAGCTAATCCTCCCAACAATGCACCAATAAAAGGACCTAAAATAATCCCAAACGGTCCGAACCAAAATCCTATAAAGAAACCTATACCTGCTCCCCACACCACCATTTTGTTTCCACCAATTCGTTTGGTGCTCCATATAGGCAATACATTATCGAGGATGGCTACGACAAGCGTAAACAAACCAACTACTATAATAGCTGTCCAAGAAATACGAAAGCTTATTGAAGGAACAAACTTTAATAGTAACAACCCCAACCAAGAGAGTGGCGGGCCAGGCAATACAGGAAGAACAGAACCAACTATTCCGACAATCAGCAATACAACGGATAAAGCTATTAAGATAGGTTCTAACATGTGTGAGATTATTATATTAGGAGACGTGAAACTCACCCCACCCTTAGTGTCTCAGAGTCTTTGAGAAAGATTTTTCAATCTTTACTATATCCTCTTTGCAAGAAAAACTTTCTTAGGTTGGTTTCTTAAAAACTGCTATTGATGTTTTCTCAATACCCTATGAGGCACGGCCCCATGCCCCACAATTTCAAACGGACACGAATCATAAGCCTTATCCAACCAATCTTGAGAGATTTCTGTTCCACAATGATAGTGTGCACTTTCGTTCACACACAATACATTCCTTACAGTAGAGAGTATTGTCCCAATATCATGCGAAACTAGAATAATGGCCATTCGTTTGTTTATTTCGTCCAATATTTTATAGAAATTGGTTTCAAATAGCTTATCTACATACGAAATAGGTTCATCTAATATCAACAACACAGGATTGTCTATGATAGAGCGCCCCAACAATACTCTTTGTAATTGTCCGCCAGACAACTCTCCAATGGGTCGTTTCAATAACTTCTCCACACCCATTTGTTCGGCTACTTCCTCCACCCTCTGTTTGTATCTTTGAGGAATCGTAAACGCAGGCAATTTGCGGCTCATCGATAGACCCGAAAGAATTACCTCATGAACAGTGATAGGGAACTTCTGGTCAATTTTGTTCAATTGAGGAAGATAGCCAATGTTAAGTTTAGAAACATTATTGCCTTTATCGTTATAAAAAGTGATCTTTCCCTCAGTCGGTTTTATTAATCCCATTATGGTACGTAACAAAGTGGTTTTGCCACCTCCATTAGGACCAATGATCCCAAGGAAATCATTCCGAAACACCGAAAAAGATATATCCTTTATTATACGCGGATTGTTATCATACCCAGCATAAACATGAGATATGTCGAGAATCTTATTCATTATATGATAATATTTGTGCTATGTTAATCATCTCATCGCTCCAATCATATGACAAAGGATCAATGGAGTGAATAGATGCCCCCACTTCTTTAGCCAACGATTCTGCATTTTTCATGTCAAATCCTTTTTGCACAAAAATAGTTTTGATTCCTTGCTTTTTAGCAAAATCAATCATCTGTTTCAATTGTTGTGGCGATGGGTTTTTACCTTCAAACTCAATACTATATTGAGTCAAATTGTAATCACGTGCAAAATACCCTAATGCAGGATGATAAATTATAAATGATTTGACCGGCGCATTCTCTAATAAAGATGTAATCTTTTTGTCAACTTCAATAATTTCTGCTCTGAGAGTTGTAAAATTATCACGGTACACTTTTTGATTCTCTACATCGATTTCCACCAAAGCATTTAGCATGTTCTCTGCCATTATGAGAGCACTCTTAGGAGAGCTCCATATGTGTGGATCAACACCCTGATGATCGTGCCCATCGTGGTGTTGATGTTCTCCAATCTCGATAAAGTGCTCGTCGCCTTCAATTAAAACAATTTCGTTGGAAGTATTCACTACTTTCACATTTGTATTATTCTCTTCAAGTGTTTTACCCCAAGCATTTTCGAAACCCAAATAGCCAACTTTAAAGTACAACAAACTTTTTCCTAATGCCACCATTTGAGATGGTGTTGGGTCGTAAGATTCTGGACTAGTCCCTGGAGGCACA
>DENY01000058.1:29670-32489 GCA_002359825.1 Bacteroidales bacterium UBA2632
CCTAAAACAAAGAATAGAAGAAGAGAAAGTAATATATAATTTTTCATTAAAATAAATTCTTATTGATTTGATTTCTACCAAACAGCAAATTTAGCAATATTTACCCTTTTTGCAATACATCAAGAAAGTATTTGGTACATTTGTTTTTATATTCAAAACAGGCTAAACTCATGCAAACGCAACTAATTACTACAGAAGATGGTTCGCACTCACTTTTCGTGCCTCATCTCAACGAGCACTACCACTCTACTCATGGTGCAATCCAAGAGTCGCGCCATGTATATATTCAATCAGGGTTTGAAGCATCACCTTTGAAACAAATAAATGTTTTGGAGATAGGTTTTGGTACAGGTCTCAATGCTTTTCTCACACTTCTGGAAGCTGAAAAAACAAACAAAAAGGTGCATTACACCTCGCTAGAACTATATCCACTGGATATTGAAAAAGCAAACAAACTCAACTATGCACAACAACTTAGTGACGCATCCAGCGAGAGCCTATTTTTGTCACTTCACACTGCACCATGGAATGAATCAGTAATAATAACACCCTCCTTCTCATTACATAAGATTGAAACAGACTTTAGCAGTCCTAACAATTTAAAACCCAAAACTCATTTCGATGTAATCTACTTTGATGCTTTTGCACCCGAAAAACAACCCGAAATGTGGACACAAGAAATATTTGATAGAATCTTTATTTTATCCAATCCTGAGGCAATTATCACTACATATTGCGCCAAGGGAGTTGTAAGGAGAATGCTCCAATCGGCAGGTTTCACTGTAGAAAGACTGCCAGGGCCTCCAGGAAAAAGAGAAATATTGAGAGGTGCGAAAACGAAAGTATAAATAAATTCAACTCCCCTTGGCATAAACTTTTATTTATTAGTTGCCTTATACCATTCCGTTTTTTTATATTCCTTGTTAAAATTTGGCAAAACACTTTGCGGAATATAAACCGACAGACCACTATGTTTTTCGAGCTTGATATTAATTAGTTTTTCTGTATTTCGCTTAAATATTACTGTTCTAGAAAGTTGCTCTTCCAGCTCATTAATTTCTTGTGCGGTGGCGGCGTGACTCATATAGTCAGCAAAGTCAAAAAAGAGGTGAGGCCAATGAGCTGAACGATAATTACCATCATAATATTGTATCTGATCTATCACAAATTGATTCTCCTTAAGATCTGGAGAAATTTTACGTGTTAATTCAGCAAGGGCGTCCATTTCCGAGGNNCCTTCTAAACCATCGAAATGATTAAAAAAAGCTTGCCCAAATCCTTCCAAGTCAGCTTTAGGTTTGTAGAGTAAATCTAATGATGTTTTATAGATTGGAACAAAACCAGGACTCAGCATTTCTGGAGCTGAAGCCAAAATATAGTCTGTTTTTTTGCGTAACGCATAGGCTATTTCTACGCCCGACATAAAACACATTTCTGAAGCAATGAAATCAAACATTCCGTCAGGAATTGAAGCGGCAAAATCTGCCAATTCCATCTCACTCCCACTATCTTCAAAAACTGAGCGTGATGCAATCGATGATAGATTATTATAATTAGCCTCCCATTTAAGAGGATTTTTAAAAGCGTCTTGGGGCAACCATCCAGAAGCATGGCTAAAAAGGAGCATGCCATAACTTTCGCCAGCAGCTAATTCTTGGGTATCATTTATCACTTGACTTAGTAGCTCTGGCGAAGCCGAATTCTCATTCGTATAGATTCGCAATGTGTCATATACAGCGTTGCCTTTTCGTTCTTCAAGTTTCATCAACATGGGCTTACTTCTCTTGCTATCTGCAAGAATTACAAGCGAACCCATTGTCTTAGCATTCCATCCATCTAATAAAGCTTCTTGCATTTGAGGCATTTCATCAGACAAACTATTATCAATTGCCACATAAACAAGCAAAGTTCTACCTTTGGGAATTTTAACTTTAATCTCTGGTTCATCTATACAGGAAAAGGCTGCAAGAAGAAGCAATATATATATAAAAAACTGTTTCAATTTTCAATTCATTTAAATGACTAACATAAGATGATAACAAATCTAACACTTTTTTAGTATGTTTGTTCTCTAAAACTTACATAATCCGATAATAATGAAACAATTCCTTTCCATTTTTACCATAGCGATAATTCTTTTGCTTATTTTACCGCATTGCACATCTCCATCTTCAAAGCATAACGAAAAGCAATCTAATAGTACTTTAGAAATCTCAGAAACAACGCCCCCATCGGATTTCGAGGCCACTTTCCCCTTGCCCGATATCCCCGTGATGTTAACCGATCCACATGAAGAGACAAATTATCTTGCAAAACACTATTGGGATTTGTTCCCTTTCGATGACACCTCTCTTATTGTGCAACCTGAGATCACAGAACAAGGCTTGGTTGATTACATTCAACTTCTGAACAGTATTCCCAATGCTCATGCCGAAAACTCTTTGCAAATCATGCTCAATAAAGCAAAAGTAGAGCCAACTATGTACTCACACTTTGCTTCACTATTCGAGAAATACCTCNNTAAAACTTATTACAATCTGGGCTGCTGTCAGAAACAAAACAAGAGATCTATAACTTTCAGCACGAAATGATTCTCAAAAACAGAAGAGGCACCACAGCAACAGATTTTGTTTATACCTTGGCAAATGGCGACAAAGGAAATATGCACGATTTGCAAAGCAACTATCTAATTGTTTTTATCACCAATCCCGACTGTCCAACTTGCGCTCAGGTGACACAAGCAATGAGTGAATCAACAGTGCTGAGAGATATCTTTTCACTCAACAATTCCTACACAAAAATGCTCACTGTTTTAAACC
>DENY01000007.1:0-1044 GCA_002359825.1 Bacteroidales bacterium UBA2632
TTTATTGAATTCATTTCCTTAAACTGGTTTTTCTTCTCATGCTACAATAGGTAACATCTTTAATTTTATTGGGCAGTTTAAGAGTCTACTCTATAGGGATAAAAGAGGTATTTTATTTCATTTGATTACTCGTTGCTTTATCTCTCAAATTTAAATAAGCTAACCCACTGTTTCCAACAAGCACAAAGAAGATTTATAAAGGAAATATAGGAGCAAAACATGAAATTAAATATCATTCTATCGCATCTATGAGCATCATAATTTCTTTTTATTTTAAGCACAAATTAAATACTTTCGCTATATTTGTTTTTCCTATACATTTAAATCTCGACCCACTATGTATGACAATCTACAACGTGCTTATATTGCCACTTCTGAAAGTGGCGAAGTTATATTAAATCCAAAGATGGCCAATCGTCACGGACTTATCACTGGCGCTACCGGGACTGGAAAGACAGTAACCTTGCAAAATCTCACAGAGACTTTCAGCGATATGGGTGTTCCCGTTTTTGTTGCGGATATTAAGGGTGATTTCTCCGGTATTGCAAAGGCTGGTGGCAACAAAGAGAGTGTCACAAAACGAGTAGAACGTTACGGACTACCCGAAAAGGGATTTGAATTTAAAGCCTACCCCACACAGTTTTGGGATGTATTTGGTGAGCAAGGTCACCCTGTACGTACAACAATCACAGAGATGGGGCCCCTTCTATTGGAGCGATTGCTCAATCTGAATGATACACAAAGCGCCATTCTATCGATGGTGTTCAAAATTGCCGATGACAATAATCTGCTGCTCATAGATTTGAAAGACCTGCAAAAGATGGTGGAGTTTGTGGGCAACAACCGCCAAGAATATACAACAAAATACGGAAACATCTCTCCTGCCAGCATTGGAGCTATACAGCGCTCTTTGCTAAGATTGGAGAATGAGGGTGCAGCTCATTTCTTTGGTGAACCTGAGTTGGTGATTGACGATTTCATTCAAACTATCCAAGGAAAAGGGGTTGTAAACATATTGGCAGCTGATAAGTTGATGCTATCGCC
>DENY01000007.1:1075-3930 GCA_002359825.1 Bacteroidales bacterium UBA2632
GAGAAAAACCAAAGTTGATTTTCTTCTTCGATGAAGCACATCTTCTATTTAGCGATATGCCACGTCATCTATTAGAAAAAGTTGAACAAATTGTGCGTTTGATTCGATCCAAAGGCGTGGGTATTTATTTCTGCACCCAAAATCCTGCAGATATTCCTCCAACTATATTGGGACAATTGGGTAATCGTGTGCAGCATGCACTCCGCGCATATACTCCCAACGATCAAAAAGCTGTGAGAGTGGCAGCACAAACATTCAGAGCCAATCCCAAATATGATACCGAAACAGTGATTACTCAATTGGAGACAGGTGAAGCACTGGTCTCTTTTCTAGATGAAAAAGGTGCGCCACAAATGGTGGAGAGAGCTTACATACTTCCACCCCAAGGACAAATTGGTCCGATAACAGATCAAGAGCGCAGTCAAGTTATCAATCGCTCATTGGTGTATGGTGTTTATGAAAAGTTGATTGACNNACAGAGAATCTGCTTTCGAAATAATTTCTAAAAGACAGGACTTGTTAGCTAAAGAACAACAACAAGCAATGTTAGAGAAAGAAGCCTTAGCTCAACGACGAGAATTGGAAAAGCAACAACGTGAAACAGAGCGTCAAGCGCGTGCCGAGGAACGTGCTCGAAAAGCGCAAGGTGGTGGGCTGCTGGAGGATTTTATAAAACAAGTTGGTAAAACTACGCAACGTCAAATTACTAATAAAGTAGGGCGAAGTATCACACGTAGTATATTTGGGACTTTCTTTGGGAAATAAGGAAAAGAATTAAGTTCAATTAAAAACATTATCATCTAAGAGACAAGTTGTGAGCTGTCTATTATATTATAAGGTTGTCATTGGAAAAACAATAAATAGAAGATCGAACATTAAAAAGACTATTTTCCAATCAATTTAAACTCGGATCATTAAAAGTATCGCTCAGACGAACATCGCCTGTCTGATATCCTTTATTGAACCAATACATGCGTTGCGCAGATGTGCCATGTGTGAAAGTATCGGGTACAGTATATCCTTGGGCTTCTTTTTGTAGATGGTCGTCACCAATAGCTTCTGCAGCGCGGATAGCAGATTCCAAATCACCAGGCTCTAACAGTATTATCCCCATTTTTTGTGCTTGATGTGCCCACAATCCTGCGTAAAAGTCTGCTTGCAATTCCAACTTTACATTCAACTTATTGTAATCAGTTTCACTGATTCGTCCTCGATAATGATTCATCTTATCAAGCGTTCCCAATAATTTCTGGACATGATGCCCTACTTCGTGCGCAGTAACATATGCCATTGCTAAATCTCCTGAAACATTGAATCGTTGCTTAAGTAAATGGAAGAATGATAAATCAATGTATACTTTTTCATCTAATTGACAATAGAAAGGCCCTGTTTCAGCTGAGGCACCACCACATTGAGATACAGTTTGATCAGTGAAAGTAACAAACACCGGGTTACGATATTCTTTATTGAGTTGCTCCTCAAATATTGTAGACCACACTTCATTGGCACTATTAAAAACTCCGAGAGAAAATACTTTTAGATCTTCATTTTCCGTTGCTCTTGCAGGATCATAGACTTCCGTTTCTTGCCCAGGAACTACTGAGTTTGCCATGTCTAGAAACTCAAGTGGATTTTGCCCCAGTAAAAGTGCAATAACCACTACAATCAAACCACCTATACCACCAATGGCCCCTCTTTTAACACGTTTTCCGCGACGATCCTCATAGGTGCTTTCGCTATCATTCCTATTTATCCANNTAAGTTAATTTTGTTTCTGAAATTAATTAAGCACTATGAGATTAAAGATTGAATTTATTGATAACCGAAATTTCTTACTTAAATACGATATCAATCATCATCTTAATAAACATACTGCATTAATATACCATTAAACAAAAGTGCCTATTATAAAGTTTCTTTGATAATTAAATTCAACCTATTTAAATTTTCCACTATAAGCAATTACAATATATTACAAAACTAACCCTAATAATTGTATTTATATTACATATTATTTGTATCTTGGTCAGCAATATGCGAAAAGTTACAAACCTACCAATGAAACATTATAAACACATATATTGCAACACATTACGTAGAAACAACACAAATGTATAAAAAAAGACACTATTTAATCTAAAAATAAAAACTATGAGTTTATCAAGAAGACAATTTATTAAAACAGCAGGAATAGCTACGATAGGAGCAACTCTTCCTAGAACTTCAGTGTTAGGTTCAAAAGCTATGTGGTCATCCAACAGCAATACATTGAAAGTAGGACTAATAGGATGTGGCGGTAGAGGTACAGCAGCAGCGGGAGAGGCATTAAATGCTGATCCTAATGTAATTATAACTGCCATGGCAGACGCATTTGACGACAGATTGCAAGAGTCTTACAATAAATTAAAGGAAAAGTACAAAGACAAAGTTCAAGTGCCTAAGGAGAATCAATTTGTGGGGCTCGATGCGTATCAAAAACTTATTGACACAGACGTAGATGTTGTGCTATTAGTGGCTCCAACAGCTTTCAGACCCGATCATTTGGAAGCTGCAGTGAAAGCGAACAAACATATTTTTGCTGAAAAGCCTTTTGCTGTTGACGCTCCTGGAATACGAAGGGTAATGAAGACCGTGGAAGAATCAAAGAGAAAGAATCTATCGCTTGTCTCTGGTTTTTGCTGGAGATATCACTACCCAAAAAGACAAGTTTTCCAGAAAGTGTTAGATGGACAAATTGGGAATATACTGACAGCTGATGCCTTTAATAATACTACCGAATTGTGGTATAAAGAGAGGCAAAAAGGCTGGACAGACATGGAATACCAATTGCGGAATTGGCTTTATTATAATTGGCT
>DENY01000007.1:3939-11020 GCA_002359825.1 Bacteroidales bacterium UBA2632
GGGTGGAAGACAAAAAAGAACTGACCCCAAATTTGGAAACATCTATGATCACTTTGCATTAACCTATACCTACACAAGTGGTGCAAAAGCATACTTCTCGTGTCGTCAACAAAACAATACAAGCCCATCGTATGGATTAGATCTTGTTGGTTCTGACGGGGACTTAATTGTAAACAATCGCACTGGAGTTCACGAAATTAAAGGACGAAGACCCTATAAATATGAAGATGCAACAAAATTTACGGATGATAAATCTTATGAAAACAAAGAAGTTAGCAGGGGCATGTATCAACAAGAACATGACGAGCTTTTTGCTTCAATACGATCAGGCAAACCCATTAATGATGGTGAATGGATGACTCGTTCTAATTTAGTTGCAATAGCTGGACGAATGGCTGCTTATACAGGACAAACAATTTTGATAGAAGATGCTTTGGCCTCAGAAGAAGTGCTTTTTCCCAGAAACTTGTCTTGGAATACAAAGCATGATATTCCGATTGCAATACCCGGTATTACAGAATTTAAATAAACAATAAAATATTATGAGAAAAGAGACTTTAATTATTTGCATGCTTCTTTCGGCTTTCCTACTGAACACAAGCAACGGATTTTCACAAGACTTGGTAGCAGAATTTGGTAAGACTATGCACATGAATAGTGTTTTGAGTGGTGAACTGGAAAATGCTCAACCCGTAAAATGGTATCAAGTGAATACAGATGAAGATTCATGGTGGCTTGATGGCGATATTTTGAAAACAACGGGATTACCCATCGGAGTGATACGCAGCGAAAAAGAATATGAAAACTTCATAATGCACGTGGAGTGGAGTCACCAAGAAGCAGGAGGAAACTCTGGTGCTTTTGTTTGGAGCGATGCTATACCTCAAAGCAACAGACTTCCCAATGGTGTGGAAATACAAATGCTAGATTTGGAATGGGTAAAACTGAACACCCGCGATGGTGTAGAACCTCCTATAGCTTATGTGCATGGTGAGGTATTTGGAGTGGGGGGTGTAGAAATAACGCCAGAAAATCCAAGAGGAAGTCGGAGTAAATCTACAGAGAACCGGGTACTGGGAAAGAAAGAATGGAACACTTATGATGTTGTTTGTATTGACGGAAACATCAAACTATCCGTCAATGGTAAGTATGTAAATGGTATAACCAACTCCTCTCAACGCAAAGGTTATATTTGCTTGGAGGCTGAAGGAGCAGAAATACATTTTAGAAACATCCAAATCATCGAGCTGGATTAGGTTTTGGAGTGGAATGAATCTCTAAAAAGTATAAAATTACAATAAGTCGGATAGAAGGAACGGGAATTATTTCTCGTTCCTTCTTTTATATTTTTATTGCAAACTAATCCGCTTTCTTTATCCAAGGGTGCAACAACTCAGACTCCATGCCCAACTCTTGTGCCTTCTTGAAATCACTTCGTGCCGCCAATTTGTCAAATTGCTTCAATCTCAACTGGCCCCTCAAAAAGTAATACATGGGATTGGCAAACTCGTGCGCTGATGCAGCTTGTAGGTCAGCCGAAAGTCTTGATAGTTGATCGAGATGCAAGTAGCACTCTGCTCTTTTCAAATAAAGATCAGTCATTTCGGGATAGTCTTTTAGTACAGCGGTATATGTTTTTTCGGCTTCTCCCCACTCCCCGTCTAATCGATACAACAAAGCCTTGCCCAATAAGCCAAAAGGCGAGAATTCACCATTGCGCTCTGCCACTTCAAAGTCTTTTGCTGCACCCACTCTATCTTTTATTTCCAGTTTGAGAACACCACGATTATAAAGTGCCTCAACATCCAATGAATCAATTGAAAGCAGTTTGTCATAATCTTCTCTGGCTTCGTCCCATCGTTCCATCTCCATTAATAAGCCTGCACGTTGGTGCAAAATAAAGGCTGATTCGGGATGTTTGTTCAAAGCGGTAGTGATTGAGATATAAGCTTCATCCATCTTACCCAAATGCTGTTGTATTGTACCTAAGCTTGTCATCAGCCACGAATTGTTTTTGTTTTTCGGTTCACTCATTATTGCTTGGTTCAATGCAAACTCCGCACTATCCAATTGGTTTTTTTCCATATAATCGGCCGATTTGGTAACCCACTGCTTATAGGTTGGTGTTACATAATCTTGTGCAAATCCTGTGGATGCAATACTGAGGATAAGGAATAGTCCTATAATTTTCTTTTTCATATAATAAGTTGTATTTGTATTTGATGTACCCTCACTTAGAGAGGTTTTGTTGTGTATAGTTTAATAAACGGATAAGAGAAAGATTAGTTCTTCATATTTAATAAGATGATCGTCTTTGTAGTAGATGGTATAAGAATTATCCCTTTCCAAAACTAATTATTTTTGGAAAGGGATAGGTTGAATATTTGACCACATGTGATGTCTTATACCTTCGATTACTACAGCCTTTAGAGGCTTCAATTAATATCCATTTCCTCAATCAAATGAGTTGCTCCTGCAAACTTGTCAATTATAAACAATACATAGCGGATATCCACAATGATGCTGCGTTGATAATCGGGCAAGAATTGAATATCGCCACCAACTCCTTCCCAATTGCGGTCGAAATTGATACCAATCAATTCACCATTTCCATTCATCACGGGGCTGCCAGAGTTTCCTCCAGTTGTGTGCGTAGTGGCAGCAAAATCAATGGGCATTTTGCCATTGGCCATTTTGTAGGGACCAAAGTCCTTGGCTTCGTAAAGCTCTTTCAACTTATCGGGCACAACAAACTCCCAGTTGTTAGGGTCCTCCTTTTCCATAACCCCATCAAGCGTTGTTTGGTGTCCATAGTATACACAATCGCGTGGCTCGTATCCTTTCACTTGACCATAGCTCAAGCGCCAGGTTAAGTTGGCATCGGGGAAATAAGTATAAGGCCCATCCATTTCCAGCATTCCTTTGAGGTAAGTTCTGCGTGCTTTATTAAATGGATTGTCGTAAGCACTCAATTCAGTTCTCAGATGAGAAAATTCATCGTTCACCGATTTGGCAAAGTTAATCATCGGGTCGTTCTCTAACTGCTCTACAGTGTGATTACCCGATATAAACTCCTGCATATTCTCTTCGCTACCGAAAATAGAATTCTCAAACAGATAATCTACATAAGCATCCACATCACCCCCAAAGTCATCATCGATGGAGCGCAATGCAACGGGAAGGCTTTCGTAGGGCACAAGAACCATGTATTCTTCCAACATCACTTTGGCCACTTTCTTATCTACAAGACTACTGTAATCTTTGTCAGCGAACTTCCTATAATCGGCCATTAGATTCAACATTGCCTTTTCTTTTGCAGCTTCGTCTTTGTCGTTGAGTGCTTTAATCAATGAATCGACTGAAGACAAAGGAATTTTAGAAAACTCAATACCGCCTCTGATTCCTTCGTTTAGCATCCAGCTTCTGAAGCGTAAGTCGGCACGTTCTTTTACAATATTCTCAATTTTACCCAAGGCATCAATATACTCCTGTTTGTTATTTTGTTTTGCCCACGATAGCAATCTATCCTGTTGTTCCTTCTTTTGCGCTTCAAAATCACGCATGCCAATGGCCCAACTTGTACCGATTGCGTTTTTGAACCCATTGGTAGAACCTGAGTACTTCGAAGCATACTGAATATTCACTTCGGGATCATCAAGCATCTTTTCCAACATAGCCTCTTGCCTAATCTCGCGCATGTTTATTCTCACTTCGTTGTCAATATCGCGGCGTTCTTGCACTTCCCACGAAGTGTAAAACTTATTGGTTGTTCCTGGAAAGCCAAGCAACATAGCAAAATCATTTTCCTCTACACCTTTGGTAGATATCTTGAGCCAACGTTTGGGTTGCAATGGTACGTTGTCTTCGGCATATTCAGCGGGGTTGCCATCTTTGTCTGCATAGATACGAAACACAGAGAAGTCTCCCGTATGGCGTGGCCATGTCCAATTGTCAGTATCTGCACCAAACTTACCAATGGAGCTAGGTGGTGATCCTACCAAACGAACATCTGAGAATATTTTTTTGGTGAACATGTAGTATTGGTTGCCACTGTGAAATGGTTTTATCTCTACATCAACTCCTTTGTTCTCTTGCAAATATTTCACACCCACCATATCGCGGGCTAAGTTATTGAGGTAGTTAGGAGACAGAAAGAAAACACCATCGACATCTTTGTCTTTGTCTTCTTCCAAACATTTGAGAACGAAGTCGGTTACATCTTCTATCTTTTCAATGAAGGTTACAGTCAATCCAGGATTGGGTAACTCCTCCGCTTGCGACATGGCCCAAAATCCTTTTTCCAAGTAATTATTTTCTAAGGTAGAGTGACTTTGTATCTGCCCATATCCGCAATGATGATTGGTGATCACCAATCCTTGCGATGAGATAACCTCTCCCGTGCAACCTCTACCAAATTGCACTACTGCATCTTTGAGTGAGTTGCCCGTGGGGTCGTAAATATCTGTATCCTGAAGCTTTAATCCCATTGCTTGCATCTCTGCCAACTTTTGCTGTTTCAACAAATGCAACATCCACATGCCCTCATCGGCAAAAGCGAACGAAACGAATAGTCCTATTAACAGGGTGAGAATTGTTTTTTTCATTCTATAGTATGTTATTAATGTGTGTATGATTATAAAGTATAAAGATAGGAAATTTTTTCATTGCTTCTAATGTGTGCTATTTTAAATATTGAGGGTACTAACGAATCTTTAGGACCTCTTGCGAAGTTTTAAAACTGTGAAGAATATAAATAATGATACATATTACGTACTTTTGCACTTTCAATTAAAGTAATAAATATAGACCCCCATGATGCATTATCTCAATTTGATAAAGGATACACTAAAAAAAATATGGATAAACGTATTTTGGAAAAGCCCGCCCCACCTTTGGGCACTTAAGGTAACTGTTTCCATAGCGTTTTTGGTTATTCTCGCCGAAATATTATTCGACAATTCTTTTATAGCTACCACATTAGCGCTGGGCGTAGTGGCTATGGCATTGGGAGAGACGGATGTTCATCCGCGTGGACGCTTAAAATCGTCGGGGATTACTTTAGTATTGTTTTTATTGTCAAGTAGTATTGTGGGACTTCTATCTCCTTATCCAATTATATTTGGTGTTGTTTTGGGACTGATGATTTTCTCGCTAACACTTTCGGCAGGTATCAGCTCACGTCTGCAAGGAATTACATTTGGCACGATGCTCATCATTACATATACTATGTTGGGAGTCGATTCAGGCGCGCCGTGGTTTTATCAGCCATTATTGTATATGGTGGGAGCAACTATCTATTCTACCGTTTCAATTTTGCTGCTTTATTTGAAACCTTTGCGGTTGTTGCGTGGAGAACTTTCAAATGGATTTGCTTATTTGGCAGACTATATCGATGTAAAAGCCCAACTATTCCCTAGCAAGCCACAAGAACAAGAGCGTTTGCGAAATCAGTTGGCACAACAAAGTATTCGATTAGCACAACAAATAGAAGTATGTAAAAAAGATTTGTATAGTTATTCTTCCGAATCAAATGCAGAAATGCGTGCTGTGGTAGATATATTTTACCGCAAATGGTTTCTGTTGCAAGAGATGCAAGAACGTGCCACTTCGAGTCACGAGCAATACGACATTCTGAGTGGACAGGTGAAAAACAGTGATTTAATTGAGGGATTTGGACAGTTGATGCGACAAATTGCAAGTGCTATGCATTTGTTTGCAGAATCAATTCTCACCAATGAAGTCTACAAACACCCTATCTCGTTGGTGTGGACAATAACAGCATTGAAAAATATGCTTGAAGGTGAAAAAGAAACCAACGATGCGCACCATAACACTTTGACTTTGTTGATGAACAACCTCAGCGGATTGGAGCAAAGTCTGCGTAATGAAGAAAAAGCAGAACGTCAAATCGAGATTTCTGAATTCAATTCTCAACGTCCTCAACGGCAACCACTCTCCGCAATTCTAACACCCCGACATCCACGTTTCCGTTTTGCAGTACGCTTAACACTTTGTATGATATTGGGCTATGCTACAATGCATCTTTTCCATATCGAAAAAGGAGCTTGGATATTGCTGACTTCGNNCCAACAAACCTACAGTGCCACGCGTCAAAGACTATTTCATCGAATATTTGGGACTTTAATGGGTGTGGTGCTCGGTGTTGGTTTGGCACAATTGCTACCCACTCTCACAGGGCAAATATTGTTGATGTTAGGTACTATTTATGCTTTTTTCTATTGGTTGAAAAAGAACTATACTATTGCAGCCATCTTTATTACTATTTATGTGTTAGGAGCTTTCAATCTGCTTGCTGGTGTGGGTGTTGCTGTGATGTTGCCCCGCATCATCGATACACTTATTGGTGGATTCTTGGCATATGTAGTGGTACGTTTAATTTGGCCCGATTGGCAATACAAACAACTTCCCGTTTTACTGCTCACGGCGGTTGCCAAAAACAAGCGCTATTTTCAAAGTATCTATGACACTTCGCTTACCGAAACACAATATTCACACAATCGTCGCACTGCACACAATGCCGACAATGCCCTCACCTCGGCATGGAAAGACATGCGTCTTGAACCAAAAAGTAAAAGACACTATCAACAAAAAGCTTTCAGATTGACAGATCTCAACCATGCTCTGTTGTCTTACATCTCTGCTTTTGGCGTACATAATCATAAAACAAATCATGCGCTTGATGAGGAAGAATTGCGTTATTGNNGTGAATAGCATCTTGCAATTTGTGGCAGAAACAATGTCACAACAAGTGGACGACACCTTGTTTGGTGAACACATGACTCAAGTGAATGAATGGGAAGGAGAAATAGCACGTGTTAAAATGGACACAGAGAATCAACGTATTGCTTTAATTCATAATATTGCTCGCGTGTCACGGGAATTATTGTTGGAAGCACGTGGGTTGCTACAAATGTATGAAAAGGAAGTGAAATAGGTGTATATAAAGTTTTTTGAGAACTATCAACAAAACCAATTAAAATGAAACCTTTTGATCTTACTGCAAAGGAGTTTTTTCTACTCTTAATGATTGTGGCGTTCACTCATTGCACACATCATTCTA
>DENY01000007.1:11057-11369 GCA_002359825.1 Bacteroidales bacterium UBA2632
ATGGGAAAACATTGGATGGATGGGAGATAACTCAATTTGGGACTCAAGGTCAGGTGCATGTTGCGGATGGAAAGATAGTCTTGA
This sequence comes from Bacteroidales bacterium UBA2632, assembly GCA_002359825.1. Taxonomy (GTDB): domain Bacteria; phylum Bacteroidota; class Bacteroidia; order Bacteroidales; family Dysgonomonadaceae; genus UBA2632. The sequence goes on from DENY01000007.1 coordinate 11,142, forward strand.
GCTTTGGTGACGGATGCACAGGTATTACTTCGACGAGAGATATTCCAACAATGAATTACGAAATTACGCTGGATGCACGCAGAGCTTCTGGCTATGACTTTTTCTGCGGAATGACCTTCCCCGTAAACAATAGCTTTTGCAGTTTAATTGTTGGTGGATGGGGTGGTTCGGTAGTTGGTCTAAGCAATATTAATGACGAGGATGCTGCTAACAACGAAACAAAAGTTA
>DENY01000007.1:11419-11734 GCA_002359825.1 Bacteroidales bacterium UBA2632
ACTTGGTACACTATCAAACTAAGGGTTACGCCTTCGAAAATTGAAGCTTGGATTGAGAATGAGCGATTGGTGGATTTTGCTTACCAAAAGGATGAACTAAGCATCAGAAATGAAATGAATCTTTCAACTCCATTGGGCATTTGTAGCTGGAAAACAAGTGCTGAATTACGAAACATACGATTAGAACAGTTGAAGACTAAAGAAGAGTGAATACCTGCATAGATGGAGTCATTTGCAACATTTCGTCTCCACTCAATTCGAGCACGTGTATCGCTAAGCGAAATCTTCTTTGCCTCGGCAGACACGAGTTACAAA
>DENY01000126.1:0-1776 GCA_002359825.1 Bacteroidales bacterium UBA2632
CCGTTTCTTGTAAACCTAAGCAGAGTGCATACAAATCTGTGTATGAAGCTGCAAAAGAAAGAGAAATGCAAGAGACTTCGACCGAGTCGAATACTGTAGTAAAACCAGCGGGTACATTGTCTCCAGTTGAAGTGTCTGTTAGAAAAGAAAAAGTCACACCTGTATATCATACGGATGCAGCTGGACTAAAATCGTTCAACGTAGTAATTGCATCATTAAGTGTTAAGCTAAATGCTGAGTCATTGAAATCGAGAATGGAAAACGAAGGATACTCTGTTATACTTGCTCAGAATGAACAAGGTATGTACCGAGTTATCGTTGCTAGTTATGATGACAAAAATACTGCCGTGTCAAAACGTAACGAAATATACGAAAAATACTCTATAAAAGGAGACACCGATTTTTTGAGAAGAACATATGGTGTACCTTTTAATGACCTTTGGATTCTTCAGAGAGAATATTAATATTTGAGTATACTATATTTTAAATATTCAAGCAAGCGCACTCGTTCAAATGAATGAGGGTGCTTGCTTTTTTAATTCTATATGAAAATTACTTTTTTAGGAACTGGTACTTCTTCAGGTATTCCTGTGATTGGATGTGAATGTATTGTTTGTAACTCAAACAATGAAAAAGATAGACGATTGCGTTCATCTGTTTTGATTGAAAAGAATGATACAAGAATTCTTATCGATGTAACCCCCGACTTTAGAGAACAAATGATGAATTTGTCTTTTCAGAAAATCAACGGAATTTTGATCTCACACGAACACTATGATCATGTAGGAGGATTAGACGATTTAAGACCCTACAGTCGTTTTGGTGAGCAAGATATATATGCAGAGAGGAATGTTTCTCAAGCTTTAAAGAATCGCATACCCTATTGTTTTATGACTAATAGATACGCAGGAATCCCTGATCTTAGAATTATAGAAATAGATACTTCTCCGTTTCAGTTAGAAGATGTTGAGATAATTCCCATTCGTGTTATGCATCACAAACTACCGATATTAGGCTTTAGGATTGACAACTTTGCTTATCTCACTGATGTAAAAACCGTTCCCAGTGAAGAATTGAGCAAACTAAAGAATTTAGATGTTTTAGTGGTAAGTGCCTTGCGAATAAAAGAACACATATCTCATCAGAATCTTGATCAAGCTATTGATTTAATACATACTATCTATCCTCAAAAGGCATATCTTACTCATTTAAGTCACGAGATGGGGCTTCACAACGAGGTTCAAAATCAACTCGAGAAAGATATTCAACTTGCTTATGATGGATTGGAAATAGATTTATAAATCGTTATTTAACACTCGTGTTTACGTATATTTAACCGTGTCATCTGCAACAAATAGTCATTTTCAGCATCTTCATATTAAATAGTCTGATATATTTATAACTCAGTATTATGAAGAAAGTTAGGAACGCTTTTGGGTATCTAAGATATTTACAATATAAATTAAACTATTTACGATATTCATAGTCAAACTAAGTGATAAGATAAAACAGAAATAAGTACAAACAATTAATAAGGGAGCATTAGAATATGAAAACAATTAAATTTTTACTTTCAGGATTGCTATTATTGACGCCCTTTATAGGTAATTCCCAAAATTGGGATGATATATATGCTAATCCCGATCAACAACCACCAAAAACTATTCAGAAACAGAAACCTCAACAGAAGCAAAAGATTGTAGTAATACAAGGAGATGCTTCCAATGTAGTGGTAGAAGCGAATGGTCGCAATATCGACGAGTACAATCGTAGAGG
>DENY01000126.1:1788-2606 GCA_002359825.1 Bacteroidales bacterium UBA2632
GATCCGGAGTCAAGCGTAAAAATTACAGGTGCTGACGAGATAACTATATATGTAGGAGATAATTTATATAGTCAATACTATGAAAATAGAGGGTTCAACTATAATGTGAATATCGGATGGGGAGGTTTTTATCCTTGGTACGATTCATGGTATAGCCCATTCTCATACGGACTATATTCTCCATGGAGATATGGTTATGGATATGCTGGTTGGTACGATCCTTGGTATTCTCCTTGGGGATATAGAGGATGGTACTCACCTTTCTATTATAGTAGCTGGTACAATCCATGGTACTATGGAGGTGGATATTATGGTGGCTTTTATGGCGGCGGATATAACTACGGATTTAATGACGGATATTATACAGGACTTAGCTATAGTAGATCAGGTAGAAGTTCAGGGTCATACAGATCATCCAGCAGTGGAAGATCAAGTGTAGGACGTTCAAGTGCAAGTTCATCCAGAACATCAGTTAGCAGAACTGGAGAAAGCGGAAGATCATCAAGCTCATATAGCAGAANNCAAGAACACGTATCATTGATAATTCAGGAAGAGTAATTGATTCAAGAACTGGACAGACAGTAACAAGAAGCAGCGCTTCTTCAAGCAGAGGTGATGTAGGTCGTCCAAGCCGTGCTACTACAATAAATCGTTCGGGAGCAAACAGCTCTTCACCAAGAGTATATCAAAGAAGTTCAACCCCAACACAAAGCTCACGTAGTAGTGCTGTGAATAGAGGAAATTCATCTGTACCTTCTCGAAGCACAGGAATCAGTACTACTCCATCGCGTAGCAACAGCACTGGAACATATCAAACC
>DENY01000126.1:2659-4902 GCA_002359825.1 Bacteroidales bacterium UBA2632
TAGTTCAAGTTCTACATACAGTACCCCAACAAGAAGTTCATCTTCTTCATCATCTGGCGGTTCAATTGGTGGAGGAAGCAGCAGATCTTCATCAGGTGGAAGCAGTAGTAGAGGTTCAAGTGGTGGTGGACGCAGGTAATACATCTGCATTTAAGAAGGTATAACAAGTATATTTAACTTTAATATAGGCTGCCTCAAAATTATACGGTAGTGTTTTTTGAGGTGGCTTTTTTATAACTATTTAAAAATATAGTAAAATGAAAAAAATCACATATATAATTGCTTCACTTTTGCTTATAGCTGGGTATTCGTATGGTCAAGGCGAGGTTGAGGCAAATCAATTTTCAAGAAATGACTTGTATGGAACAGCCAGAGCTATGTCTATGGGAGGAGCTTTTGGAGCATTAGGAGGCGACCTCACAGGAGTGTCTATCAATCCTGCAGGAATTGCCGTTTATAGAAGTTCTGAAATTGCAACTACGGCAGTTTTTAACAGTGAAAAGTTCAAAGCTGGAGATATTAGCAACACTAAAAATAAGTTCAATTTTCACAACTTGGGATTTGTGGGTTATTTTCCGACCAGAAATGTAAATGTTCCTGTGGTAAACTTTGGTTTCTCATATAACAAAGTAAAATCTTTTGATAGGGAAATGGGTGCTTTTGGAGCAGATCGCAATACATCTCTTATGGACTATATGTCACATGTTTCCACTGAAGCTTATGGAGGAGCAGGCGTTAAGCCCGAAATCATGCAATTTGATGATAATAATAAAGATTACGACCCATTCTTAAGTGGTGCTCCTTGGCTATCTGTCTTAGGTTATCAGTCATATTTGATCAATCCCAATCAAGACGACAAAGGTTACTTTTATACACCCTTACACAATGAATCAGTAAACAATGTGTTGAATATATCAGAAAAGGGTTCTATCGATGTTTACGATTTCACTGTGGGTACTTCAATCAATAATGTGCTTAATTTAGGAGTTTCTTTATCGGTAAGCGATATATATTATAATTTATATTCACAGAATAGTGAAGATTTTGCTACAGGTACAAATGCAGGTTTCGATTTGCATAATTGGATTACTTCTGAAGGAAATGGAGTGGGAGTGAAGCTTGGATTAATTTCTCGCCCGATCAATGCCCTTCGTTTGGGTCTTTCATACCATTCGCCAACTTGGTACTCAATGAGAGACAGATATTCAGCTGAGATGATTGAAAATGTGGAACAATACGTTACCATTCCTGATTATGAAGAGGGGTCAACTTTCTCGGGAGAGAAAAGAAATGACTATAATTTCAAAACACCCGACAAATGGACTGCAAGTGCAGCACTTGTTATGGGAACTAACATGATTTTGAGTCTTGATTATGAATTGACAAACTATAGTAGCATGAAATATTCAGAGCCTTCTGGTTCTCGTTATGCTTCTGACTATTTTGCACTAGATAATGGTTATATATCAAGCGACTTTAAAACAAGCTCATCTGTACGTGCAGGATTCGAATATCGTTTCACGCCTCAATTGTCGGGTCGTTTAGGTTATGCATGGATGCAAAATCCTTATACCACTACTTTCAAAGAAGATGGAAATGCTATGACTGCAGGAGCTACAACAGCCTATAGAATGGAAGGCGATGCTAACCACTTTACAGGAGGATTGGGCTACAGATTCAATCGCAATTTTTATCTTGATTTAGCGGTAGTTTATAAAACGCAAGACGATGATTTATACTCTTATGCTAATGTATATAATGACTTGGGTGAAACATATATAGATGCCGCTCCCTATTCACTTAAAAACAATTCTATTAAAGCATTGTTGACATTAGGTTATAGGTTCTAATTTGAATACAATTTGAGTTTTCATGTTCTTATAAGTAAAAAAAGGCTGTCTTGGAAATAGGTAGCCTTTTTTTTCGTATTGTTTTATGCGTTGTTTTTTAGTCCTTAGAGAAAATGTTTTCAAAACATTTTCTACTCCTACAAAATGTTTGAAACAGATGAAAATCGAATCCATCGCCTGGGAAATGTTTGGAAAAAGATTTTATTCATTTTTGTAGCCTATTTCGAGTTATTCATGGATTGAAAATCAAATTCCCCATATAGAATTCTCATTTCTCACTTGATTCTTCAATCCTTATCCTTCTTTTTAATTTTTCAGAGCATTTTTCGCTACAAATTCTTCAAAAAAGTGCTATTTCATTGTTTCAAAACATTTCCACGACCATAGATTGCT
>DENY01000126.1:4921-5168 GCA_002359825.1 Bacteroidales bacterium UBA2632
CAAATTGACACTTGTAGAAACATAAAATAATCTGGAGCGTCAGATAATAGTCATTTGTTGGAATGAAAACACAATCTTTTGAGTAGAAAATTCATATCAGCGGGAGAGCTAAAAATAAACACATATTTTGCAGTTGTTCGAACAACTGCCCTCAATCTTATTGCAGAAAACGTCCTTACTCATTACTTTTTACTCATGACTTCATACTCAACTCACTATACTCAGGAATCGACTCCAAAAAACTATA
>DENY01000126.1:5430-5563 GCA_002359825.1 Bacteroidales bacterium UBA2632
TTGAGAAAATTTTGTCTCACCCATTCTTCTGGAGATAATAAGATGTATTTCTTTCTAATCAGATCGAAAATAAAGATATCTCCTGCAACTTTCTTCAATTTTGCTTCAAATATAGGCAAGTTTAATTCTAACA
>DENY01000221.1:0-1620 GCA_002359825.1 Bacteroidales bacterium UBA2632
CGTTCTGAAAGCAGACAATCATTAGTGGCGTGTAATAGGGTAGATTTTTGTATAAATCAAAAGTGCAAATATTATGAAAGAAACTTACATCATCTAAATGAGGTAAGTCTTCTTTCTTATAATAAACTTTTAAACTGTAATCCATAGCACTTAAATATACACAAATATAGAAACATTTCCTTAAAGATTCAATGTTATTTGTCTAAATATTCGTCTTGGTGAGTTTCTATCAATGTTATTTTATCTTTTATACGAGAATAGCGACTTTTTGACGATTCCTTTCATCAATGATAGTCGTTGTTTGTCTTCTCTTTCTCCTGTCAACACTCTTTAATCCTTTCAACATTGAATACCTGTATATATACAATGTTATCGATTTAAATAAACTACAGACTATATTTTGTCACTTTCACATTTAAATTGAAGATTAAAATGTATATTTGTATATATGTAAATCCAAAATAACTAAATTATTATAGTAATGATGAAGAAAAAAATACTTGTCACTGGTGGAACTGGGTACATTGGTTCGCACACGGTAGTTGAATTGCAGAACGCAGGTTACGAAGTTGTGATTGTTGACAATTTATCAAATTCTAATGCAGATGTGTTGGAAGGAATCACAAAGATTTCTGGTGTTAGACCCAAGTTTGAAAAAATAGATTGTAATGACTTAGCTTCATTAACAGCACTATTCAAAAAACACCGTCATATCGATGGTATCATTCACTTTGCTGCAAGCAAAGCTGTTGGTGAATCGGTGCAAAAACCTCTGTTATACCACAAAAACAATATAGTTTCTCTTATCAACTTATTAGAGCTAATGCCTCAGTTTGATGTTTCGGGTATTGTTTTCTCTTCCTCATGCACTGTGTATGGTGAGCCAGACGAAAACCCAATCGATGAAAATGCACCCATCAAACCTGCAACCTCACCTTACGGAAATACTAAACAGATAAACGAGGAAATTATTCAAGACTATGTGCATTCAGGTGTACCCATCAAAAGTATTATTCTTCGCTATTTCAATCCAATAGGATCTCATTCAACTGCTGAGATTGGAGAGCTACCCATTGGAGTTCCACAGAACTTAGTTCCTTACATCACTCAAACTGGAATAAAGGTGCGCAAGCAACTCAGCGTGTTTGGAGACGACTATAACACTCCTGATGGATCTTGTATTCGCGATTTCATCAATGTTGTTGACTTGGCTAAAGCCCATGTTATAGCAGTGGAGCGCATGTTGCAAAACAAATCAAAGGATAAGGTTGAAATTTTTAATCTTGGTACTGGAATTGGTGTATCTGTTTTGGAATTAATACATGTGTTTGAAAAAGTATCAGGTGAGAAACTAAATTATAAAATCGTTGGTCGCCGTGAAGGTGATATCGAAAAGATATGGGCCAATCCTGATAGAGCAAACAACGTTTTGGGATGGAAAGCTGAAGAGACAATTGAAGACACTATGGCTTCGGCTTGGAAGTGGCAACAGAAATTGCGTGAAAAGGGAGTGATGTAAATCCCTCTTATTATTATTTATAGATATAATTACTGAAGGAGCTGTTTTTTTATAATAGTTATCTTTCTAATGAAAAAACACTGATAGAATATATTCTATCA
>DENY01000221.1:1650-3331 GCA_002359825.1 Bacteroidales bacterium UBA2632
TGTAGTAATTAAAGTAATTGAAACTGTTAATGCTACTAAGACAGGTACTTGAGGTTCAAAAATAAGTATTCTCCCAAAGTTAACAGCTGATAGCACTACTCCACATATAAGACTAATCGCAAACTCTTTTCTTAATACTATAAAAACATCCGATAGTTTTATGTCACCCGTAGCCAAACCACGAATAATTAAAGTGGAACTCTGACTACCTGCATTACCCCCTGTATCCATCAACATTGGAATAAACATTCCAAGCATAATTAATGATTCGAGTGTGTTTGTAAAACTCTTCATGATAGAGCCAGTGAATGTTGCAGATATTAATAACACCAATAACCAGATAATTCTATGTTTTGCCAAAACAAAAACACTTGTTCCCAAATATTCTGTTTCAGAAGGGGTTATTGCAGCCATTATCTGGAAGTCCTCAGTAGCCTCCCGTTCCATAACATCAATAATATCGTCAACAGTGATTATTCCTGTCAATCTTCCTTGGTTGTCACAAACAGGCATGGCCAAAAAGTCGTACCTCTTAAACATATCTGCAACCAATTCTTGGTCATCGTTAGTATTTACCACAATGACATCTTTCTCCATTATCTCAGTTATCTTCTTATTAGGATCTTCTGTTACTAATGCGCGCAACGAAACTATGCCAATGAGCTTTTCATGCATATTTGTTATGTAACAGGTATAAACAGTTTCTTTCTTCAATCCTGTTTCGCGCACATGATTCAAAGCTTGCTTCACTGTCATATCTTCCGTTAGTCTCACATATTCAATTGTCATCAAACTCCCTGCAGAGTCTTCGGGATACTTGAGAAATTGATTGACTAACTTCCTTTTCTCGGGAGGAATGTTTATTAAAACTCTATTGACAAATTCGGCCGGCATCTCTTCAATCATGTCAATGACATCATCAAAGAAAATGTTATCAACAAGATAGGGTAACTCGTCTTCGCTTATAGCATTTATAATTTCGCGTTGATTCTCGATACTTAGATATGAGAAGACTTCTACCGCTTTCAATTTAGGGAGCATCCTAAACAATAATAAAGCTAAAACTTTATCGTTGAGATCATCCATAAGTTCAGCGATGTCTGCTTCATACATCTCTGTAAGATAATTGCGAAGCTGTATGATTTTACGGTCTCGAATGAGAGTCCTTACATCATTTTTTTCTAAAACAAATGTTTCTTCGCTCATTATATTTTGTTTTTTAGTTATTCAGACTGATAATGCTATTCGCATTATGTGGATTTTACAAAAAAAATAATATCGACTAACTCATCGATATTATTTTCTAGATTTGCAAAGTTACTAATAAATAAGTAAAAGGATAGACTTAACTGTTTAACTTAATAGCTTTTCTCAAGGTAATGATGAGCAAGAAAAGAACAGAGACTACATAAATGAATTGGTGATCAAAAGCTATACATAGATTGCAGGAACAACTATCAAAAGACTGTCTATCCTATCGAGTATTCCACCATGGCCTGGGATGAGAGTACCTGAGTCTTTTATTTTGTAAGTGCGTTTAATAAGAGATTCAAACAAGTCGCCCAATGTTGCAAATAGTGAAACTATCATAGCAAACCCTGTCCAGAAATAAATATTGTATTCTGTGTATATAAGAGAAAAGCCTACTCCTGCCAATACGGTGAAAAAGACTCCACCGAGA
>DENY01000225.1 GCA_002359825.1 Bacteroidales bacterium UBA2632
CAAATTTAGTAATGGATGCTTGATTGGCCAAATGCGATGCGACTGATTTTGTATCCACCTTCATGGTGCGAAACTTAATCAGGTTGAATGGTTTCTTATATCTCCCCACCCGCTGTTGTACAAAAATAGGCTTGCCTGTATCAAACAAACCTATTACATATAAGATAAGTCCAACAGGCCATAAGAAAAGAAGGCCAATAAAAGAAAATAGGAAATCAAATAATCGTATCATATCTATTTATCTTGAAAACTTTTCAATGTTTTAGTTAATCCCTCTTCTGCACTCACTGGCATATGGTCAATGTTAAGTGCTTTCTTTATCTTCTCATTCGATACTACATAGTTTTCGGTCAGCTTTTGCAACCGCTCTTTTGTTAAAGGCAAGCGCAATGCACCCCCAACAGCTGCAAAAGTATTCATAAGTCCTTTTGGCAATTTCCATATCCGTGGTGATTTGTTTACAGATTGAGCAATCAATGCAATGAGTTCGTTTGTTGAGAGAGCTTCGTCATCACACACATGATATATTCCATTTTCAATATTCTCTTTCACTATCAATTGCTCCACAACATACGCTATATTGTCAATCGAACAAAACGAACGTCTATTTTCGTATGAACCAAGTGGCCATGGCACACCTTTAGAAACCACATTGTACAATAAATTTAAATTGCCCTTATTCCCAGGACCATGAATCATACAAGGGCGCACAATAAACAATTTTTTATTTAAGCTGTCCACTTCAGGTAGTTTTCTAAATAAATACTCCTCTGCTTTTATTTTCGATTCTCCATAAGGTCCAATAGGCTCAGGAACAACATCCTCTTTTAAAACTACACCCTCTGTACTGTCTTTTGCTGCTTTAACCGAACTAAAGAAAACAAAAGTCTTTGCATCCGATTGCAAGAAATATTCAAATATTTTCTTTGTCAATCCTACGTTTATGTCAAAGTAATCTTGAGCAAGACTCTCATTTTTTGTGTCGTGTGCTTTGCCTGCTAAATGAACTATAGCATCTACTTTGGGAACATCTTGCAGTTCATCCCAACTATAAGTTTGAACAACTCCTTTCACTTTGGGTTGACGAATATCTATTCCGTATAGTGTATGGCTTTCACGCCATTTTTCAGTGAAGTTAGAACCAACGAAGCCGTTAATGCCAGTGATTAGTATTTTCATTTCAAATAACTTAAAATTGATGCCGCCATTTCACTATTAATATTTGCTCTTTTATACTTGCTGATAAATTCTGTTCGAACTTCATTTCTATAAGTATAGTCATTTAATTGCTTAACCATATCATCTACATCACCTGGTAAGAAAAGAATCTTANNGATTGGTTTATCGTAGGCACCCAATTCAAAGACTTTAGATGGCAACACTTTTTTAAATGCATTATAGTCATTCAAGTGTATGAATAAGAAATCTGATTCATTGTATATCTCTAATAACTCCTTGCGTTTCACTGGTGGCAAAAACTCAACATTCTTAACTCCTAATCTATTTATCTCATCCACCAATTTCTGTTTTGCACCTCCATCACCAATCAATTTAAATAAATATCCCGATCCCAAAGCTTTAGCTGCTTGAGGAACTATTATATGTAATCCTTGTCCTTCACCCATATTGCCTGCATAGGTAATCGTCTTAACGTCATTGATTTTGTTTTCTGATTTAGGTAAATTGAGAAACACATCATCAATCCCATTTGGATAGGTAGAGTAGTTTTGTTGTTTGAACTTTAAGAAATAAGGTTTAAAACCACCTGATATCAAATTGATATGAGATGCGTAATTGAACACACGTTTCTCTATTAAACTAAGAACAGGTAACACACCTGCTTTTAAGACCTTGCTTTGCAAAACATCTTTCATGGTATCTGTAAAGATATCACGAATATCTAAATACAAAGGAGTGTTATTCTTTTTTGCTATTATATATCCTAAGTAGGCTGTGAATAGTCGTGACGATGATGCTACAATTAAATCATACTCTTTATGCTTAATCAACTTATTGGTTTGTTGAAAATAAGTTTTGAAAGAGTTTACTTGATCCATCATTCCACTTTGATGCTTGGGTATTGCTATACGATGAATCGTGTAGTTCTCTCTCTCCTCAAGTTGTGGTGCGTCCACATCATAGGTACTATATCGATTGGGTAACGTTGTAATANNTGCGAGTTCTTTCACCAATGGAGAATTACGAAAAGAACCTGCACAAAGATCAGGTTCAAAATAGAAAGTTAGATAGAGTATTTTCTTCAAAACGATTACTTATTAAATTGAATGTTGGTTATTAAGTGGCTTACAAAGTTAACAACAATTTTATTACCTACGTTATATTGATTATATCCATCTGCCATTTCATATTGCTCTATGCTAATTTTTGAACTACCCGTAAAATTTATTTCAATACCTCCCTCTACTGCAATTGTATCTGCAGTTTGTTTCAATGACAAACCTGGCGCTAAATGTAAATGAAATTCCTTTTCTACATCATTGTTCCCAATTACATAATCACGTAGTTGAACTATGTTTTGTTTAAATTCAAATTCTCTTTTGTGAGTTACACTTAAAGATTTGTATCCGTCATGTTCACCCACCAGTAAAGTGTCTGTATCTTTCAGTATAGTAATAGCAGCTCTCTCTGCTACTCGAAAACCACTCCAAACATTAGATTGGTTTTTATTATTAACGACTACTGTATTGTGACTATGTGTGGATCTTTCATGCGTTCTTCTTTCACCAATCTGATAAGTGGATGTTCCTTGTTCTACAAACAGAGGTTTGTTGTTGTGATATAAAAGAAACGATA
>DENY01000141.1:0-9965 GCA_002359825.1 Bacteroidales bacterium UBA2632
ATTTATTATCGAACTCAAATTAAGCAGTTTGAATGATGTACCTAAAGAAACACTTTCTGGTATACTTCTTTATCATGTTTTAGGTGAATCAAAAATGGCTGGATCAATCACTACTGGTTATTTTAACACCTTATCTGCTGCTCCAACTGATAAATCTACTCTCTCACTGTATATCGATATGGGAACCACTATGATTAACAAAAGAGCAAAAATAACTGATACGGATATTAAAGCTGATAACGGAGTAATGCATGTTATAAACAAAGTATTATTACCACAAAATATTGTTGATATTGCAGTAACTAATCCCACATTCAGTATTCTTGTGGCGGCATTAACCAAAGCTGATCTTGTAACTACATTAAATGGAAAAGGTTCTTTTACCGTATTTGCTCCAACTGACGATGCCTTTAAAGATCTCTTTAAAGCGCTTAAAGTATCTGGTATTGCTGATCTTTCAAAGGAAGCATTAACTCCAATATTATTAGCACATGTAGTAAGTGGTAATGTAACCTCGGGTCAACTTACCAATGGTGATGTTCAAACACTTAATACTACTAAGAAAGTCAAAATAAATACTACTGGTGGTGTAACTATTGATGGCAATATCAAAGTTGTGTTGGCCAATGTTCAAGGTTCAAACGGGGTGGTACATGTTATTGATAAAGTGATAGTACCATAATTGAATTAGTCAAGAATGTTGTATGAAAGTATCCTCTGTAGTTTTTGAGCTAAAGAGGATACTTTTGTTATATAATATGACGTTACCTTTGAACAAGTTAATAGTGTTAATAGTTATAAGTATATAATTAAAATCTTATTATGGCCACTTACTCTATAAAAGATATTGAAAAAATGTCGGGTATCAAAGCCCATACTATAAGAATGTGGGAAAGACGTTACGGCTTGGTTATTCCTAAGCGGACGGATACTAACATTCGTTATTATTCAGATGATGATTTAAAGGATCTTTTGAATATATCCATTTTGAATCAAAATGGTTTGAAGATTTCCAAAATAGCTAAACTTGATAAAAATGAAGTTCGTGAGAAAGTTTCTCTTTTGCTTGGTAGCTCTCAGGAGTATGCTCATGTAATAGATGCTATGCTCCTTGCTATGCTCGAAATAGATGAGTCTGCATTCAATAAATCTTTTTCGGACGGTAGAAAAGAGTATGGTTTCGAAGGATTGATGGAGAACATAATTTTTCCTTTTCTCGAAAACTTAGGTATTCTATGGCAAACGAATGCGATAAATCCAGCTCAGGAACATTTTATATCTTATTTGTTGAGACAAAAAATCATTGCTGCAATAGAAAAAGAAGAAGCAAATGATAAATCGTATAAAGAAAAAATAATCTTCTTCTTACCAGAAGGTGAGTTGCACGAGTTCGGTCTTCTTTTCTATAGTTTCATTGCCCGTAAAAAAGGTTTTGAAGCGATTTACTTAGGAGCCTCAGTCCCAATCGAAGATTTAAAACAAATGCAGAGAGTGAGTGAAGCAAAGGCATTTTTCTCTGCTTATGTTGCTGCAATAGAAAAAGAAGAATTGGAAGATTTATTTATTTATTTTGGAAAGACTTTCCCCAACTTACTATTCTACGTAACTGGTCTGCAAATAAAAGAACATCAACCAACCATGCCTGACAACTTTTTCGTTGTTTCATCTGCTTCCGAATTCAAGAAATATCTGGCTGACCTTGAAAAATCCAATAATATTAAGTTGCAAGTTTAATTGTGGTGTTATACTTCTGTGTAATTTATCCCAAAGCCACATCAAGTGTCATCATCACTGCAAAACCCAGCATTGCTCCAATAGTTGAATAGTCTGTTTCATGTCCAGATTGAGACTCTGGAATGAGTTCTTCTACTACTACAAAGATCATAGCTCCCGCTGCAAATGCTAAAGCATAAGGTAGAATAGGTGTTATAGAAAGCACTAAATAGGCTCCTATTACTCCAGATATAGGTTCAACAATACCTGAGAGTTGGCCATAATTAAAAGCCCTCCATCGTGAAAATCCTTCACGTCGCAAAGGTATGGACACAGCGGCACCTTCCGGAAAATTTTGCAATCCAATTCCAAAAGCCAACACCATAGCTCCCACTAACACTCCCATATCTGGGCTGTGTGCCAAAGCTCCAAAAGCAACACCTACAGCCAATCCCTCAGGAATGTTGTGTATGGTTATGGCCAAGACCAGTAGAATACTACGTTGCCACGATGTTTTAATACCTTCTGCTTGACTTACTTTTAATCCCATGTGTAAGTGAGGTATAATCTTATCTACAATTAAAAGGAATATTCCTCCACTAAGAAAACCTACTAGGGCGGGCACCCATGAAGTAACACCGCTTTCTTCTGCCATTTCTATGGCAGGTTGTAGCAACGACCAAAAACTTGCAGCTATCATAACTCCTGCTGCAAAACCCAACATGGAATTTAATACTTTTTGATTGATGTTTTTAAAGAAAAAAACCATTGACGATCCCAGTGCAGTCACTGCCCATGTGAAGAGAGTGGCTCCCAATGCCAAAAGTATGGGGTCATATTCTAATAAAAAATCTATGTTCATAGTTGGTTAGTAAAAAAAAGTATTTTTGCCATTATGCGGCAAAGATAAATAAATCATCTGTTATAGTGCATGTGAATTTTGAAGAAGTAAAATTATAGATTGTTGAAAAATTCTTATTAAAGATACTTTTTCAACTCTTTTCTCCATATCTCATATCCTTCTTCCGATAAGTGTAGGCCGTCACCGGTAAGATTGGCGCGAAGAATATATGTGTCGGGATCAACAAAGAGAGGAAATAGATCAATATAAGTGAGATTCCAATTTTTTGCAAGGGTTCTCAGCTTTGAGTTAATTTCGGGAATTTGTTCGCTTCTTCCATTCAGTCTTGTGTATTGTCCAAAAGACTCATTGATGGGCAAAATGCTTTGAATATAAACACGTGTGCGTGGCGATTTCAATCTAATCTTTTCAATCAGTTCAGATATTTCATTCACGATGAAGTCTGTGGATTGATGATGAGACACATCGTTTATCCCTATCATTAAAAATATCTTCTGGGGTTTTCCTTTTATTATTTCGTCCACTCTGTCGTGCACACCTCTCACATTATCACCAATGATTCCACGATTGCGCATGTGTTTGTTGTTCATCTTTTGCGCCCAGTCTCCACCGGCTTCCGTTATGCTATTGCCCAGCATCACTATAGATCTTGAGTTGATGGGATCTTCTGTTTTGAACTCAACCAATCTTTTATAATAATGATCGTGATATTTACGCTCGGTAGCTTCCTTGGGGGGCATCTTTTCAGCCATATCCAAATCGGATGCATTTACTTTCATTTCTACAACAGAAGCTGCAACAATATTTGCAATTAGTGAACGCAATCTTACCACTTCGCCACCATCGCTAGGGTGTGCACGATTGGTCAATAGTATTACTGCTGTGTTGGCATCTGGGTCAATAGATATGGAAGTGCCCGTATAGCCAGTGTGTCCATAAGTGTTTGGGCCAAACAAATCACCATTATTGGAAGAATAGGCGGTAAAGACATCCCAGCCAGGAGTTCTACCAATAGAGTCTGTATTGCGGGGAACAGTGCGCATAGTTCTTACTCCCATTGGGCTGAGAATACGTTTGCCATTGTATTCACCTCCATTTTGTAATGCTGCCACTAAGATAGCCAAATCGTTAGCGTCTGAAAACAGTCCCGCATTACCCGAAATTCCTAAATTCATGATGCGAGCCAATGGGTCGTGAACAATACCTTTTAATACTGATCCGTCTTTTTGGCGTTCTGTGGGTGCAGTTCGGTTCAATGTTTCGCCTACAGGTATGTAGTCTGTATGCGCCATACCCAATACGTCAAATATATTTTGTTTTGCAAAAGTACGCAAGTCTTGTTTTGAAATGGTTTCAATTATTCTTTGTAGGGTGATGTAGTTTAAACAACTGTATTGAAAGTCCGATTGTGGCTCAAATTCTCTCTCAACCGATGCAATATAGTTGATCATTTGATCGGGTTTATTGTTCCCTTTCGCTTTTTCTGCATTTGTGATAGTTGCGTAAGATGGTAGGCCCGATGTATGTGTCATCAAATCGATCACTCTAATATCTTTTTTCTCTCTCCCTTTGCTCCATGGTTTGAAGTCGGGAATAAATAGATTCACTTTGTCCAACAGACGTAACTGTCCTCGTTCTATAAGTATCATTGCTGATATGGCAGTAGCCACAGGTTTTGTCACAGAGGCCAAGTCAAATACTGTGTTTACATCCATTCTCACTGCTGATGGATACACCTCTTTGTTTCCATACGCTTTAAGGTATGCCATCTTTCCATCTTTGACAACAGGTTNNATGAGACTGCTCCCGGTATTTCTTTGTTTGCAATAGCTTGATTGATAACTAAGTCGGCTCGTTGCAATCTTTTGGAATCCATCCCCACTTGTTCTGGCGAGACCTGAGGGAGTTGTTGAGCACTCATCTGTATAGCAAAAAACAGAGAGACTAAAACGGGGGTTATAAATTTCATGACTTGTTTCATCTTGTATTATTTATTTTCTAATGACGAACAAAGATACAAATAGTTCGTAATTTAATGGCATTGCAACACCCTGCGAAACAGGTAAAAGTTGGCAATCTTCATCAAAAACATGCTGCAAAGTCACGTTTAATGAAAAATCTTCTACATCGAGCTAATGCAAAAACCATAAAAGTCCCTAATCTTAACTTTTGGAGGAAGAAGACACTAGTTAAAATTGAAATTCTTTGCTATTGTCGCACTACAAAACCACTAAAAGTTATTTTTCTTTGTCCTCGTAGCCTATTCCAACTCTTCAATCACGGTTTAGTTATTAGATTATACTCTTCCATCTGTTTAATCACTATGAACTAGATAGATTTTGCTATTCCTACCGTTCCATCGGGATGGATTGGATAGATTTTCAATTTTCTGGTGTATTATTACGATGGAACTATCGGATTATCTATTTCTTACTATTCAGCAGTGATGAAATAAACAGATTACAATTTTCTAACTATATCATCGGAAATGAATGATAGAATTTCATTTTTCTATCTATAACTTCACGATTAAACTGTAAGATGAGCATACAATAGTAAAGAAAGACAAATTGTTGACCCTTTGTTCAATGATTATACCTAAGTTTGTATAAAGTTTGAGCTTTAAGCAGATGCTAATCATCAATAATGTTAATTATTGGAGGTTTTAGCATGGTGCAAAGCATTAGAAAATCAAATTGAACGAGTATTGTCTGTCTCCGTAGATGAAGATTACGTACTTTATGAGGCTTCGAATAATGCTGAAGGCAACTTTATTATTAATTATCATGCTATGTTAAAAGACTTAACTAGCTATACAATACATTTACCACCTAAATAGAGAATGACATGCAAATAAGAAGAATTAGTCTGTCGAAACTACAAAGAGCAAATATGCTAACAATAATGAGTAACATTATTGGCATACTTAAAGAATATGATGTTGAGAAACTTCACCTCGATTTCATGTTGAAGATTCTTGAGAAAAACCAACTTCAAGTCAACACCATTGCTCCACTTAAAGGTCCATTGATGATGACACCTTATGTGCAACAATGGCATGACGAAAGGGTGAAGCTAGCAGGATCCATTGCCATCCAAATGAAAGGCATAGCGCAAGCCAACCTCCCAAGCATGAGGGAGGAGATTAAAATTGCACAAGAGGTTGTACAACTTTATTTGGTGGGGTTGAGAAAAAAGAAAAAAGAGGAAGTTGAATCATTGATAGACAGCTTTCTGAGAGATGTCAAAAAGAACCAGCATGTGGCTGATGCTTTCACTAAGGTTGCTTTGATGCCTTATGTTGACGAGCTTGCCCAAGCCAGCAAAGAGCACTACAAGTTTTACAAAAAAAGAAATCTGGAGGCCGCCCAAAAGCAAAAGGGAGACAAAAACAAAACCATTAAGAGAGAAGCTCAAGGGGCGTTGCGAAGCCTTTTTGAGCAAATAGAGATGGGTCACAGGAATTATCCAGAGTTGGATTATGCGCATCTGATAACACGCCTTAATGTAGAACTTGCAAGATTTACTAATTCAATAAAAACACGCGAAACCTACAATAAGAAAAGAGCCAAAAAAGCTAGGGAGGCTGCTCTGGTTTCACAACAAGAAGCTGAAGAACAACAGGACAGTGAGAATCTAAAAGATTCTGAAAAAGATGCTCTATAGATAGTGCTTCTCTGTAGATGATTTCAGGATATTACTACTTTAGATTACACTCTATTCTATCTGAGTTTTGGTTCCAAGGCCTTCTTAGCCCACAATGTCTGAATAACTCCTCTCACCGTTAGGTAAATGATAAATGAAAGCCACAAAGCATTATTACCCAAAAGAGACTTAGAGGAATAGTAACACACAAAGAATGTGATGGCTGATATCACCATGGCATTTCGCATCTCTTCTGATGCAGTGGCTCCTATATATATGCCGTCCCAGAGGAAAGCTGCGAATCCAGTGATTGGAATCAGGATTGTCCAAAAAGTAAATGATTTGGTCATAGCAATCACTTCTTCATTGTTGGTGAGGACTTGCAATATTTGATTGGGAAATAGTATGTATATGATTGCTGATGCTGCGCTTACAACAAGTCCCCAGAAGAAAAGCCTTTTGATCATATGGCGCAACAACAAATGGTTTCTTGAACCTATGAAACGACCAGTGAGTGCCTCTCCTGCATAAGCAAATCCATCCATAAAATAAGAGAAGAGCATAAAGAACTGCATCAACAAAGCATTAACCGCAAGAATGGTCTCGCCCATCCCAGAAGATGCAAATGTAAAAAATGTAGTGACGAGCGTTAGCATGAATGTTCTAATAAAAACATCACCATTTACTTTAAAGTAAGCCTTGAGGGCACTCGTGTCTAATACAGTTTTCAGATTAATATACTTAGTCATTCTACTATAAAAGCGAAACCACATAGCAATACAAATTGCAAAGGTGATTAGTTGTGACAGCATTGTTCCAAAAGCGATTCCTTTTATTTTCATATCGAATCCGAATACAAAGATAAAACTCAATACAATGTTTAGCACATTATTGATAATGGCTATCACCATTGGAGTCTTTGCATTTTGCATGCCAATGAACCATCCCTTAAAAGCATATACTGCAAGTACTGCAGGTGCACTCCATATACATATTCTGAAGTAAAACTGAACGTTTTCGATGGTTTCAGGTCCCGATTTGATAAACCTAATTGCAATCTTTTCAATGGGCACTTGTAACATCAGTAGAAGTATTCCAAAACCAAAAGCTAGCAATAGTGATCGTATAAGCACGTTCATAGCTTCGCTAAAATCTCGCGCACCATATGCTTGAGCTGTGAATCCACTAGAACTCATTCTCAAGAATCCAAAATTCCAATAGACCATGTTGAAAATATTGCTTCCCAAGGCTATGGCTCCTATATATATGGCAGAACCTAAATGCCCTGCAATAGCTATGTCTATCATTCCCAGCATAGGTACGGTAATGTTAGATATAATATTGGGTAGGGCTAGTCGAAATATTCTTTTATCCATCATGCAAAAATAACACTTTCTATTGTGTTAAATATAAGAAACGTTCTATTTATAACTTATTTTGCTATACATATCTCCTTTAAGGATAATTTATTTTTATATCTTTGTGGATAGAGATTTATTTTCTTTGAGACAATTCAAAAAATAACAGCACAATAATATTATGGATAAAATTCAAGAGCTCACTTCTAAACTCTATGAAGAGGGAGTGAAAAAAGGTAATGCCGAGGCAGAAAAGATTATAGCGGATGCAGAAAAGAAAGAAAAGCAAATACTTGATGATGCTCACAGCAAGGCTCAAGAAATAATAAATACTGCAAAGAAAAAATCTACAGAAGTAAACAATAATGCCGAGTCAGAACTTAAACTATATGCTTCGCAAGCATTGGAAGGTTTGAAAACCGAGGTTACGAATATTATAACCGAAAAATTGGCTACATCTAGTGTGAAAGCTGCCATAGAAGATAAAGTGTTTATGCAAAAACTTATAACCAATCTTATGCAAAACTGGACAGAAAAACAAACAATGGTTGTGAGTGTAGAAAACAAAGATGAATTGGAGAATTATATTCTAGCCAATGCTAAATCACTTCTCGCCAATAAGCTGAAAATAGAGTCGGTGAACGGAATAGAAACCGGATTTGAGATTGCACCCGAAGATGGGACTTATAAGGTGAAGTTTGGCGAAGAGGAGTTTATAGAATATTTCAAAGAGTTTCTACGTCCTCAAATTCAAAAGCTATTGTTCTAAATTCTTTTATTCTAATCCACTAAAGTTATTCTATGTTTAAAAATCAATACTATTATTTTGTAGCAGGTCTGCCTGATTTCTCGTTCGACAGCACAAAACTCCCATTTACAGTCTCCGAATTTAAAGAGATTTTGTATGAAGAGCTAAAGCCATACGATAAAAAGTTGATTGATAAATACTTTCTTGAGGCAGACAAAGAAAACTTGCTCAAACTTCTTTCAGACAAAGAAGCTGAGATTAAAAAAACAAGTGTCTTCTCTCGTGAAGAAATGTTGAGCACCATTGAATCTATCAAAAAAGAAGAGGAATTGAAAAACAAAGACATTCCCAATATTTTTGAAATATTCATCAAGCAATGGTTGAAAGAAGATGCTGAGTCTGAAAATACTAACTGGGAGAATTTACTTACTGCTCTATATATGGACTATGGTACAGAAGTGAAAAACACATTAGTATCACAGTGGTTCACATTAAACTTAAACATAGGCAACTTGTTAGCAGCTATCTATAGTCGCAAGTATGGATTGGAGGTAAAGCAAGTGGTGGTGAGTAACAACCCTATTGCAAATACAATACGAGCCAATGCAAACTCACGAGATTTTGGACTCGAACAAGAATTAGATTACTACGATGCTATACTAAAGATATCAGAAGAAACTGATATATATGAGCGGGAGCGTAAAATTGATAAGTTTCGCTGGGATTGGTTGGAAGAAAACACGGTCTTTGATTATTTCAATATTGAATATCTTTTTGCTTATTTGTGCAAGTTGCAAATCTTGGAGCGTTGGGTACAACTTAATGCTGAGGAAGGTGAACGCGTATTTCGCGAACTCATAGCCAATATGAAGAAAGACGTAAAAGTGCCCGATGAAGAGTAATAATAAAAAAAGGAAATAGAAACAACACATATATATGTCAACAAAAGGAATTGTAAAAGGAATTATCTCCAACTTAGTAATAGTTGAAGTAGATGGTCCTGTAGCGCAAAACGAAATTGCTTATATAGTTTTGGATGATACAAAACTAATGGCAGAAGTTATTAAAGTAGTTGGTAAAAGTGCTTATGTACAGGTGTTTGAGAGCACCCGAGGATTGGCTGTTAATGCTGAGGTGGAATTTGAGGGGCATATGCTCGAAGTAGTATTAGGACCTGGGTTATTGGAGCGAAACTTAGACGGACTACAGAATGATCTTGACAAAATGGAGGGTGTTTTCTTGAAGAGAGGACAATATACATTTCCTCTGAATGAAGAAAAACTGTGGCGTTTCAAACCTTTGGCTAAAAAAGGAGATAAAGTTTCTGCTGGAGCATGGTTAGGTGAAGTTGATGAAAACTTTCAACCACACAAAATAATGCTCCCCTTCAAAATGGAAGGCGAGTACACGGTGAAAAGTGTGGCTGCAGAAGGTGAATATAATATCTATGATATTATGGCCGTTGTTGAAGACAAGGATGGCAATGAGATTGAACTCAACATGATTCAACGTTGGCCTGTGAAACAACCTATCACTTTCTTCAAACACAAACCTCGTCCGTACAAACTACTTGAAACAGGTGTAAGAACCATTGATACTTTGAACCCAATTGTGGAAGGCGGTACTGGGTTTATTCCTA
>DENY01000141.1:10040-25271 GCA_002359825.1 Bacteroidales bacterium UBA2632
AACACAGGCCGTAAATTGATGGAACGTACCATCATTATCGCCAACACATCTAATATGCCTGTTGCAGCGCGTGAAGCATCTGTGTATACAGCCATGACCATTGGTGAGTATTATAGGGCAATGGGATTGAAGGTGTTGTTGATGGCTGACTCTACTTCTCGTTGGGCACAAGCTCTTCGTGAAATGAGTAACCGATTGGAAGAGCTTCCAGGGCCCGATGGTTTCCCAATGGACCTGTCATCTATTATTTCTAACTTTTATAGTAGGGCAGGGCACGTTATTCTAAATAACAATGAATCTGGATCTATTACCTTTATTGGTACAGTTTCTCCTGCTGGAGGTAACTTGAAAGAACCCGTAACAGAGAACACTAAAAAGGTAGCTCGTTGTTTTTATGCATTGGAGCAAGATCGTGCCGATAAAAAACGTTATCCTGCTGTTAACCCAATTGACTCCTATTCAAAATACATAGAGTACCCTGAATTTGAAGAATATATCAAAGAACGTATTTCGGATGATTGGTTGGATAAAATAAATGAAGCAAAACTACACCTGTTGCGAGGAAAAGAGATTGCTGAGCAAATAAATATTTTGGGAGATGATGGTGTTCCTGTTGAGTATCACGTTACTTATTGGAAATCAGAATTGATTGATTTTGTTGTTCTCCAACAAGATGCATTCGACCCAATTGATGCAGTAACTCCATTGGAACGTCAAGAATATATATTAAATATGGTCACCGATATTTGTCGTACCGATTTCAAATTTGACAACTTCAATAAAGTTGCAGATTATTTCAAAGATGTAATCAATATTTGCAGGCAAATGAATTACGCAGAGTTTAAGTCTGATAAGTTTAAAGAATACTATAAAGAACTTCAAAACTTATTGGAAACTAAAGCGCATAGCAACAACACTAAAAACTAAAGCAGAAGCTTGTATAATTATGGCAAAAGCATTTCAAAAAATATACACTAAAATCACCCAAATTACAAAGGCTACTTGTAGTCTGAAGGCTACAAATGTGGGTTATGACGAACTGGCAACTGTTGATGGCAGATTGGCACAAGTAGTAAAGATTATTGAAGACGAAGTAACTTTACAAATCTTTGGAGGTACAGAAGGTATCCCTACCAACGCTGAGGTTGTTTTCTTGGGCAAAGCCCCATCATTGAAAGTGAGCGAGCAGTTGGCTGGTCGTTTCTTCGATGCGTTGGGAAACCCCATTGATGGTGGTCCAATCCCCGAAGGGGAGGAGCGCGAAATTGGTGGTCCATCAGTAAACCCTGTTCGTAGAGCACAACCTTCAAAACTAATTGCTACTGGTATTGCGGGTATCGACTTAAACAATACACTAGTTTCGGGACAAAAGATTCCTTTCTTTGCCGACCCCGATCAACCATTTAACGAAGTAATGGCGACAGTTGCACTGCGTGCAAAAGCTGATAAGATTATTTTGGGAGCAATGGGTATGACTAACGATGACTATTTGTTTTACAAAAATGTGTTTAGTAATGCAGGAGCATTGGATAGAATTATCAGTTTTGTAAACACAACAGAGAACCCACCCGTAGAACGTTTGTTGGTGCCTGATATGGCGTTGACTGCTGCAGAATACTTTGCAGTTGATAAAAACGAAAATGTATTGGTTCTATTAACGGATATGACTTCGTATGCTGATGCTTTAGCAATTGTGTCAAATCGTATGGACCAGATACCATCGAAAGACTCGATGCCAGGCTCATTATATTCGGACTTGGCTAAGATATATGAGAAAGCCGTACAGTTTCCTGCTGGTGGCTCCATAACAATTATTGCAGTGACAACTCTTTCAGGTGGTGATATTACACATGCAGTGCCTGACAATACAGGTTATATTACCGAAGGACAGTTGTTCTTGCGTACAGATAGTGATATTGGTAAAGTAATTGTTGACCCCTTCCGTTCACTTTCACGTCTGAAACAATTGGTGCAAGGTGAAGTTACACGCGAAGATCATCCACAAGTGATGAATGCTGCTGTAAGGCTTTACTCTGATGCCGCCAATGCCAAAACGAAAATGGAGAACGGTTTTGATCTCACAGATTATGACAAACGTACTCTAGATTTCGCAAAAGAATATTCTGAATATATATTGGCTATTGATGTAAATTTAGATACTACAGAAATGCTTGATACTACTTGGGGACTGTTTTCTAGTCACTTTAGACCTGAAGAGGTGAATATGAAAACAGAAATGGTGAACAAATATTGGACATCTGAAAAAAAAGTGGTTGAAGGAGAACACCAAGAATAGGAAAGTAAATTATTTATGGCTATAAAATTTCAATATAATAAAACATCGCAACAAGCTCTTGAGAAAAGTCTCAAGATGAGGCTACGTGCTCTCCCAACTCTTCAGAGCAAAGAGAGTGCACTGCGTATGGAGGTGAAAAAAGCCAAAGACCAAATAGAGGAACTAGACAATGAATTGGAAAGCCAAATAGGCTCGTATGATAAGATGGTGGGTTTATGGACAGAGTTCGACCCAACATTGATACGAGTAAAAGATGTAAATCTTTCTACAAAGAAAATTGCTGGTGTACCCATCCATGTGTTGGAGGGGGTAGAGTTTGAAACCAAACAGTTTAGCGTTTTCAATAGACCCAAATGGTTTTTGGACGGAGTGAGTTTATTACAGCGTTTAGGAGAAATAGGAATAAAGCGTGATTTCTTTGAACTCAAACTTAGAAAGTTGGAGTATGCGAGAAAAAAGACAACTCAAAAAGTAAATCTTTTTGAGAAAGTACAGATTCCAGGCTATGAAGATGCCATCTTAAAGATTAAGCGGTATCTCGAAGATGAGGAAAACCTTTCGAAGTCTTCACAAAAAATTATGCGTTCTAAAAAAGATGCAAGAGCAGAAAAGGAGGATTCGATATGGTAAAAAAAATGAGGAAGTTTTCTTTTTTGATCTATCATAATGACTATGATGTTTTCTTGCAAGATTTACGTGACTTAGGACTTATTCATGTTGCTCAACAAGAGAAAGAAATTGAGTATAATGATGAGCTCGAAGAATACTTAAGTCAATTGAAGAAGTTGCAAGAATCAAAAAAGATATTGCAAAAATCAATCTCAGATGATAAGGAAGAAATACCGCACAATGAAGTTGATGTAAAACTAGGTTACGAGATACCTCAAAAGATAGAAGATATTCAAGAACAAATTGCAACTATCAATCAACAGTTGCAGGTGAGCTCTAAAGAATTAGAGGTTCTAGAGCCTTGGGGAAACTTTGATACAGAAATAATAAAGAAATTACAACAAGCAGGTAACAACATAGATTTCTTCTCAATTCAAAAAAGCGCATACAATCCTGAATGGGAAAAAGAGTATAATGCTATTTTGATAAATGAAGCTACACGCTATTATTTTATAGCCGTAACGCAGCAAGATAATGTTGCAGAAGAATTAGGATTAGAGCCCGTGAAACTTCCCGATGTTTCGCATCATGATTTATCAAATCTGATAAAATCTATAAAGGCGAAGCTTGACAAAGAAGAGGGGAGACTGAAAGCTCTTTCAGCGGATATACCTTCCGTTGATGCAGCAATAGCTGACTTAGAGTCTAAGATATCTTTGAAAAATGTTGTTCTCAACACTAATCGTGTTGCTGATGATAAATTGATGATGATGCAAGGTTGGGCACCTAAAGAAAATGAGTCCAAAATTGTATCCTATCTTGAATCAAAAGAAGCATATTACGAAGTAGCTGATCCAACACCAGAAGATGATGTGCCTATTATGTTTGATAATAATAAGTTTTTCGAACTTTTTGAGCCTATCACTAAGCTGTATATGCTCCCAAAATATAATGAGCTGGACTTAACTCCATACTTTGCACCATTCTTTATGATATTCTTTGGATTATCATTGGGAGATATTGGTTACGGTTTGTTTTTGTTTTTGGTAGCAACCGTCGTAAAGATGATAAAAAAGTCATCTATGGGCGATTCTCTTAAATCGATATTGACTTTGGTGCAAGTCTTAGGAGCGTCTGCTTTTTTTACAGGATTTCTTACTGGANNCTGTATGAACTTGACATACCTATTGCTAAAAAACTAGGAGATCGAATTTTCTTCGATAATGATATGATGTTTAATCTAGCATTAATTTTGGGAGGTATTCAGGTAATCTTTGGAATGATAATTAAAGTGTTTAATCGAGCTATTCAGTTTGGATTCATGTATGGAGTTTCTACTATAGGTTGGATTGTTCTACTACTTAGTTTTTATATTTCAGCTTTGCTCCCAGATGTTCTACCTATGGGAGGAACAATTCACTTAATTATATTAGGAATAAGTGGTGTAGCAATATTTTTATTTAACTCTCCTGGTAAAAATGTGTTTTTGAACTTAGGACTTGGATTGTGGGATACATATAATATGGCTACTGGTCTTTTGGGTGACATATTATCTTATGTTCGCTTATTTGCCCTAGGTTTATCAGGAGGTATTCTCGCTATGGTGTTTACAGATTTAGCTGTGGGCATGAGCCCCGATAATGTTATTTTAGGACCACTTGTAACCATTTTGATATTCATTATAGGCCATGGCATCAATATATTCATGAATACCTTAGGAGCTATTGTACATCCAATGCGTTTGACTTTTGTTGAGTTCTTCAAAAATTCTGAGTTTAACGGTGGCGGTCAAAAATATCAACCATTTACATAAATCAAATTATAAAATCAAATAAATTCAATCAATTATGGAATTAAATCTTTTATTAGCTTATATGGGCGTTGCAATTATGCTCATTCTATCCGGAGTTGGCAGTGCATACGGTGTAACAATTGCTGGTAATGCAGCAGTAGGTGCTTTGAAGAAAAACGATGGTGCATTTGGTAATTTCTTAGTGCTTACAGCTCTACCAGGGACTCAAGGTCTTTACGGCTTTGCTGGTTACTTCATGTTTCAAACTATATTTGGAGTACTTACCCCAGATATCACTATTCATCAAGCTGCCGCTGTATTAGCAGGAGGTTTGGCACTTGGCTTTATTGGTCTGTTTTCAGCAATACGTCAAGGACAAGTTTGTGCTAATGGTATTGCTGCTATTGGTCAAGGACACAATGTGTTTACAAACACTCTTGTTTTGGCAGTATTCCCAGAGCTTTATGCTATTGTAGCATTAGCGGGCGTGTTCCTTATTGGTAGTGCAATTGTTTAAAACAAAAAAATCAGTCAAGCTCATCAATATTTTAGCATAAAAAAAGCTGTACTTTTAATAAAGTACAGCTTTTTTTGTTTGCCCTTTAAAACCTTGTTAGTTCAAATATTACAACTCTTCCGCTGTGAAGGAATTATCCTTCGGTTGAATATTGCTTCTCTAATTTTTCTTTTATCTCTTCTCCTGAGGGCATGTTTTTAGGTTGTGGCTTCAATGTCTGCTCATACACAATATTGTCTTTTAGCACTTCAATTGCTTTCTCAAAACCTTTATCTGTTTTAAGACTTTCTTCAACTGCTCCTGCCTTATAATGGTACCTCTTCACTATCTCACTTGAAATTAATCTTTTAATCTCAGATTTGAAAGTCTCTAAGTCTCTGTCTAAATTAGGAACAAGTTTGTCTTCAAGAGCTTTAAATTCATCCGATGCGGTTTTCATATAACCTTCAAAATCCATTACTTCTTTTAATGACTCTAAAGTTTTCTCGCTGATTCTGTCATATTCAAAATCAATAGATTTAACGTAGTCTTTAAATTTTTCGTATTCTTCATCTGAATAGGTAAACTCTTTTACTGAAGGAATACTAGGTTTGTTCTGAACCCATTGCGTAACGTAATCAAAGATAACATTCTCATTTAATAAGTAAAAAGATATGGTGCCAGGTCTTGTTTCTTCTACTGAAATATCAGGGGTTATTCCTCCTCCATCTCTTACTTCTCTTCCATGTTTTGTGTGAAACACTGTTGTGAGGCTGTCTGGAATTCTGCCAACACTTCCATCAGGATTTCTATGTGTATAATCTAGTGCTTGTATTCCACGTCCGCTGGGTGTNNGGTAGTTACTTTTAAACTGCCACCAAAGGGTAATTCTCTTACCGTTTGCACCAAGCCTTTACCAAAAGATCTATCCCCCACAATGACAGCTCTATCTAAGTCTTGCAGTGTGCCTGCTACTATCTCAGATGCGGACGCTGAGGAGTTATCTACCATCACTATTAGCGGAATCAAACTATCAACAGGTTGCTCTGTGGTGCGCAATACACGATCCCATTGCTTTATCTTACCTTTAGTAGATACAACTTCTTGACCTTTTGGAACAAAAATGTTTACAATCTTCACAGCTTCTTCCATTATTCCACCGCCATTGCCTCGCAAGTCTAAGATAAGTGATGTTGCACCTTTTTCTTTCAAATCATTTACTGTGTTCTTAACCTCTTGTGCGCCATTTTCAGTAAAGGTTCCAAAGTGCATGTAACCTATGTTGTTATCTACTACTGCTGAATAAGAGATAGGGTGGATTGTTATTTTTTCTCGAACAACTTCAATCTTTCTATTTTTATCTTCCCCAGGTCGTTTAATTGTTATTTCGAGAGTTGAACCGGGTTTTCCTTTGAGTAAGTCGCTTACTTGCTGTACGTTGAATTTGCTAACATCTTGTTCATCAATTTTAAGAATAACGTCACCTGCTTTCAACCCACTCTTATCGGCGGGAAGACCTTTATAAGGTTCGTTTATTATTACGTTACTATCTTTATAAGAAATTATTGATCCAATTCCTGCATATTCACCTGTAGTCATAAACTTAAGGTCGCCCATATCTTCCTCGGTAATATAAT
Organism: Bacteroidales bacterium UBA2632; assembly: GCA_002359825.1. Taxonomy (GTDB): domain Bacteria; phylum Bacteroidota; class Bacteroidia; order Bacteroidales; family Dysgonomonadaceae; genus UBA2632. The sequence goes on from DENY01000141.1 coordinate 16,871, forward strand.
TGGTATATGGGTCAAGTTGTGTTAGCATTGAATTAATTGTTTTATTCACAACTTTGTCAATTTCTAAGCTATCTACATAAAATAAATCAATCTCTTTCAATATTGTAGTGAGAATGTCTATGTTTTTGTTTATATTAAAATATCGATCGCTCGTTATAGGTTTCTGACTTGATGCGAAAGTCGATAAGCAAATAATTGTACTGATTACAATAAGTAAGAGTTTTTTCATTATAAAGTAGTTTTCGATATGTTGAGTATATTATTCCTTGTTATATAACAAAGGAACTACTTTTTTACGAAATCGGCCTTCTGTTTTAGTTATATGTTTTTAAAATTACTACCTTTATGCCGTTTTTCAAGAACCAATTTAGATTAAACATTATGCGTTCATCAATACGATATGTAATTTTACCAGGTATAATAGCGCTCGTTATTTTCTACTTAACCTGTATAGTAAATGTTGATTCAATTCCTGGATCAAAAAAACTATTGCAATTTGATAAATTAGCCCATTTCGGAATGTTTTTTGCTCTTTCTGGTGCAATTTATTTTGATTATTTTCGTTTACATAAAGGTGAACCCAATAGATTTAGATGGCTGTTGTTTGGATTTATAATCCCTGTAATTTACGGGGGCTTAATTGAGATTGTTCAAGAGCACTATTTTTCTCGATCAGGAGATTGGATGGATTTTTTCGCAGATTTTTTGGGATCACTTACAGCAACAATTATTGCATTTACATATATGAGAATGAAGCAAAAACAGTAAATAAAATTATCTTTACAGTAACCTAAACTTAATAATTATGCGTTTAATATATCATATATCTATAATTAGCTTATCCTTTATTCTTTCATATGCATGCTCCCATAAAAACGATGAAAGAGCCAAGGAGTCAATTGAAGTAGCATCTAGCAATGATTCTTTAGCTCAAATAGTAGATGATGACAGAGACTATATTGTAAAGGTGGGCGATATGGCTCCCGACTTTGAAATGAGCTTGTCAAACGGAGACAAGATAAAACTATCTTCACTAAGAGGCAAAGTTGTAATGTTGCAGTTTACTGCAAGTTGGTGTGGAGTTTGCCGTAAAGAAATGCCACATATTGAAAAGGATATCTGGAGTAAGCATCGAAACAACCCCGATTTTGTTCTATATGGAGTAGATTAAGAAGAACCAATAGAGAAAGTTGAAGAGCTTATTCTAAAAACGGGCGTTACCTATCCCATTGGTCTTGATCCTGATGCCGAAATATTTTCATTATACGCAAAAAAAGATGCAGGTATTACTCGTAATGTAATTATTGGCAAAGATGGTAGAATTGTAATGTTGACCCGTCTATTTGAAATGGAAGAATTCATGAAGATGGTTGATTTAATAGATAATTTATTGAGTTCTTAGTAAAGTAAGTAATGATTAATAACTTGAAAAGCTATGAAATACGAAAATCTTAAGATATTAGATGAATTAAGAGAAAAAGGAAGTATAACAGAAGAAGAGTTTCAACGTGAAAAAGCTAAGATTTTGTCAGAAGATAATAACTCTTACTCTGATTTTACGAAAAAACCATTGTTTGGTTTATCAGAAAAAACTTACTTATTACTTATGCATCTATCACAACTTCTCATTTGGGTGATTCCTGTAATAGGAGTTATAGTTCCAATTCTTATGTGGACAACAAACAAAGATAAAAATACAGCAGTAGATATTCACGGTAAAAATATTCTAAACTTTTCAATAAGTTATGCTATTTATGCTGTGGCATTGACTATTATTATAGTAGGAATACCACTGCTTGTTGTTCTATTTGGTGTATATGCAGTAGCTATTATTATTGCAGCTATAAAAGCAAGCAATGGAGAATATTGGAAATACCCACTTTCCATAAAATTTATAAAGTAAACATGGAAGAGCAATCAATCGTCAAATACAGAAATGTATCATTAAATATTGAAGAAAATACTATTCTCAAAGACGTAAACTTTGAGGTAAAGCGAAACGACTTTATATATGTAATTGGAAGAGTTGGATCGGGTAAAAGCACACTTTTAAAAAGTATATATGCAGAACTACCCATTGAAGAAGGAGATGCGCAGGTCTTTGATTATAATCTCGCAACACTCAAAAGAAAAAATATACCCTTTCTTCGAAGAAAGATAGGAATCGTATTTCAAGATTTTCAATTATTGATTGATCGATCGGTAGAAAAAAACTTGGAGTTTGTTTTGCGTGCAACGGGATGGGAGAATAAAAAAGTTATAAGGGACCGAATAAACGAGGTGTTGGTGCAAGTGAATATGCAAAATAAAGCATATAAGATGCCTCACGAACTTTCGGGAGGAGAACAGCAACGCATAGTTATTGCACGCGCCTTATTGAACTCTCCCGCTTTAATATTGGCAGATGAGCCTACTGGCAATCTTGATCCAGAAACAGGTAATCAGATTGTAGAGTTGCTACATTCTATTTCTCAAAAAGAAACTGCCGTCATCATGTCAACCCACAATTACTCAATTGTTCAAAATTATCCTGCTAAGATAGTGAAATGCGAAAATATGGCTTTAATAGATTTTCATCAAGATTTTCTGACAGTGGATAAGGACAATCAAAACTCTTTGAAACTCAATTAAACTGTAATTACAGTATAACAAAAGACGGAGGAATATTTCGTCTTTTATTTCACTGTTTTATATTGCTTTATTTTCTATCATATTAAAAAATGAGAGGTTGCTTTTTTTTTTGTACATTTGCACCTTTAAAAAAACGTTCTAAAATTCTTTATTGTGGCTGATACAAAATATATTTTCGTTACTGGTGGGGTTGTTTCTTCTTTAGGAAAGGGGATAATAGCAGCTTCGCTTGGTAAACTATTACAAGCAAGGGGTTACAAAGTAACCATTCAGAAATTTGATCCATACATTAATGTAGATCCAGGTACGCTTAATCCATACGAACACGGTGAATGCTATGTTACTGTTGATGGACACGAGGCTGATTTGGATTTAGGTCATTATGAAAGGTTTTTGAATATTCAAACTACCAAAGAGAACAATATTACAACTGGTAGAATATATCAGAATGTTATAAACAAAGAACGTAAAGGTGACTATTTAGGGAAAACCGTACAAGTAGTTCCGCATATCACTGACGAGATAAAAAGAAATGTAAAACAGCTGGGCTTAAAGAGCAAGTTTGATTTTGTGATTACAGAAATCGGAGGAACTGTTGGTGATATAGAGTCACTTCCTTTTTTAGAAAGTGTGCGTCAGTTACGTTGGGAATTAGGAAATAAAAGTTTGGTAATTCACCTAACATTTGTTCCATATATTGCAGCGGCAGGTGAATTGAAAACAAAACCAACACAACATTCAGTCAAAGAACTTCAATCTCAGGGAATTCAACCCGATATGTTGGTGTTGAGGACAGAAAAAGAATTGAATGATGAGATATTGAGTAAAGTAGCTCTTTTTTGCAATGTTGAGCAAGATGCAGTGATGCAATCAATTGATGTCCCTACTATCTATGAAGTGCCTTTGATGATGAGACAGCAATCAATGGATGAGGTTGTACTTAGAAAAATAGGTATGCCAATCGGAGAGAAGCCAGAATTGAAACCATGGATTGAATTTCTTGAAAAAAGACGTAATGCCACAGAAAAGGTCGTTATTAAATTAGTTGGTAAGTACGCTGAGTTACCAGATGCCTATAAATCCATTAACGAATCATTATCACAGGTTGCAATTTATCATGATCGCGAACTAGTTTTTGAGGCTATTCAATCAGAAGATATTACAGAAGAGAATGTAGCAGCACTACTTGCAGATGCTGATGGTATTATTGTTGCTCCAGGGTTTGGTCAACGCGGTATTGACGGTAAGTTTACAACTATTACTTACGCGAGAGAAAGGGATATTCCAACTTTTGGTATTTGTTTGGGAATGCAATGTATGGTGGTAGAGTATGCGCGTAATGTTTTAGGACTGGAGGGTGCAAATTCAACAGAGATGGACTCCAAGACTCCTTATAGGGTTGTCGATATCATGGATGGACAGAAAAGTATAACGAACATGGGAGCTTCAATGAGATTAGGAGCTTATGATTGTCTGCTTAAAAAAGATTCAATTGCATATAATGCATATGGAAAAGAACTTATACAAGAGAGACATCGTCATCGTTTTGAATTCAACAACGAGTTTAAAAAACAATTTGAGGAAAATGGCATGTTGATTACTGGCATAAATCCAGATTCCGACTTAGCTGAAATAGTAGAAGTGCCATCATTAAAATGGTTTGTTGGAACTCAGTTTCATCCCGAATATAATAGCACAGTAATTTCTCCTAATCCTCTTTTTATGAGTTTTATGTCTGCAATAATTAAAAATAACAACAAGAAGTAAATTAAGAATAGCAGTTTATCTTTTCATATAGTAGCTGCAATATAAAATACAAATGGATAAAAATACTATTATTGGATTTCTCCTCATCGCAGTAGTGATGATTGCTTTTATGATTACTCAGCGTCCTAATCCAGAGGAACTTGCTAATCGTCAAAGAATGCAAGACTCAATACAGCAAGTTGATGCTTTGCGAGCCAAATTGCAAGATGAAGGCTCAACTGAAAAAAACAACGCTAAAGTAGATTCTTCGGATGTTCTTTCCGATTTTTTTGGTGGAGTAACTTCTATTTCAGAAGATACAACAACTCTAGAAGTTGAAAAAGTTGAGCAAGCAATTGACACAACAGCACTTGCTGTAAGCAGGCGTTTACCCGAAGAATTTATAACAATTGAAAATGAAGATCTTCGTTTGAAAGTTTCGACAAAAGGGGGATGGATGTACTCCGCCGAATTGAAAGACTTTAAAAGATATGATAAAGACACTTTGTTTCTATTTAAAGGGGATGAAGCTCGATTCAATTTAGAGCTTTTCAATAAAAGGAGTGTGAGATTAAACACAGAGTCTGAAACATTCACTCCAATCTTATCTGACAATGGAAAAACCTTAACAATGCGTTTGGGATACACCGATAATCAGTATGTTGACTTTGTTTATACGCTACCCAAATCGGGCTATCTTATCAATTTTGATATTCGAGTTAATGGTATGGCCAATGAATTGCATGCAGAAAGCTTGCAAAACTTTCGTATAAAGTGGGAACAAAGGCTTCGTCAACAAGAGAAAGGTCGAAAATTTGAAAACAGATATGCAACCATTCACTATAAATATGCAGGGATGGATGTGAAGAAAATGTCGGAGAATAAAGATAAGACCGAAGAATACAGCGAGCCAATTCATTGGTTTGCATACAAAGATCAATTCTTTACTTCTACATTTATTGCTGATAGACCGTTCACCAACACAATACTATCAACTAAAAGTATAGAGACTGAGGGCTATCTTAAAGATTATGGGGCCGAAATGTGGGCGCCAGTTTCTGTAAACGAATCAGGACAACTGTTTGCAGGTTTCCGATATTACTTAGGCCCTGTTCACTATACCTCTATGAAGGCATTGAACAAAAATATAGCTAAAGCAGATCAACTTCATTTGGAGCAAATGGTTAATTTAGGCTGGAACTGGTTGAGTTGGATAAATAAATTTTTCGTAATACCTATTTTCAACTTCTTCTTATCGATGGGTTGGGGTATGGGATTGATTATATTCTTGTTGACATTGTTGGTGAAACTTATTATTGCACCATTAACTTTCAAGTCGTATAAGTCATCTGCCAAGATGCGGGTGTTGAAACCTCAGGTGCAAGAAATAGAAGCTAAGTATCCTGGACAGGACAAAGCTGTGGAACGACAAAAAGCAACAATGGAGCTTTACAATAAAGCTGGTGCAAGCCCCATGAGTGGATGTTTGCCTATGTTACTACAATCGCCCGTTTTAATTGCATTGTTCTGGTTTTTCCCTTCTGCTATTGAATTGCGCCAGCAAAGCTTTCTTTGGGCTGATGATTTATCTACTTATGATGCTCTAATTTCATGGGGTGGCAACATTCCGATTATCTCTAAATATTTGGGTAATCACTTAAGTATATTTACTTTGTTGATGACTGTCACCAACATTGTGTATGCTAAGTTCAATATGGATGCAACAAGTGGTGGGTCACAACAAATGGCTGAAATGAAATATATGCCTTACATGATGTCGTTCATGATGCTATTTTTCTTTAATTCATACCCATCAGGATTGAGCTACTATTACTTTATATCAACATTGATTACAATTCTTCTTACTCTTTCTTTCAGAAGAGTGGTTGATGAAGAAAAACTGTTAGCTAAATTGGAGGCGAATAAACGTAAGCCCAAGAAAAAATCTGGATTTATGGCTCGACTCGAAGAAGCTCAGAAAATGCAAGAACAACAAGTAAGACAGCGCGCAAAAGAAAATTCTAAAAAAAGAAGATAATCTCTCTTCACAGAATGTCTATAAAAAGAACCAGAACCTACAATAGTTCTGGTTCTTTTATTAATGATGCAATCAGTTAAGTTAAAAATAATTGTCATTGATTTAAACTGCATCATGAAGAGGGAATCATTTTAAAGGTTCAAATAAATGAACTTATCTTTTCGATTTTTGTTTTAACAATGTACAGTATTTTACATTTTAACAAAATTCAATATGAGTGAAAAGGATATTGGTTCTACATACGACGAAGAAGACTCTGTAAAATTTATTCAGAGCTCTATGCCAGATGAATTTAAAGGACAACTAAGTGATGATGATATTAATTATCTCGTCGATCTTATTTATGAATATTATGAAGATAAAGGCTATCTAAGTGATGATGCTGATGATGACATTGAAATAGATGAGGAGGATCTCATTAATTATGTTTTCAAAAATGCTAAATCAGATAACATTAAACCCTTTACTATAGAGCAAGTCGAAGCTGTGATTGAAGGTGAATTATCATACTGCGATACGCTTGATAACGATATCGAAGAGTAAATAACTAAACAATATTAACNNATTAACATCAAAACAATATTAAACAACAAAAATTATTTTTATCTATGAAACATTTATCATTATTTGCCGCTATTCTATTGAGTGGAACATTAATTCTATCTAGTTGCGGAGCTAGCAACACTGTTAAAGGTGGAGGAGTCGGAGCTGGAGCTGGCGCTGGAGTAGGCGCTGGAGTTGGTGCAATTATAGGTGGTGGCAAAGGCGCCGCTTGGGGTGCCGGTATTGGTGCAGTTCTTGGCGGTACTGCTGGGGCAATCATTGGAAATAAAATGGACAAACAAAAAGCCGAATTAGAAGCCATCGAAGATGCTCAAGTTGAATCTGTGAATGAAGGAGAAGCTATTAAAGTAACATTTGAATCAGGTATTTTATATGCAACAAATTCAAGTACTTTAAATGCAAATTCACGCACATCATTAGATAAGTTTGCAAATTCATTGAGAAACAATCCAGACACTGACGTAAAAATTTACGGTCATACAGATAGTTCAGGTAGCGATGCGATTAATAATCCTCTTTCTCAACGCAGAGCAGAATCGGTTTATAACTACNNCCTTAATATCAAAAGGTATTAGTGGAAGCAGATTAGAAGCTCAAGGTTTTGGATCTTCACAGCCAGTAGCTGATAACAACACCGCTGCAGGAAAAAGTCAAAACAGAAGAGTAGAAGTATTTATTTTCCCAAATGCTAAGATGATTCAAGACGCTCAGCAAGGTAAATAACATACTAGTCAAATAAAGCTTTAAAAACCATTTTGTGTATATTCACAAAGTGGTTTTTTATTTTCTAATAACTTTTGCTAATTCAAAAAAAATAGGACTATATTTTTTATATTTGTATGATATTTGATTTAATAGAAAAAACATAGCTTCATGTCAGAGCAAATAATATTCCCAAACGACGCTTTAAGCAAGGAGGATAAATATATTTCATTGATTCCTCAGGTGAATGCATTAATTGATGGCGAAACTGATCTTATTGCTAATTTAGCAAATGTGAGTGCGGCCTTGAAAGAAACATTCAATTTCTTTTGGGTAGGTTTCTATATTGTCCGAAACAATCAATTGGTGTTAGGTCCCTTTCAAGGTCCTATTGCATGTACTCGTATTGCCTATGGAAAAGGCGTGTGTGGTACCTCTTGGAAAGAGAACAAAACTATAATTGTAGAAGATGTAAATCAATTCCCAGAGCACATTGCATGTAGCTCATTGTCTCAGTCTGAGATTGTGATTCCAATCACTAAAAATAATCAAGTCGTAGCTGTTTTGGATGTGGATAGCGAATATTTGAGTCATTTTGACAAAATTGATCAAAAATATTTGATGGAAATCATTGAACTACTCATTTTTTGATTTTATTATTTTGTTAAATCAAAAGTTCATTCTATCTTTGCATTTCAATTGCGAAAGTAGCTCAGTTGG